>JAYWIH010000106.1:0-47592 GCA_043789005.1 Sphingobacteriales bacterium
CGTCGTCCGGCTTTTTCGGACAGATTTTACGGCAACGTTTCCAACGGTATTTTTTTTTCGCAAGAAGCGTTTAAGCGTTTTTTTACACATGCTGATGGCGAATTCCTGCTCCAAGACAACCAGCACATGCTTCAATTGTCTGGATTCCTCTTCCAAAAGGTTTTCTATCCGGTCCAGGACAACGGTGTCGGCATCCCTTATTTTTGGCTTGCGGCCCCGGCCTTTTGCCAGTTTCAAACCCTCGATGCCAAGGGCCTGCCATTTTTGCAACCACAGGCCGACAGTGTGGACCCTGAGCGAAAAGTGCCCGCTTATCGCCTTGATGCTTTTGCCGGAAGCATTCATCAGGATTGCTTCACAATGACGACGGAAAACAGGGTTTGACCCTTGTTTATAGCCTCGTTCCAAGGCTTTTTTCTCATCATCGGTCAAAATAACATGTTTGCTTTTACGTCCCATGGGACAAAATTAAAATAAATTTCGGTTATATTTGTCCAATTACTTACAGTTAAAAAAACAAGTATATTACCGGGTCTAAATTTTCAGCAATTTCGTCTGCCTGCTATAAAACGCTAAAAAAAGAAAAATTAATTTTCACTATTTTTTTCCTACTTCGCGCCTCCATTCACTGGGGCAATCAGGTTGGCAAACAGCCGGTATGCCCCCGGCACGCCCGCCGGAAGCTGCCGGAAAAAGGCGTAGCCCGTGTACACGAACCGCCCTTTGCCATAGTCGGCCACCAGCAAGCCGCCGTCCTGCGGCTTTTCGCCGGGATCGGCCGATGAGAGCAGGGCCTCGTAGCGTCCGTCCCATTTCTGGGCGAAGTACAGGCCGCGTTCCTGCACCCAGCCGTCAAAGTCTTGAGCCGTAATTCGGTTGGGCGTGTTCAGCAGCGGGTGCTGCGGCTTGAGGAACGTAACCGGCGTTTCCTCAACGGTTACCCGGTCGCGGGAAAGCTCGAACGGGTACGGGCCAATCTGGTCGGTCACCAGGCCCCGGCTCACGGCGTACTGCGCCACCACCACGCCGCCATTCTCCACGTATTGCATGAGTACGGGCTGGAAGAATTTCAGGCGTTCCTCGGTGTTGAAGGCCCGCACGCCCACCACCACCGCATCAAATCGTTGCAGGTAGGCGGCATCGCGCCGCAAGTCGCTGGCCGACAGCACAGTGACCTGGTAGCCGATCTGCCGCAGGGCGGCGGCCACATCGTCGCCGGGGCCGTTGAGGTAGGCAATGTTTTTCCCGGCGGTTTTCACTTCCAGCCGCACCACGCGCAACTGCGCCTCCGGAAAAAGCGTCTGTTTGGGGATGTGTGCATGGCTGATGGTGAGCAGCCCCCGGCTGAACTCCCGTCCGTCGGGTGTTTGGGCAACCACTTTCACTACGCCCTCCGAAACCCCATCGGGCGGTGTGAGTCGGAACGAGACATTTTGTTCGCCTTCGGGTTTGGCCATTTCAAAAGATACTATTTCGGGACTGGCCTTCCAGCCTTTGGGCACGTCGAGCCGCACACTGCCTTTCACTCCGGCGGCTCCGGCCTTGAGCAGCACGTCCACCGTTTTCGGCTCCGGCGAGGCGAACATGAGCGTTTTCTCATCGAGGTTTACCGTCACGGCGGGGCGCACTTCAAACGGGCGGTAGAGTTCGCCTGCTACCGGGTCGGTCCATTTGTAGGTGAGCGGCGTGGTCAGTTCCAGTTCCGTGCCGCCGATGCTGAACCGGAACGCGGCCATCAGTTGGGGCGTATTTTCGGGTTTGCCGATGAGCCGTTGGTCGGTCACCATCACCATGCCTTTGGTGGGCGGGTTGGCGAGCCAGTACGGCTGCGTCAGGTTGGTTTCCGGCGGTATTTGGAGCGTCAGCGGCAGGTTCAGGGCTTCATTGTCTTTCAGTTCCTTGTTGATTACCGAGTCCTTGGCCGTATTCAGCATCCGCACCGACTGCCAGCGCACCGGAAAACCGGAGCGTTTCACGACGTTGGCAAACGTCCTGACCGTGACGCCCGGCGATGCGGCGTACGTGATGGCATTGGCCTCGAACCACAACCCGGCGCAGGCGGCGATGATTGCGGACAGGTCTTTTTGTTTTTGGCGCACATATTCATCCGCTGGCATTGCGTTCATTTCGCGGTAAATCTCCAGCAACGCCGGCACTGAGGCCGATGGGTTTTCGGCATTGAAATCGTGGTAGGCTTTGGCGATTTTTTGGGATACTATTTTGCCGCCTTTCACGCGGCTCCAAGTCAGGTCAACGCCGTCAAACACATCGTTTACGGCTTTTTCGCCCGCTTTGTGTTGCAGGTAATCCAGGCGTTGCCCCCGGTTGCGCGCCGACCCGAAGCCCTGGCTCTTGTGCATACTGCGGCTTTCGCCCGCAATTTCGGTGTACGACCTGCCCAGCAGCGGATTGTACGTTCCCAAAGGCACCGAAATGATGCCATCGCCGGGCGGCTTTTCGTTGGTGAAGTTGGGCGTGAACGAGTTCCAGACCAGCCGTTTGGCCTGCCACGGCTGCACGTAGGCCAACTGTTCAGGATATTTTTTGGGGTCGGCGGCGGCGGCAAAGGCTTCCTCGGCCAGCACCGCCGACGCGCTGTGGTGGCCGTGACCGGCTTGGGTGGTGGGCGGAAAACGGGTGATGACCACATCGGGCCGCAGGTTGCGGATCACCCACACCACATCAGACAGCACCGCATCCCGGTTCCATATTTTCAACGCCTCCTCGGTTGATTTGGAAAACCCGAAGTCGTTGGCACGGGTGAAATACTGCTCGGCCCCGTCAATGCGGCGGGCCTGCAACAGTTCCTGCGTGCGGATCACGCCGATCAATGCGCCCTGCTCCGGGCCGATCAGGTTCTGCCCGCCATCGCCGCGCGTGAGCGACAGGTAGGCCGTGCGCACCAGCCGCTCCTTGGCCAGATAAGACAGCATGGCCGTGTTCTCGTCGTCGGGGTGGGCGGCCACGTACAGGGCACTGCCCAGCACATTCATTTTTTTCAATGCCAGTTTCAATTCGCCCGCCGGATAGGTGGGCGGCTGGGCAAGAAGGCAGCCCGCCGACAGGAAGCAGGCAAGGATGGACGCGTACAGGCAATGTTTTCCGGTATTTCGCAGGTTCATGGGCAACGGGGGATGAAAAACACAAGTTTAACTAAAAACGGAGGTATAACAGAAATGTGTCTTTACAGGCTTTAAATGCCTGTTTTTTCCGAAAAATGGTACTAAAAGTGGTGCTTACACACCCAGACTGCACGCCAAGTGAATTTGATTGGCCGGTCATCGGGTTCAAATCAGGGCGGCAACCGGAATGTGCAACGCCGCCGAAAGATTACGGATCATATTGAGTGTCAGGGGACGTTTGCGGCTGAGTATTTCGGAGACAACGCTTTTGGAACCGATATAGGGGACAATGTCCGACTGCTTCAAATTGTGTTCTCGCATGATATGTCTGATCACATCCACCGGATCTCCTTCGAGGGGCTGTTCCATCGCAGCCTCATGATCCATGATTGCCTTGGTGAGCATCCTTGCTTCATAGCCTTCAGTGGTATTCGGATCAGCGTCAAATATCACATCAAGCCGCACCAATGCTTCCTGGTATGTTTGCGGACTGTCGACCACCATCAATTCGATTACTTGTGCCATATACAGAATGTTAAAAATGAAAAAAAACTTCCAATCAGGAATCAAACCCGTTCAGACAGAATCGGCATCTGTCCGGTCGTATTCTTGGTGCGTACCGAACCAACGGACATAGATTGATTGCGTCGAATAATTGACCCGGACGATCAACCGGTGAGTGTTACCATATATGTTGAAGACGAGCCTGCCGTTTTTTAACACGGAAACCTTGGGATAAACCTGTTGCACATCATGGGGTAAAGACCATTTTGCCACTTTCACCACTTTCAACCAACTTCCCAGATCTCCGGCTGCCGCCGGATAATTCTCTTGGTATGACCTGATTATAGGTACTTTGATTACGTTCATGGAAAGCGGTTTTGAATACAAACGTACGACAAAAGTTCACAAAATGCGAACTTTAAGTTGGTTTTTATTTTCAAAACCGCTATCTCGTGACAATTCTGATGGTAGGATGTACCTAAAACCAAGCCAGCCGGTAATACACGCCCACCTGCCCGTCGCCCGTTTGGTGGGTGGCAAACGAGAGGTCGTTTTCGCCATGCACCCGTGTGCCCCCGCCCTCGGGGGGGCAATAAAAGGCGGCGAATTTTCGGGTTCCGTTTTTGGTGGGTTTAAATTTCAGGGCTACGGAGAGGCGTTTTTTGGGGTCAGGTGATTTCAGGGCTATGTTCAAGTAAAAACCGCCAAATCCGTCCGGTTTTCCTGATCCCGCCGGAAGCGAACGCCAAAAAGGCGGGTCTAAGTTTTTCGGTTGGGCGCAAATGTCCTACCTTTGTCCCATCGTTTTTCAAAATCCGCCCGTTGTTCCCTAAAAATCCGATAGACATGAAAACCCTGACAAACCCGCGTTTCGGCGTGCTGGCCGTGTTGGTCTTGCTGGCGGCACTGACCCGCTTGCTGCCGCATCCGCCCAACTTCACCGCCGTTGGCGCAATGGCACTGTTTGGCGGGGCGTTTTTCTCCAATCGCGTGGCGGCATTCCTGGTGCCGCTGGCCTCACTTTGGATCAGCGACTTGGTGCTCAACAACGTTGTTTACCGTGAGTACAACCCGTCGTTTGCGTGGTTCACGCCCGGCGGTTACTGGATGTACGGCAGTTTCGCGCTGGTGGTGGGGCTGGGGATTGTGCTGCTTAAAAAAGTAAACTTCACCAATCTTTTGGCGGCCAGCCTTTCGGCATCGGTGCTGTTTTATCTGGTCACCAATTTCGGGGTCTGGTACGGAGGCTCCATGTATCCGGCCACGCGCGAAGGCTTGGTTGCCTGCTACGTGGCCGCCATTCCGTTTTTTGGCAACACCCTTGCCGGCGACCTGTTTTTCTGCGGCGTGCTGTTCGGGATGTTCGGGTTGGCACAACGCCGTTTCCCCGCCTTGGTGCCGAAAAAAGCCTGAAAAAATAGTGTCTTTCAAAAAGCCCAAACCTCATCCGTACGGATGGGGTTTTTTTGTGCCTGCAATTAAAAAAATCGACATTGCCACGTTTCCCGGACACTCGCTCCGGTTGAAATTCCGGTCTTTGTGGAAAAGGTTTGCTTTTTCGGTTAAAAAAATGAAATTTTCGCCCGTCTCAAACCAACCTCAACCACTTTTGTCATCATGGGATTTGTATCGGAATTCAAGGAATTCGCCCTCAAGGGCAACGTTGTGGACTTGGCCGTCGGTGTGATCATCGGCGCATCGTTCGGCAAAATCGTCAGTTCGTTCATTGACGATGTAATCACGCCCTTGCTGCTAAAACCGGCCTTAGATGCCGCCCACCTGAAAAAGCTGGAGGAACTGACCGTGTTCAATACCGTGAAATACGGCAGTTTCCTGTCGGCCACCATCAATTTCCTGATCGTGGCCTTGGTGCTGTTCGCAATCATCAAGGCCATCAACGTCGTGAAACGCAAGCAGGAGGTGGCCCCCGCCCCGGCAGCCACGCCCAACGATGTGCTGTTGCTCACCGAAATCCGCGACCTGCTGAAAACGCAGCAGGCAGCCCCAACGGAGCGGAGGGCCCCCCAGCAACCGGGTGCGGCATAAGTGCGGCATTGCCTGAAAACCAAAAAGCCACTGATTCCCGGTGGCTTTTTGGTTTCTGCAAACCTCAGGGCTGACCCCGAAATGGCATTGCAAAATAGTATGTCCGCCACAGGCCAAACCCGCCTTCTGGCACGTCAGCTTTTTTTGGCGGCTTTTGTAGCCGTTTTGTTCAGCGAATTAATCCAGACCGCAATTTTCAGCGCGTCGGCCTTGGGCACTTGCGTCATGGCGGCCATGGGCGGGTATCCGGGCCAGTTGGTGGGCTGCGGCTTGTATATCAGCTCCACAATCTTGTTGTTGGTGTATTTTTTCTTGGCTACATCCTGATAGGCCGGACCAACCAGCCGAGCCTCGGTCTTGTGGCAGGCCAGACAGGTGTATTTGGACAGCAAATCATTGATTTCCTTGGGTGGGGCGGTGGTTTTTGCCGTGCCTGCCTGCGCCATGGCCGACGGGCTGCCCGCCAAACAGATTGCCGCGAATAATAGTCCGCCGGCAAGGAAAATTCTGGAATTACGCTTGTTCATGTGATTTGATTGGGAATAAATTGGAAAATGTAACATAAACTACCTTGAAAGCAAAATTAAGGGAATTTTTGAAGACCGAACGGAAAATACTCCAATCTTTCCTACTTTTAAAGGTCGGAAAACGTAGCCTTCCGAACCGAAAACCAAATAGCCCTAGCTAACAGGCCGGGTTTGGCCTTTTCAAAACATACTATTTCGGAATGCCCGTATCTACACAACCATCACCAAAAAACGTGCCACCCCACCAAACAACCTTGACAGCGCGAACCATGAAAAAAGTCCTTTGCATTGCCATCCTTTTTTGCTGCCATGTAAGTGGCAAGGCACAGAACAAGGAAACCGAACCCGCCTATTCCAAATTCGAGCAATTGGGCACGGCCTTGCCCACGCCCAACAACTACCGCAGCGCATCCGGCGCACCCGGCCCGCAGTACTGGCAGCAACGTGCCGACTACGACATCCGCGCCGAACTCAACGACGAAAACCAGAGCATCACCGGCTCGGAAACAATCACGTACTACAACAACTCGCCCGACGAACTGGGCTACCTGTGGCTGCAACTCGACCAGAACATATTCGACAAGGAATCGAACACGGCCAAGACCCAGACCGGCACGCTTAACAATTCCATGTCTTTCAACGCGCTGAATTTTGTGACCCGCACCCAATTCGATGGCGGTTTCAAAATCACGGCCGTCCAAGACAAAGGCGGCAATGCCCTGGCCCACACCATCAACAAGACCATGATGCGTGTGAACCTGCCCCAGCCCATGCGCCCCGGCGACAAGTTTGTGTTTTCGGTGGACTGGCATTACAACATCAACGATATGCAGAAAGTACGGGGCCGCAGCGGCTACGAGTATTTCCCCGCCGACGACAACCGCACCTACACCATTGCGCAGTGGTTTCCGCGCATGGCCGTCTATGACGATGTGTACGGCTGGCAGCACAAGCAGTTTCTGGGCCAAGGCGAGTTTGCCCTCACCTTCGGCAAATACCGCGTGGCCCTGACCGTGCCCGACGACCACGTGGTGGGTGCCACCGGCGAGTTGCAGAACGCCAAACAAGTGCTGACCGCCACGCAGGTGCAACGCCTCCGCGAAGCCGAAACCGCCAAGGAACCCGTCATGATTGTGTCGCAGGCGGATGCGGTACAGGCCGAGAAAACAAAATCGAAAGGCCGGAAAACGTGGATTTTCACCGCCGCCGACGTGCGCGACTTTGCCTTTTGCAGTTCGCGCCGCTACATCTGGGATGCCAAGCTGTGCGATGTGGCGGGCAAACCCGTGTGGGCCATGAGCTACTACCCCAAGGAAGGCAACCCGCTGTGGGGAAAATACTCGACGCGGGCCGTGGAACACACGCTCAAAAGCTACTCCAAACGCACCATCGCCTACCCGTATTCCAAAGCCATTTCGGTGCATTGGATTGGCAACGGCGGCGGCATGGAATACCCGATGATCTGCTTCAACGGCGGCCGCCCCGAAGCCGACGGCACGTATTCGGCCCAAACCAAATACTATATGCTGCTGGTGATTATCCACGAGGTGGGGCACAATTTCTTCCCGATGATTGTCAATTCCGACGAGCGGCAGTGGAGCTGGATGGACGAAGGGCTGAACACGTTTTGCCAGTATCTGGCCGAGCAGGAATGGGAACGCGATTTCCCGTCGGAAATGGGCGAGCCGTACAAGATTGTGCCCTACATGAAAAGCGACAAGGCCACGCTGGTGCCGATCATGACCAACTCCGAACAGATTTTGCAGTTCGGCAACAACGCCTACGCCAAACCCGCCACCGCCCTGAACATCCTGCGCGAAACGATTCTGGGCCGCGAACTGTTCGATTACGCGTTCAAGGAATACGCCCGCCGCTGGGCATTCAAGCACCCGCAGCCCGCCGACTTTTTCCGCACCATGGAAGATGCCTCGGGCGTGGACTTGGACTGGTTCTGGCGCGGCTGGTTTTACGGCGTTGACCCGGTGGAGATTGCGCTGGAAGACGTGAAATATTATAAAATTGATGGCAAAAACCCCGACCTCGCCAAGCCGCTGGCCAAAGCCGAAACCGGCAGGAAACCCAAAACCCTGAGCCAGCAGCGCAACGCCGAACAAATAAAGACCACGGCGGTGGATCAAAGTCCCGAACTGAAGGATTTCTACAACAGCTACGACCCCTACCAAGTCACCGCCGACGACAAGGCTCAGTTTGACGCGTACTATAAAAACCTGACCCCGGACGAGAAAAAAATCCTGGATTCGGGCCTGCACTTCTACACGCTGAAATTTAAGAATAACGGCGGCCTGATGATGCCTTTGATTGTGAAGATGGAGTTTGAGGATGGCACGGAAAAGACCGAAACCTACCCGGCGGAAATTTGGCGGCTGAACGCCAAGGAAATCTCAAAGGTGGTTTTCACCGAAAAGCCCGTCAGGCAATTCACCTTGGATCCATACCTGCAAACCGCCGACATTGACACGGAAAACAATTACTTTCCGCGCCAACCGGCCGCCAGTCGCTTCGAGTTGTTCAAGCAACAAGGCAACCGCCCCAGAAACCCGATGCAGCAGTCGCAGCAAGCCACCGGCCAGCCGCAAAAATAGTATGTTTCAAAAGTGCCAAACCCCCGCCTTCTTAAAGAACAGGTGAACACACCGAAACCTTGATTTATTACTTAAAATTATCCCTCGACTCAAAGCACATTGCAAAGAAGGGTATGTTTTAACTTCAACAGGTTCCACCAATTTCGGACTTGCCATTTATCTTTTTTTTGAAAAAGATGCTTAAGACAAAAATAGTCAGTGCAGGTAAAAAGTATTTTTCGGAATTCGCTTTGATTTTCATAAGCGTCATCATTGCATTCGCTTTAACGGAATGGAGTAGCAATCAAGGGGAAAAGGTTTCGGAGACAAAAATATTGATTGAGATAAAAAATGGAATTGAGTCTGATTTAAAAGACTTTGAATCCAACTTGAAAATGCACCAGTTGAGCAATAATGGAGTTCGCTCATTGCGAAACTGGGCTAATAATGCGGATGTAAATCAAGACTCCTTGAAATTACATTACTATGTGGTTTACAGAAATTACTCCCCTATCATCAACAAGACAGGGTATGAATCGCTGAAAGAAACCAGTCTTAAAATTATTTCAAATGATTCTTTGAGATTTCAAATTATCAAACTGTACGATTATCATTATAATATTTTGGAGCAGTTGGAAAACAAGAATGAGGAAATGCAGGATTTTAAAACCTACTTTTCTCCAATAAACAAAATTTTAACTCCATACATGATTTTTGACGATAAGGGCAGTTTGAAAACATTAAAAAGAGCCACCCTGTCAGCCCATCAGAAAAATGAATTGTTCAGTTATCTATGGAGAATGGAACTGACAAAAAACTTTAAAATAAAGAGATACGGCGAAGTAATAAGTGAAATCACCAATCTGAGCAAATCAATAAAGACCGAGTTAGAAAATGACAGATGACATGGTATTCATGAAGTAAAGGCCGAGAAGGAAGTTTTCGCACACTTCGGGAGAAGCCTGACCCAAGCCTTTGTCGTTGGTGAAAACATTAACGGCGGGAGGGACAACCCGATACAGCGGTCGCAGCCAGCCACCGGACAGCCGCAAAAATAGTATGTTTCGGAAATGCCAAACCCTTCTTTTTGAAGCACAGGTGAACACACCGGTATCAAAATGATCCACGAACTATAAAGTTATGAGGTTGATCATACTATTTGTGATGTGCTGTCTGGCTTCAATTGATTCCGTCAATGGACAGGTGAAAAGCAAAACCATTCTTAGTGTTTTTTCCCACCCAGACGATGAGAATATGATTGGCGCTGTGCTTGCCAAATACGCAAGGCTGGGACACAAGGTTTATGTAATTATAGCTACGGACGGAAAAGACGGAACAAGGGTGACAAAAATTCCATCAGGCGATTCATTAGGTATTCTTCGGCAAAAAGAGACAATCTGTGCTTGCGGGAAATTAGGAATCAATCCACCAATCTACTTGCACATTGACAGACTCGACACTAAATTCGGGGTCCGTCCATACCTGAATGGCCGCAAGAAGATGATGGAAGAGCTTAAAATGCATATTCAAAAACTTAACCCGGACATACTAATAACATTCGGACCTGATGGGGAATAT
The DNA here is from genome assembly GCA_043789005.1 of Sphingobacteriales bacterium. Classification (GTDB taxonomy): domain Bacteria; phylum Bacteroidota; class Bacteroidia; order Cytophagales; family 172606-1; genus Xanthocytophaga. Next base: position 10,360 of record JAYWIH010000106.1, read on the forward strand.
GGACATTCCGAACACATTGTTACTGGAGCAATAGTGACGGAATTGTTATTGAGGGAAGGATGGGTGAACAAGTATCCTCTGTATTTTCCCGCAGACACCGAGGAAGATGTAGCTGAAGGACATATCAATGGCTATGTGGACAAACAGTACATCAATTTGAAACTTAATTACTCAGCCGAAGATGAACAAAAAATGTTGGAGGCCGCAAAATGCTACAACACTCAATACACTATGCAAGAAATTCAAGAATTAATTGAGGACGTGACAAAAGACGAATCAAACACAAAACACTTTAGGAGATTCTATGTGACCAAGGGAGTTAAGACTGAGTTTTGGGATTGACTGATAAATCTACACACAGACGAGAGTTTAATTGGCGTGTCTGTAATCCGGGCGGGGACAAGCACCGCAGCCTTTTCAAAACCGAAAAAACCGGTTACTTTGCAGCACGCCACAAAAACAACGGCCTACCCAAAACCAAAAGTCGGCCATGAAAAACAAGATTGTACGGGAACTCACCAATGGCTTGCTCATCGTTTTTGGCATCCTGTCGGCGGGCATGGGGCTGAAGGGTTTTTTGCTTTCGAGCCGTTTCATTGATGGCGGTGTGACGGGCGTATCCATGCTGGTTTCCAATGTACTGGACGTGCCCCTGTTCGTGCTGATTCTGGTTTTCAATGTTCCGTTCATCATTTTGGGCTACCGGCAGATCGGCGGCAAGTTTGCGGTCAAAAGTATCCTGGCCATTGCGGGGCTGTCTGCTTGTTTGGCTTTTGTGGAATATCCCGATGTAACGCCCGACTTACTGCTGACCGCCGTTTTCGGCGGCTTTTTCATCGGGGCGGGCATTGGCTTGGCCATGCGGGGCGGAGCCGTGCTGGATGGCACGGAGGTGGCCGCGCTGCTGATCAGCCGCAAAAACGCCGCTTTCCGGGTGGGCGATGTGATCCTGATGCTCAATATTGTCATTTTTTCCGCCGCCGCCTTCCTGCTCGACATTGAGATTGCCCTGTATTCAATACTGACGTATGTTGCCGCTTCAAAAACGCTGGATTTCATCCTGCACGGCATTGAAGAATACACGGCCATCACCATCATATCCGACAAAAGCGAGGCCATCCGGCGTTGCATCATTGACGAACTGCAACGGGGCGTGACCGTGTACGAAGGGCGCAAAGGGTTTTCGAATGAGAGGCAGGACATTCTTTTGTGCGTGGTGACCCGGCTGGAAATGGGGCGGGTGAAGCAGGCGGCGCAACAAATTGACCCCGGGGCGTTCATCGTAGTCCATGCCCTGTCTGATGCGGAAGGCGGCTTGGTGAAAAAACTCAAATTGCAATGACGGAAAACCCACTTTTGCAACCGGAAGACACTATGAAAATGAAAAAACACGCGGCAGTGCTTGAAAACTGCGGAAAGGCGGTTTTCGCTTTATCAATCCTGCTCATGCTGGTGCAGTGCCGCGAGCCGAAAAAGCCGGTGAAAGTGCGCACCTATACCACTGCTACCGTCGGTTTCGACACGCTTGCGCACCGCGAGCAGGTGTACGTGCCCATCTATTCCGAAATTTATTACAGTGGCGAAGACCAGTACTTTGCGCTGCTCACCACGTTGAGTGTGCGCAACACCAGCATGACCGACTCCATGTACGTGAACACAGCGGACTACTACGACACGCACGGCAAAAAACTGAAGCCGTACCTGACCCGTACCATTGCGCTGGCTCCTTTGGAAACGGTGGAGTTTGCGGTGAACTACACGGGCGGGGGCGGATCGGGAGCCAATTTCATTGTCGAGTGGGGAGCAGCCCAAAACAACCTGAAGCCCATGATTCAGTCGGTGATGATTGGCACGGCCTACAACCAAGGCATCTCGTTTGTATCGGGTGGCGTGACAATTGGCGTGAAAGAAACCGGAAAATGAGTTTTCCGGCGTAAGGCGGGTTTCACCTTTTTTCAAGATACTATTTTGCAGGGCCGCGCACCCGAAACTCACTTTTTCAACACCACAAACTCCACGCGGCGGTTTTGCTTGCGGTTGGCTTCGGAGGCATTGCTGATAAGGGGCTGGGTGCCGCCATACGCCTTGATTTCGATGCGCTCCGGGGCGATACCCTTGGATTCGAGGTATTTTTTCACGCCTGCCACGCGGTTTTTCGAGAGTTCAATATTGAGCATGAAATCGCCCTGGTTGTCGGTGTGGCCTTCCAGCCGGATCGCCATGTTCGGGTTCTCCTTCATGATTTCGGCCACGCGGTTCAGTTCGGCAAACGACGGCTCCAGCAGGTCATATTTCCCCTGCTCAAACATGATACTGTTCAGCCGCACGGCTTCGCCCACCGCCAGTTTCGTCACGTCTAATTTTGCGGGTTGCGGTTCGGGTTTCGCAGACGCGGTCAAAGGGTTGAGGTACACATCCTTGCGGATTTCGCGGTAGCTCGAATCCTTTTCCAGTTTCAGTTCTTCGGTTCCCAATGCGTAGCCCGCCACCTGCACCGACAACAGGTAATTGCGCCTGAGGGGCAGCACAATCTTGTACTCGCCGGTGGCTTTATCTGCCGAAGCCTTGCCGCTTTCCTTGGCCTTGGAGCGGGCTTCGTACTGGATGTCGGCGGCCAGGGGCTTTTTGTCCTGCGCGTCGTAAATGTTGCCATATACCAACGCCACCGGTTCGGGCTGGATTTCCTTGGGCAGCCGGGTTCGGAAAATGTCATTGCCGCCAAACGAGTTTTTGGCCGAGACAAAATAGGCGTATTCGCCCGAGGCGGGCAACGTAAAATAGCCGTCCCACGCATCGGTGTTGATGGCCGGGCCCAAGTTTTGCGGTTCGCTCCAGTTTGTCCATGTGTCGTCGAGGCGGCGCGTCGCAAAAATGTCCATGCTGCCGTAACCGCTTAGTCCGGGCGTGGAGTAATACATCGTCACGCCGTCGGAGGCAATGAAGGGCGAGGTTTCGCCATCGGCCGTGTTGACCGCCGCGCCCATGTTCCGGGGTTCGCTCCACGCGTTGCCCGCTTGCACAAACGAGACGTACAAGTCTTTGGAGCCGTGCGAATCCTCGCGCTGGGCGGTCATCACCAGCACCCGGCCATTCTGCGCCAATGAAAACTCGGCAAAGTCATTGTCGTTGTAGTATTTCTGTATCTGCACCGGCTCGGGGAATCCCCAGTTTTTTCCGTTACGCCGCGTCATGGAAAGCCCCTTATAGAGCTTGATGCGCGACGTGTCGGGTTTGTCGCGCTGGTATATGTTGTTGAGCAGCATGGTGTTGCCGTCGGGCGTGATGGAAAACGACGAGTTGTGTTCGGGTGTGTTTATCGGACTGGGCATCCGGCGGGCGGCCGTGAAGTTGCCCGCCGCATCGGCTTCGGCATAAAACACATCTTGGTTGTCGGGTTGTTCGGGGCGGGTGAAATACAGCGTTTTGCCGTCGGGCGTGATCACCGGGCATATTTCCTCAAACTGCGTGTTCACACCCCGCCCCACGTTCTGTTTTTTCAAATCCTTGGGGGCATCCGGGCTCAGGTTTACCAACGCACGGATGGGTTCGGCGGTCTTGGAAATGCCGATGGCATCAATCTGGTTCCAGCCGCTGATGCGGCGCGTGTTCAGCATTATTTTCAGCGCGGCCACGGCAAACGAAGTTTCCTTGAGGGCAATGTTCAGCATCCGTCCCGGCACGTACACGGTATCCTTGGTGTTTTTGTAAATCAGGTATTCCTTGTCGGCGGCATCGTAGCCGTAGATGCGCGTGATGCAGCCGCCATTGAAGTTTTCGGCCACGGCAACCTGCTTGATTCTCAGGGGCTTGGCATAGCCCACCTTGATCCATTCCTCGGAGTCGGTCATTTCCGTGGAGGGCGACCAAGCGCACGGCGAACTGCCGATATTGGGCAGCTTGCTCGGCTTGCCCAGCACTTGCTGCGCACCGTATTGCCGGGGTGTCTTGGCCGAAACCAGTTCGGACGAAAACCCGATCACGCGTGAGGCCCACTGCACCTGCTGCGCCTGCACCAAGCCGGCATTGAGGGCAAACAGCACAAGTATGCGGTAAATGGCCGGGTTTGCGGGTTTGAAAAGATAGTATTTCTTCACGGTTGTGGGGCGAAAATATCGGTTCTGTCGGGTTGGCTGCACTTTCGAATCGGAAATTCCGAGGGTGTTTCCGGCTGTCGGCGCAAAAAAATCTCGGGTTTTGTCTTTCGGAAAGATACTGTTTTCAAGGATATTTCTTTTACCCGTCTCACGGCTGAAATGCAAATTTCCGCACCGGAGGTTCCGTGCCGGTGATTTGGCCCAACTGCTCCGTGTTGTTGCGAGAGGAACCGACAATCTTGTTTTGGCGGGGCAAAAGGGCGTTCAGGAAATCAAGCGAAACCGGTTTACCGGTTTCTTAGCCGAAGATTTTCCCGCATCCGAAGTCCGTGAACGGGTTGATGTGTTTTGCCTTCATGGCCTTGTGGCGAATTTACGCGATTCCCGGCAGAATGGAAAGGCTTGGCGGAAGAGTTTTCATGATAAAACCCTACCGATTTGCTGTTACCGTGAGGTTTCGTCTTTTCGAAAGATACTATTTCCGCACCAAGGATTTCCGTTTGTCCGCAGGCCAACCCTTGCCGTCCCGAAAACAAAAAACCGCTTCCACGGGTGGGGAAACGGTTTTTTTGTTCTTGTTGCGCTGCCGTCACTTTGGCTTGGCTCTGCGTGAACTTGGCGAACACCCTGCGCGACCTGAATATGGCCATCACCTTGGTTGTCGTGTGGCAAAAATTTCATTTTTCAAAAAAACCTACAATTTTGTATTGAAACCATCTTTCTCCGAATATTCATTGAAATAGATGTCTTTGTTTTCACGCGTTATCCAAAAAGCGTTCTGTCGAAACCGAATTTCCAGTTCATATTCTTCATTTTGGTAGTAAACCGGATTGTTGTTTCCACTGGTAACCTTGGCTTTTGATAATAAAAAAAGCTTGTCCGAATCGTCAAAAATCAGTTCAGCCTTAGATTTGTCGTCAGAGAGAACAACATAGGCAATTTTAGGACGGCCGTTTGTCTTTGCCGCTTGATACTGCTCGAATCTGGTTCCTTCCTCCCAAACCCTGATACATTTGTTTTTCGTAACAGACCACCTGTAACCCGCAGAGCCAACACAGCCCTTGGTGTCTTTGTCATCCCCCACAATTTTCACCTCCCCTTGGCTGTTCGTGCTGCTTTTAACATCAGAGGTTTGCGATTGATGACAGGAAACCACCAAAAGCCCGAAAGCAGCAATCATTAAAAACTCTTTTTTCATGATTTGTTTTTTTGTTGAGGTGCTCAATAGAATTGTTATAAATTGACAATCAGCCAGTTGAAAACTTACTTCAACCGAATTTTAGCTATGCAATATACGTTTTTTGTCTGCTTTGACAATACGGGGTTTTGCGTTTTGAAAACCTGCCTGCCGGTTTGTCCGCCGTGGCGGGACAGGCAGGGATACTATTTTTAGGATTTGATTTTATTGAAAAAATGTCTAAATTTTTGATTATCAGCACATAACAACTCTAATTTAATTGCACCCATTATTCGAACTTGGGGCGAGTGTTGTGCCAAATACTTTTACGCATACCTCTGTAGGTTTTTCCCACGTTTGGTCAACAACCGTTCTCCACGGATCCCATACGACACCGGTTGCGGCCCTAATCAATAGTTTGACTTGAGTCGCATATCCGGGAATGGTAAAAGCCTTGCGCCAACCTGCAGGCAATCCATTCTGATCAATACTTGTTACTAAGTTGCCATTCAGAATATAAGTCAGTTTCACAGAGGCCACGTAGCCACCGCTCTGAGTAATTGTAATGTCTTTGCCAGATAACTCAGGCTCATCTCCAATCAAAGGCACTGATTTTGTTTCATAAACCACTGGTGCCGAATCATCTATTGCCGGTGGTTGGGGTTGGTACAGGATTCCCTCTTTGGTAATTCCCCAAGGAAGTCCTGTCTTATCAACCGCTATACTTTGCAATGGGATGCCAGCTAGCCCAGCCAAACGCCCCCATCCGTTACTCCAAGCGTAGGCATATCCATCATTCCCTACTATGTATACTGCATTATTACCAATACCGATGTCCTGAGCCTGACCCTGAACTTTTATAAAACCACTTCCATTGTATTGGTAAATTTCTCGGGTGGGATTAACAATCCAAGCCAAACCTTTGTTATCGACAGCAATTCGGGTTGCTACTCCCGGAAACTTTGTCCAACTGTTATTCACCAACTTAGATATCTCCCCCTGTTTTCCCACAACCCATACACTTCCATCAGCGCCTATGCCAATATCCATCGCATTGCCGGGCATTATATTCCATGCATTTGTGGCAAGATTAAATTTATAAATCTCACCTACTTTGTTGACAACCCATGCTGCACCAGACGGATCAACGGCAATTCGGGCAGCAACGCCGGGCACTGGTTGCCATTTGTCATTCAGAAATCGAAAGATAGCACCACTTACATCCACACGCCACATACTACCATTTGCGCCAAAGCCAATATCAATGGCATTGACACCTGCGTTTTTCCAAGTATAGAAATTGATTAGAGAACCTTCCCAAGAACCGCCGACTGGCTGCAACAGCTTACTAGCGGCATCCGCAGTGGTTATTTCTTTTACGGTAAAGCCAGCCTGCCCGTACGATTTGCCCAGCAACAGCAGGACGAATGCCATGATATTGGCACAGTGTTTCAAAATGGGATATGTCATTTTTTTTTAAATTTTAATGGGTTTTTAATATTTCAAATACTTAATTTAATGCATTAATTTTCTTATAAACCTTTGAAAGTCAGATATTTAAATGACAAAACAAATCGCTAAAATCAAACTTCCGGAACACTAATTGCATTCATTATTCCACTTAGGATCCAGTGTAGTACCATAAATTTTCAAACATTCGTTTGGTGGATTAGGCCAAGTTTTATTGATGGCCTGTTTCCATGGCTCCCATGCCAGACCTGTGGCACTCCACCCTTGTACATTTATGTTTGATGCCCCCTGAGGAATTGTAAAGACCTTACGCCAACCTGCCGTCAAGCCATTGTTATCAATAAGCGTAATTGTCTGACCATTTTGAATGTACGTGACTTTTAAGCGTGCCACATAGCCACCCCCATGTGTAAGGGTAAGTTCATTTTTTTTGGCCACCATGCTGCCTACTTCCGGACAGTCGTTTTTGTACTTGGGCTCAAATACAGTCCCGTATGATGTATAACAAATGTATGTGGGCTGCACCAAGGTTTGATTGAAGATTTCTTTCCAACCGGCTGCCGCATAAAAACCTTGTACACGAATATTCTTTGCATCATAAGGTATCGAAAAATACTGCTCATTTCCAACAGTGAGGTCCGATGTTTCTAAGTTGACCGGTTTGCCACCAACTGTGTAGCTCAGCTTGAACTTGGACACATATCCTGCCTGGCAGTAAAAGCGAACCTCACCATTCATTTTTGGATTTGTAAGCTGAAACCCTTTAAGTGCTGCTTCTTGAAAAGCCCAAATGAACATACTTCTGGCGTTGTCATCCATCAACGCATTGGAAACATCAATGTGTTCAACCATGGCTGCACCCAACTTCATTTTCAGCATCGGCTCTATTTTGGTTGCTTCAACTACTTTAAACCCTTCCATAGTCCCTACCACCACAGCCATTACAATTGCAGCAACTGGTGCCGCAACCACTCCCGCCCAGCTCACACTTCCGATACCCGCAGCACCACTCCCACCAAAGGCTGCGTATAGCGAAGTAGGTAGAATCTTGGTAGCGCCTTCTACCAATAAAGGTGTCAAAACTCCCAATCCACTTTGCACCATAGAGGAAGCTACGGCTACGGATACAGTGGTTACACCCAAAGCCATTGTGGAGGTGACGGCATCTACATTACCGGCAAGTACTGATTTGAGTCCTGCCTTGCCAATAATTTCCTCAGGTGGTTTTTTTCCGCCAAACCACTCCGCGTAGTTTTTGTCTTTCAGGGCACAATCAGGTGGTGCCTTGTAGCCGTCGGCTTTGTAACCGCAAGGGTCTGCCTTCCATTTCTCGTATTCGTCTAAAACGGCTCGGGCCGACCTTATTTTTATACTCCTGTATGTATCAGTAGCCCATCCTTTTAAGGCCAAAGTCGGAGCATCGCTACCTTTACCTGCAACCACATTCAAAACCAGCAGCCCTAATATGTAAGTTATTTTAGGCTTGTAATAGGGCATGTTCCTATTGCCAATATCTCTTATCAATTTTTGCGAATCAGCGTTTGGGTCAAATTCAGCCGCATATAATTCAACTGCCAACAGGGCCAAATCGCCAAAAGCTTTCTCCAAGTCGTTTAATTCTGAAAAAGATTTAGGAGTTTCGTTTAGATTAACGTTAGCAAGGGTTGGACTGGGGTTGAAATCAATAGCCTTGAGCACCTGATATTCATAAGTCTGATTTCTTGGAAACAGTTGCTTATATTGAAGCCTTTTAACAGTATTGGATTGAGACATAGCCTGAAGTCCTACACATATCAGTGTCAAACTCAGAGCTGTCAACCTTATAAAGCTATTGATAGACATACGTGGTATTCCCATAAAAAACAAACGGTTTAGTAAGTGTACAAATGTAAAGCGTACAGTGTTTAATGCTGGATTGGCAAACCCAATAATTTATAGCTGGCAGCAGGCACTTATTCTATGCACAGAGGGTGCAAATCGAATTGCTGCTTATCAAAGTACTCGACGCGGTGGGCAATGGCTTGCATGATTTTGTCGTAATTCTCTTGGGAAATGCGCCGGTTGCATTGCCGGACGGCATACCAGCACAAAAAGCTCTCGGCAACATCTTCCCGTTCCGGATTTTCTTGCGCATAAGTGGATATAAACGCATTGTCGCTGCGTTGGGCGGCCGTCCATTGCTCGGCAGAAGCATGGCTTTCATCCAAGGAGGTATGAGATGCCTCATGAAACAGAATTTCCTCTAATACTCGGTCTTTCTCATACAGGGCACCTTGCCCGGTATGGATAAGAACGGAGTGGTTTCCTCCTCCAAAAAGCTTGGTTCCCTTGTGAATACACAATGCCTTCATGTCTTTTCGCAAGCAGGCGGGCAACTGTCCAGCTACCCGCCCATATTTACGAACCTCCCTGCTGGCCTCTGCCATCGTGTTAAACTCCGGGTTGACCTGAGCCTCGGTAATCAGCCCATCAGACCAAATGATTTTGAACAGAAAGGCATTCATTGTCGTCCATCCTTCCGTCCTTCGGTCATACACCTCTCGGTTCGCCCGTCCTGTATAGGTTGCTTTCACAAAGGCAGTAGGGTCGCCGGCTTTGATAATGTCGGGGTCAATGAAAGACGTTCCTGTATAAGGGGGCTGGGCCAAACTTGGAAATGGCAGGAAAATGATCACGAGAGTGATTGTCAGCAAGAATTTTTTCATGCGTGGCTTTGGCGATGCTAATAAATTGAGGTGTTGAACTGCACGTATCGGATCGGATACCACTCCGGTGTGCTGAACGTAGTTTTTGCAGGAGGGAACACGTCTGGAAACCGAATTCAGCACACCCGCAAGTTGCGTTATAGACGGGGGGTTTGACGGAAATCATTGTGGACAAAAACCTGACAATTTTTATTTTGCACATTCCCAATGTCTTATAGTCACTTTTTTTGAACTATTTCAAGAGACGAATTCGGACTACAAAAGACAGTGGGTATTTTGCACGGTTTTGCTTTACCAAAGCATTGGTCGCGAATGAAAGCCGTTTGCGCGGAAAGCATTTGTTTTCCAATTCAAACAAACCGGGAGGCGGAATACAAGGCAGAGAGGATTGCCTCGGAAACGGGTTCGGCGGGTGCAGAATTTCATACTTGTGTGGGCAACAAAGAGAATTTACGAGTGAAAAAAGCACAAAAACACAGCCAAGGTTAGTCGCTTCATTATTAAACAGCCAATACTGCTACCTTATGATGAGGGTTGAAAACCACATAAAAAAGCCGGAAACTTTTGAAAAGTTTCCGGCTTCCACCTTATAAGGTACCGAAGGCGGGACTGGTTTCTTTCTACTCATAAGTGGTTGTCGGTCAATTGATTGTGTGTCGGATTTTGTGGCAGCCGGTGTGTCCGGCCTGTCATTTCACCAGTAAAAAGCCCCCTCCATCCGGCACGTAGCATTCGATTCCCTCCTTGCGGGCCAAAGCCAATGCCGGATCGGTAAACCCTTTGGCGGCCACAAGCATTACCAGATCAGGCTTCCATTGGGCGACCGGTGAGCTTCTGACCTCCCAGACCGATTGTATGAGTACCTGGACGCATTGCTTGTCAACCCTGTCGCTCCAATTCTTGCATTCGGCCCACACGTGCCGCTGTTCGGTCACGGTGCGGCTGCCAGACAGGTTCAGGAAATAGTAGGCCAGCGAAGCGGTTCCGCCAGCCAGAAAAAACAGGGTCACGGCATCCTGGTGTTTCTGTGCATGGACGAAAACGGATGAAGCTGCAAGCAGCAGGCCACCCCAAATGTATGACCGCGACACAGCCCTGCTTTTCGTGTGGCATTCCGTTCTGGACGCGTGGATGTCCGGCTCCTCAATGGTCACCCTTCCCACAACTGAATTGCGTAACCGGATTGTCTCATACCCGTTTTGGCCGCTCAGCCAATTTCCGAATGCCTGTTCAAGTTCTTTTCCCTTCTCATGGGACGACTGCCGCACCGGGGGAGCCATATCCGGGAAAACGAGTTGCTGGACGTACACGACCGGGGGGGCGTTTTTTGTTCTGGCATTCGGTTTTTCTCGGAGCGGCAACATTGCAACCAGTCTGTGAACCAGCCACCGTCGGCTAATTATTGTTGCGAAGGTACTGCAACAGCATTTCCCGCACCCCGTCCCCGGTCTTCCAAGGCCACCACCCTTTCCCTGAAATACGTAAGGTTCTTATTGCATTCATCCAGTTGCCTGCGGAAATAATCGCTATCCGTGTCATTTTTAGCTTGAATTTTTGCTCCCTCTGACAAGAGCATTTCTCCTTCACCAAGAATCAGCCAAGTCAGGTTTATTTCAACAAATGTTCTCCCAACTGATGCTATAATATCATAGCTCGGCTTATTCCTCCCTTCTGCTATATTCTTGACAGTCTGTGGATTAGAACCTATTTTATTAGCAAAAGAACTGTAGTTTAACCCCATTGTCTTAATCACTAAGGCAAAGCGTTCTTTAATGTCCATTTTACAATTGTTAAAAAAACACGAACAAATGTTTGAATATTTAAATATTTGTATCTACCATTGCAAAACCAATATATGATATTATTCCCAAATGACAGACAAAGGTAACTTAAAAAGTTATCCCAAAATGACATTGCCCGAATGCAAGCGAAATAGCTGCCAAAGCCGCCATCTGAAACAACCACCCAAAACCACAACCATGAAGACCAACCTGAAAAAACGGTATGACGAACTGACAAAGGATGAGCAATACCAAGTGGTTGCCGCATTTATCAAGGAACTCAAGCGGGGCGAACAGGCTTTCCGCCGCGTCCTGGTACGCTCCAACCCCGACATGGTGGCCATGGCGTTCTTCGCCCGCCATTTCGGGGTGCCGGTTGAAGCCCTGATCGAGCCGGACACTGAAAAAAAAACGACTGACCAAACCGTAACCGCCTGAAAACCAATGGAAAAGCAAACCGAAAAACTCCTGGAACTGAACGGCAGGGTGATCTATTTCCTGTCAGTGGATGGCACTTACTGGATTGCCGTCAAACCAATCTGCGAGGCGTTGGGCATTGCCTACAAACGACAGCACGACACCATTTCCAATGACGAGACCCTGTGCCAACTATCCTCTCTACAGGGGATAGTTGCCGCCGACGGCAAGCTGCGCGAGATGTTTTGTTTGCCGGAGAAATACGTGTACGGCTGGCTGTTTTCCATCCGCTCGGAAAGCCCCGGATTGAAGGAATACAAGCTGAAATGCTATGACCTGCTCTACGACCATTTCCACGGTAGCCTCACCCGGCAGAACCAGGTGCTGGCGGACGGGATCACCCAGCGGCGCGAGGTGCTGGCCGGTACGGTCGCCATCGAGGAAAAGATAGCCGAACTGGAGGACAGGCTTATTGACCAAAGCGAACTGTACGCCGAACTGGAAGACCAGCGGGCAAAACTCAAATCCGCACGCAGACAACTCCGCACCATGGACGAGCAACTGCTGACCGGGCAGATGTCCATGTTCTGACAGCCATGCAAACCCGACACACCTCCGACTACCGCACCCGCAGTTACCGCGCCCGCGTCCTGTGCGCCCTTGCCATTGCCGCCTTTGCGGGTCTGGCAGCCTTTCTCATCCTTTGAAACGGAACGATCAAGATGGAGCATTTCGATTACAACCAATGGCTTGAGAAACGGCGCGAAACGTGCCGCCAGTCGCTGGTCGCAGCGGAAGACGCAATCGAAGCCGTCACAACCGAGTACAGGGAACTGAACGCCATGTCCCGGCTTATTGCCACAGACCACTACCGCTCCCGCCGTACCGAACTGCACCTGCGGCTGATGGATGCGCAGGGCAAATGGCTGGCGGCCAACAATGCTCTGCAAAGGGCCATGTCCGACCCGCAACTCAAACTGTTCTGACCCATGCGCATGACTTGCCGGATAGCCATCATACCAGCCGAAAAATTCAGCGAATCATTTGGCACACACTGCCCCTCCCACGTGGCGGCCTACATGATGTGCAGCCTGACAATAGACGGGAGCGATTTGCTCTGTTACTGGATGGTGGGGCTTAACTGACACGAAAACAATGTACCATAACACTGTACCATTCAATGCTGACTGATAAAATGGGCATACGGTCAACAGACCCAATCATCGCGAAGCTGCACGACGACGAGCCGATTTTTATCCTGCGCGGGCAGGATGCCTCATCGCCGTTTGTCGTGCTGGACTGGATCACGCGCAACTTCGCCACCTGCCCCGAACCCAAGCTGCGCGAGGCGTTCGAGCAGGCGTTGCAGATGAAAAACTACCCCTTCAAGAAACTGCCCGACTGACAGATTGGATACTGCCGGCAAGAGCGGGATTAATCAATCTTGCCATCCAAACCTTTAAAATAGCAATACAGTGCATAGACTGAACACCGCCGTTCTGGGTGATTGCCTCATTGAAATGAAAGGTTTCGGCAACACGGCCTTCCACCTGGCCCACGTTGATCCGCCCTATTTCTCGGGGCCGGAAAGACGCGGATACTACGGACGCTCACACAGCCAGAATAGCATAAGGCGGGTGGACTATGCCAAAACCGAGACATGGGAGGTTCCGGGAGAGAAATATTTCAAGGAGTTGTTCCGCGTCTCACAAAGCCAAATCATCTGGGGGGCGAACTACTTTGCCTTCCGGGATGTGTCGCCGTTCAAAACACCTCGACGGGGCGAACTGGACGCTTTCATGGCCGCCAACCCGCGCGGCTGGATTGTCTGGGACAAATGCAACGGCAACAGCAGCTTCAACGACTACGAGCTTGCCTGGTCGTCGTTCAACGAGCCGACATACGTATACAAATTCATGTGGAACGGCATGATGCAGGGGCTTTCCGAAAATCGCGGATGGGTGCAGCAGCCGGTCAAACGGCTCAACCAGAAACGAATCCACCCGACCGAGAAGCCGATCAAACTGTACAGGTATTTCCTTTCCAGATACACCGCGCCGGGAATGCGGGTGCTGGATACGCACCTGGGTTCGGGTTCGCACCGTATCGCCGCCATTGACTTTGAGGTTGGCTTCCACGGCATTGAAAAGAACACGGTTCACTTCAGCAACCAGGAAAAGCGGTTCCTGCAACACACCGGTATGCTGCGGCTGGATTTCGGTCTGCCCCTTCAACCGGCACAGCCACCTTGGAAATAGTATCTTTTGAAAAACCAAAACCCCCTAAAACAATGTCACTCGCATCCCTTGAACGAGCATTGGTGAAAAGCCTTTGCGAACAGTTGAAAAACCCAAAACTCACAATCAAGCATTTGCGTGAGTGGTCTTCAAGCGAAGCCCAAGTGGATTCCGGCTTGCAAGAGAAAGAGCAAAAGGTGTTCTCCCAGGAATTCAAACTTTGGTGCGCCATTGCCGACACCGCGCCGAAAACCGCAAAATAGTATCTTTTGAAAACCCCGAACCGATGGAAGTGAAAAACGAGTGCCAGTGCGACCGGTGTAAACAGATGTGCCGCACCAACCCGTGCCTTGGCACACCGGCGGACATACTCAGGCTGGTGGGGGCGGGTCACGCCGCAAAACTCGGCACCACCCTGTGGCTGGCGGGCGTACCCTACGGCCTGGCTCCCATAAGGATGGTGCAGCCCGTGTTTGACAATCAAAAAAAGTCATGCGTGTTTCTGGACGCAAACGGGCTTTGCACCCTGCACGATGCGGGCCTGAAACCGACCGAAGGCAAACTGTCTTCCTGCAAGCCAATGGCCTATGCCCGGTTTGCGGACACGCTTACCTACAGGGTGGCTGCCACCTGGAAGGAACGCGCAAACCAGCCGCTGATTCTGAAACTGCGAAAGTTGTTGGAAGCCACAAAATAGTATCTTTTGAAAACCCGAAATCCTTGACCCGAAAATGAAAAACCTTAACCAGATACGCGAAACCGCCCTGCAACACATGGCGCACATCAACAACGAAATCCAAGAGGCTCCCGCCCTTGATGCGCGGCGCATCGCCCGCCTGATGGATGCCCGCGAATACCACACCACGGTATTGGCCATGTGCGACCGGCTGGACAGCCAGAGCCAGCCAAGCATCCTTGCCACCGCCTCCCGCAACTACTCCGACGACTGAACCAAGCCCATAGCGCCGCCGCGTAGCCGATGGCTACCGCATGGGTGTAGCCATCTCCACCGATTTCAGGTACGTCAATTAATAACCCGATGCCCAAAAAACAGACAGCCGCCGTGTCCGCGCACCCGCCAGTGGCCGGACAGGAATTCTTCCTGGCGCAACTCAAATCAATGGCCGTAACTCCGGACTACACCCTCAAGACAAACATAGGCCGCGACCACACCACGGCCAACATCACCGACCCGGACGGCAATTTCACTTTCGGCTATTTCAGCCCCGACAAGGACGGCAACCTGCTGATCCACTATCCGAACCTTTTGGGCCGGGGACACACGTTCCGCAGGGAAGGCAACAAGTATCCCGAAAGCTACGCCCGCACCCGCCTCAAGACACCCATGACCGATGCGAAAACCGGCACGGCCATCAAGTACCTTTCCCCGAAAGGTTCGGGCGTGTACCCGTTTTTCCCGAAAGGCACGGTGGAATGCCACTTGGCCGGGCGGAAAACGCCTGTATTGGTGCTTATTGAAGGCGAGAAGAAAGCGGTGCGGGCCGAAATGGCCGGGCTTTGCACGGTGGGGCTGCCAGGCATCCACGGCTTTTCCGAGGCTGGCGGGAAACCGCTGCACGCCGACCTGGAAAAACTCATCGCCTCACTCCAAGTCGAGACAATCGTGCTGCTGCTGGATGCGGATACGCTCACAATCAATTACAAGGCGGGCCACGACCTGGCCAAACGCCCGCAGGCGTTCCACGCCGCCGCTGCGGGCTTTGCCGAAGCCTGCCGCCCGCTCACGCTGCTGCCGGGGGCCACGCTCAAAAACGTGTACCTGATGCATATCCGCGCCTCCTACCTGTCCGGAGCCAAGGGACTTGACGACCTGTACAACGCCGATCCGGAAAACACCGAACAAATCAACGCCGACTTGGCCCGCCTTTCGTCGGCCCGCACGTGGTTTTCCGGGATCAACCTGCTGACGGCAACGGGGGGTTCGCTGAAAAAATACTTCGGGCTGACCACCGCCCAGCAGTTCCACAAGGTGTACGGGGCCGACATAGGGGAGCATCCGTTCGTTTTTTCCGGCAAGCGTTACCGCCACCAGGACGGGGAACTGGTGGCCGATGAGACGGAAAAGCTGGAAACGGTGCGCTACAATGATTCGGGCATCCAGATTTACGGCGGCAGGAAGGGGTGGACGCACGTGGCCGAGGGGTTCCACCTGAAAATCAAGTACGCGACCGAGGATGAAGGCGGGGAAAAGACGTGGATACTCGAAATCATGCGCATCGGTTCGGACGAATCGGTGTATCTGGAAATACCGCACGAAACGTTCTGCTCGGCCAGGAAACTGTCCAACGAACTGACCGCCCGCCGCCTGACACTCAAGATTTCGGACGAGGAATTGCAGGAGTTACAGCACTGGCTTTTCAGCCACACCCAGTTCGCCGATGCAGTCAAGATCAACCGGTACGGCCACCACGCGCAGTCCGGGATTTTTTTCTTTTCGGATATGGCAGTCAATGGACGCGTGCTGGAACCGGACAGTTTCGGGATTGTTGAAAGCGGCAACCGGCACTATTCCATGCCCGAAACCGGCAGGCGGGCCACGCCGTTCTACCGCTTGGGCAATGTCGGGACGGGCGGTGCGGAAATGGATTTCAATTCATGGTTCCGGCTCTATGCCGATGCGCACCGCTACGAGATCGCCCTGCTCCCCTCCTGCTTCTACCTCATGTCGCTCTTCCGCGACATCACCGTTGAGAATACCAAAGCCTCGCCCATCCTGTACCTGAAAGGCCCGGCAGGTTCGGGCAAATCGTCGGTGGCCCGCAACGTGTCGCGGCTGTTCGGCATCCAGCCACAAGTGAACCTGAAAAACAAGAACACCGAGGCAGCCCTGGTCAAACTGATGAGCCAGTCGTCCAACACCGTGATCTGGTTCGATGAGTTCCACAACGAGTTCCCCTACGAAGGCTTGCTGCAAGCCGCCTATGACAACGATGGCTACCACCGTTCGTCCGACAGCAAAACCAACCGCACCGACAGCGTTGACATCTATTCGGCCCTGATGCTGACCAGCAACTACCTGCCAAAAAACCCGGTCTTCTTTTCCCGGTGCATCTACCTGCCCGTATTGTCGGCGGAAAAGACCGCCGAGCAGAAAAGGCATTACGACCGTCTTTCGGAAATCGAGACCGGCGGGCTGGGCCGCGTGACAGCCGGACTGCTGCCGCTGCGGGAATTGGTGGCCACCCAGTACGCGGCGGCTTACGACCGGATTTACGCCAGCCTGCGCCGCCGGTTCGGTGTGGAAAAGGTGGCCGAACGGCTGCTGACCAACATGGCGCGGCTCCTGGCCCCCGCCTGCATCCTGCAAACGCATGGAAAAATCGCCATGCACGAGTTCGCCGACCCCGCCGACATCCTGGACGAGCTTTGCCACGCCGGTTACACGAACATCGTGCGCCAGCACCGGATCACCTCCGAGAAAAGCAACCTGTCCGACTTTTTCGAGATACTGCAACTCATGTACGAAAGCTACCAGATACACCCCGACACGCACTACCGCTTTGAGATGCGCAATGGCGCGGAAATGATTGCCCTGCGGCTCCCCACGCTGTATATGCTGTTTGCGGCCAAGTTCCGCTCCATGCGTTTCGACACCCCGCCCGACCGGGATACGATCCAGTCGGAACTTGCGGCGTTGGGCGGCAAGGACAACTGGGAGGAGATGGGACAGCAGATTAGATTTATCCGGGAAGACGAACCGGGGAAAACCCACGGCCAGCACAATTCCTGCTGGCTCGAATATGACGGGCTGCAACAGCGTTTCGACGTGAATTTCAAGAGCCGCAGGAGCCGCGACCAGTGATGTCCGGGGACGAAAAACACGGTTTTCATGTAAGGACTTGAAAATGAGGGAATTATATTATAAACCGTTTTTTTCTGAACTGCACGGAAAACAAAAAACGCCAAAAAGCTGCTACACGTGTTACAGCAAAGCTACCGTCTCGAATAATCCTGTTGTGAAATTCGCAATCAATTGACTGTTAGTTATATATATATTATTATTATTAAAAAAAACATACTTATTTATATTGAAACCTTTGAAAATTGTAGCAGGGCCGTAGCAAACCTGTAACAACTGTAACATGGTAGCAGGGCGTGTTACAGGTTTGCTACAAGAAAAAATTTACAATCAATTGACTGTCAGGCATTTGCGTCCGTTGTAACACGTGTAGCAGATTTTACGTGCTACACAGGGTTTCGGGAAATAAAAAAAATCCCGGAAATCACGTTGTGAATTTGCCAACGAAAAGACCTGTCCATTACAAATTTCACAAATTCGCTTGGACGGATGCAACGGAAAATAAAAAAAGTACCACAGAAAACTATTCAGATACAAATAGTTTTCTGTGGTACGCGAAAATAAACTTTGGCGGGGTCAAAAGTTTCCCGCCCTTTATTTTGAACTAAACCAAGATTGCCACCCATGAAAGCCGACATGAAGCTCTACCACCCTAAATGGAGCCTGATAACCAGACTGATCCGCACAAGGGCGGGTAACCGCTGCGAACACTGCCAGGTGGAAAACGGGCTTTCAGGCTACCGGGACAGGGAAACCGGCAGGTTCTACACTGAAAGCGAGTGTATGGAATTGCTCGACAGCGACGGCCCCGAATTTGAAAGCCTGTCACTCGACCTTTCCCGCAAACCGCTCAAAATCGTTTGCACGACCGCCCACCTCGACCAGGACAGGCGCAACAACCGTTTCGGGAACCTGGCCTTCCTCTGCCAGAAATGCCATTTCGCCCACGACCGCAAGGCCAATGTGCGCAGGCGCAGGTACGGGCGGCATTTCACCGAAAACAACCTAAAAATAGAATTCCGGGCCGTGTAAGGAAATCCGGCAGAAAAGCATTGCCACGGAGCCATCAAACAATAGCATTTTCTGTAAACCACCAAATACAAGACCTAAAAACCATGCACCAATGTCCCAGATGCGATTTTGAATGTGATTGCAGCGGCGATATTGATGATTCGTCCGTCATGTCTGACGAATGGGTTTTCAAAAACTGCCAGTGCGGTTGTGAGGAGCCGGACAGCGAACAACCGGACGACGACGACGACTGGTATGATGAGCATGACGGCCCATGAGCCAACCACCAAAATAGTATCTTTCAAAAACCCAAACCCGATATGATGCAGGAAAACGAAACACAGCAATATTGCATTGTTGCCGAATTACGCCTCACTAAACGCCGAGAAATCATCCGTGGCCCGCGTTCAAAGTCCGAAGCGGAAGGCTGGATGCTGCATGGCCAAGCGGCATACAAGCGCACCCACCGTTATTTCAGGATGTCAAAATATCCGCTCCGGAAAAAACTTTAGTGCGAAACAGTATTTTTCAACACCCCGAACCCATGCCCATACTTTACTACACCACCACCATCAGCCCGCACAAAACACTTTCCGAAGTTCAAGAGCATCTGGCGCGGGTGGGAGCCAAACGCGTCGGTGTGGATTACGACAACGACAGGAAACCCGATGCCCTGCTATTCATGCTGGACGTGGGTGGCACGACGCTTAACTACCGGATGCCGTGCAACTGGCACGGGATGCTCAAGGCAATGCTTCACGACGAATCTGTGCCGAACCGGTATTGCAATGAGGAGCAAGCCATGCGAACCGGGTGGCGCATCATAAAAGTGTGGGTGGAAGCCCAAACCGCCATGATCCAAGCCGGGCTTGCGCGGACACCCGAGGTTTTCCTGCCCTATCTGGTGGGCAATGACGGTCGTACTCTCTACGAGCATTTCGCCGACGAACCCAAAAACCTGCTTAGATAACCCATTAAACGCCTTGACCCGAAAACCCGTGAAAAAACTCATCAGATTCATTGAATCGGCCAACTTCGTGTACGCCACCACGCTTTCGCTGCTGGCCGTGCAGATCATGCAGACGGCGCATTTGTTCCATCGCGTTTCGCGGCTGGACTTGTCGCTCGACGTGGCTGGCTGGAACATCACCGTTTTTGGCTGGCTGCATTCGCTTTGCTGCACGTTTGCAATTGAGGCGGCGGTGCTGATGCTGATTGTCAACGGACGGAAGGTGGCCGCGCGTTGGTACGCACTGGCCTCACTGCTTTGCTCGCTGCTGTATTTCGGTGATTGGGAATTGCTCGTGTACGGCGGCTGGGAGCCGTTGTTGCCGCGATTGGTGGCCACATCGCTGTTTTCAGCAATGCTGGCCGGTTCGGTGCTGTTTTTCTCGGAACTGTTTACCGGAAAAATGCTTGAGCAAAAAGCCTCAGAGCAAAAGGCTACGCAAGCAAAAGCCTCAGAGCAAAAGGCTGCGGAAGCAAAAGCCATCGAGCAAAAGGCTGCGGAGCAAAAGCCGCCCGCCAGCAAATCCGGCAAGCAAATGGCATCCGCTGCGGGCGGGATCGCTTTGCTGGTGGGCGGGAACCTGCACGGAAACGGGAACGGCCATGCCGCGCCTGCGCTGCCAGCCGATGCGATGGCTACCCCATGGGCTTTTGCCTGTCGGGTCTGCGGGCGGGGGTTCGCCACAATCCAGGCACTGAACGCGCACTCAAGGAAACACCAATGACCAAGCCACGGAAATAGTATCCTTTAAATAAAACACCCAAACCCCGGTACCATGAAACAATCCGTTCACAAGCACGCATTCACTGATGCCGGGATAAACGGCTCGGTTGAAGGCGAAATCGTGGTCACGATGAATTGCAACCACAAAACATTCGCCCAAACAACGCACAGGGTTGATTTTTATATTGACGGTGCGCTCTGGAAGTCAGCGGATGGGTTGACATCAGAAAACATGGTGCTGCACAAAACGGAAACACTCATAAGGGAGGGCAAAACGGAGATGCGGCGGCTGGCCGTCCAACAGAAGAAAAACACGTTTTACGAGCAACTGACTGATATTTTCCAAAAAAACGCCTGAAAACCGGAACCGCGTCCGTAGTGAGAGGAACTGCCAAAAAGCTGCGCTGCACCGGCACGGCTTCTATCTGTCCGGCACAATCCCGCCAACTACTCCCACGCACCGTAGGCATCCACCACCTTCGAGACTTCTACCGGTGAGAGCAGCTTGCGTTTCCCCAAGTTGGAAACACATTCCTTCACGATGGTGCGCATGGTGCGCTCCGATACGCGGTAATGGGCCGATAGCTCCTTGACGGACAAAAACGACCCACGGTAACACTGTTTTTCAACGAATAACGTTTGCACGGGCTTTACTGGTTGGATATGTTGGAAACAGGAAGCAATCAACACGAATCGACAAAAATCAAATATAATCCCTAATAATACACAAAACAATGCACCGGCTGTGCCTGTTTGCGTCCCCACGCGCTTTTTCACGTAAGTAAACCACCCCGAACCGCACAAATCCGCGCCGCCCAAAATGCCGTGTTTTTCCTTTGGTACGTGAACTGGACAAAAGGAATTCTTATTGGCGGTGGCGGCGTGGCGGCAATCTTGTTGGCCCGCAAAGCCATGTCACTCAACGACCTGAAAAACCAACTGGTCGTTGAATCCAACGTGCGCATCCATAAATTCTCGGTCATGACCGGCGAGCTTATCCTTGCCGCCGACGTGAAACTCAAGAACCCGTCGGGCGGCACAATCAGCGTCTCCCAGCCGGTCGTCTCGATTTTCACCGACAAGCGGAGCCTGGAAAAAAACGAGCCGCTGATCAGTTCCGACCCGTCGCCGAAAAACTACCGGATACCCAAGGAAGGCACCATTGCCCTAGAACCGATCCTCATGCCCATCGGCGTGATGTCGGCCATCACCATCATAAAGAAAATGGCGGGCGGACAGCCCTTTGAGCTTTTTGTGAACAAGGCCACGCGGCTCAATGATTCGTTCAACTATTCCGACACGCAGACCATCACCCTGCGGGCCAAATAACCACACGACAAGCGCACCAGCACGATGCAGGCAAAGTTCCAACGCGACATAAGGCCCGGAAACGAATACAATGAAGACTTTGCCGCACCACTCGGCTCGTCGGTTGTGGTGGAAGGCGATGCGGACGCGGACGACACGGTTGCCTTCATTGTCCGGCAGGTCAAAAAATCCCTGGGGCAAACGGCCAGAATCGCCGCCAAACTCAAGGGTACGGATTTAAAAGATACGTGCCGCAAAATCTGGGAGTTCTGCTACTGGAACATCCAGTACCAGCTTGACACGCCCGGCATTGAGGAGATTGAAAGCCCCAACTACATCTGGGCAAGGCGCGAAACCGACTGCGACGGGTACACGACAATGGCATCGGGCATACTGCTCAACCTGGGCATCGCCCACAAAATCCGTGTGGCGGCCTATACCGGCACCTGGCAGCACGTGTACGTGATCGTTCCCGTGGACGGCGATGTGAAGGCTTCGCACGACAGGAGAAAAAACCGGCAGGATTACTACGTGATTGACCCGGTGACCGACAAATTCGATTATGAGGCTCCGTATTCGGACATTTTCGATACGCAGATGCGACCGGAAAGAATCGGCAAAGCCTTGTCGGGCCTGGCCACAATCGGCGCGGTGCTGCCTGACGGGATTGTGCTGGCCACCACCGACACGAACGGAACGCGCTACGGCTGGGATGCGAAAGGGACGATGTACGAGATCACGGTTTGACGGTTCCGAAAGCTGAATGCCCCGTCTTTGGCGGGGATACTATTTTCCACACATTGTTTTTCTGACCTATGGAACTGCGCAGCTTGGAAGGACTGAACGGAGCGGACAACCTGGCAAATGATACCGGCTATCGTTCAAAGTGCGGTATCGGATGTCTTGAAGGGGTAAGTGATATGGTTCTTTCCACCATTGACCCGGCCACGGGCAATACGGTGGCGTTCGATTCGGACGGCAATATGTACTCGTTCAACCCCTTTAATGGCATGGCCGAAATGCTGCTGGCCACCATGCTCCCCGAACAGGGCATCCGGCGCATCGTGCGCCGGGCCGACGGACGTACCGAGGGCATCGGCCCGGACGGTTCAATCTACCGCTTCACCGAGCAGGAAATGCAGGGGCTGGGCTTTTTGAGAAGATTGGGCAATTGGGTGAAGGAAAAAGCCGACCAGGTGGGCGACACAAAGGTTGGATCGGTGCTGCGCACGGTGGCCACCCCCATCCTGGCCCCGGCCATGGTAGCCCAAAGCCTTTTGAAAGGCGAAAGCCTCAAGCAATCAATCAATGATTCAATGAGCCGGGTAAAGGAGGATGTGAGAGCCACGGGCGACTTGTTCGGCCAGGTGATCCGCTTCGTGAACCGCTACATCAACCCCGCCACCATCCTTTTGCGCAACGGCTGGCTGATCTGCATGAAAATCAACCTGTTCGGCGTGGCTGGCACGCTGCGGTGGGCCTACGCGCCGGATTACGCCTACGTGAAAACCCGCACGGGCATGAGCGAGGCCGAATGGAACAAGACCAAAAACGAGGCCAAGCGGATCGAAACCATTTACTGGCAGTTCGGCGGCATCGAGGAGAATTTAAAGAAGGCCATCCTTTCCGGAAAGGGCAACCGGGACAATGCCGTGCCGCGCGGGGATGTGCAAATCACGACCGCCAACGATGCGGACGAAGCGCAGAAGTTCATTTCCGAATTTGACGATGCGGGCAACCTGATTTCCACACCCGGTGTGGTCAATGCCGACGGTACGGTTACTTCGGCGCAGTCAGCGGTTCAGGCCGTGCAATCGCAGGTGCAAGCCGTGCAGGCCCAGCCAGCCGCGTCGCCCGTACGGACAGTAACGGGTGGTATGCTGACATCCCGTTTTGGCCCGTCAAGCCTTACCGACAGGTTGCGGGCGGGAGGGCTGAGAGGGACTGGTAACGATGGCTTGGGAGAGCCGGTTTCAACGGCGGCGGTGGCCACGGTATCGGGCGCGGTGGCGGCGGTGGCCGCATTCCTTAAACCCATCACCGAGCTTATCCAGAAGGGCAAAAACGCAGTAGCCGACGCTAAGGACACGGTTTCGAGTTTGCTGCCAAAAAGACAAAGCGACATCCCGGAAATCGCACCCATCGCACCCAGAAACGCCACTGCGCTGACCACAAATGTTAGCACGGCGGCTACTACGGGCGGGGCCACTACCGGCGGAGCGGCGGCGGGCGCGGTGGCCAAAAAGGACGAAAAGGAGCCGTTTTACAAAGGCACCCCGTTTTTGGTCGGCGCGGGCGTATTGGCAGCGGGCGGCATTGTCGCAGCGGTCATGCACTCCTCGCGCAATGACCGGCAGCCGGGTGGCAACCGGCAATCAGGTGGTAACCGGCCCGTAAACGGACTGTCCGGTTATAAAGCGGCCCGCAAACAAAAGCCGAAAAAAGCCCGGAAAATTTCGGGTCTTAACGCAGTCGAATTAAGCTGATGGACGGCACGACAAAAACCCTGCTGATCGGGGTCGGACTGATCGGACTTATCGCCCTTGCCGTCAGGCAGGATCAGAAGAACCTAAAAACCCTGTCTTCCAAAGACCGGGCGGAAGTCATGAAGGCCCGCGCCTACAGCAATGCGGCATCCATGATCCTGTCGGGGCCGGGAAAGAAACGGGGACGAAAGAAAAAAACGAGTGGCCGCAAACCTAAAAGTTAAAAGAAATGGACTTCGGTAACATACAGATTCCAGTTTCCAGCCGCCTGCCCGTGAAAGCGGCACAGCCAGGGCAGGTAATGGTTGTCCCGTCCGTTTCGGATGCGGATGCGCTTGAAAATTTCCGGCGCAAGCTGGCCGAACGGCAAGACCGGGGCATGGCCGTCTCGACACCGGTGCTGACCGCAGCGGAGCGTTTGCAAACCCTTAACCCGCCCCTTGTCCGTCCCTCGCAGCCCGCGATGCCGTCCGTGGCAATGGCATATCCGGTGAACGCCGGAATGCCCGCAGGGTCAATGCCGCTGGTAACCGGTAACAGTTCCAGCAGTTGGGCGGCTTTCACAGCCCATGCCGGAAAAAACCCGCTCCAAACAGTCGCGGCGGTAATGGGCATCGCGGCCGCACTCAAGTACCTGTTTACGTCCCAGAATGCCGCCGATCAGCGCAGCAGACGGGACTGAAAAAATTCCATCAATTCCTTTCAATTTTCAACCAGTAAACTCCAATGGCAACAAGAAAACGCAAGAAAAGCGGCACGGCAGCCCCCAAACGCCGCAAAAGAAAGTCCCCCGCCAAAAAACGCGGCTTCATGGGCATGGGCAACCTGAGCAGCCTGGGAACCCAGACTGCAACCGACAGCCGCACGACCGGCCAAAAACTGATGCAGGGCGCATTGGTGCTGGCATCGGGCCTGGTTGTGGGCGGCGCGGCGGGCGCGTATGTGGGCAAAAATTCGGGCCTGCTGGGTGTTGCTGCCGTCATGGGCAGCAATTTCCTGGCCACCAAATACCAGCCCTACGTTGCGGCGGCGGGCCTGGGCATGGTGATCGCCTCGCCGAAAATGCTTGACGCGGTAAACCCCAACGCGGCCAAAACCGATACCGCGCCGACCGGTGTGGCTGGTTTTGACGCGAAGGACTTTCACGCCAAGGGCGTGCTGCGCTTCAAGAACTTCATTTCCGACATTTCCGACAAGGCGTACCTGCCCGAATCGGCCAGGAAAACACTGGGCCTGGGCGCGGTGGAACAGCAGGTTTCCTATTACGACCAGCCCGTAATCGGCCAGGCCGAATACGAACGCCTGCTGGCCAAGGCCATGAGCGAAAGCAACGCGGCTGCCCGCCAGCAAGTGTACGGCAACGGGATGTCGGGAACGGACAACATTTTGGCCGGAACCGACAACATCCTCGCCGGTCTTGGGCAGGTGAGCCAGTTCATTGACGCATAAGCCCGGCTTATGCCAGCAACCGCCCCCAAGGGCAACCCCAGGGGCAATCATTAAAATTTTACCCACAATCATTTTCCACACCCTCAAACAAAAAAAAGAATGCAACCAACACAGATCATCCAGCCCCAGGACGAATTCGTGAAACTCGTGCAGGCAATGGCCGCCCGTCCCAACGCATCCGCCGAAGTGGTGCAGCTTGCCGCCGACATCGTGAACGGCACCAAGAAGCTCGTTCCCGAAACCATCTACGTGCGCTTCATTCTGGGCGGCAAGTCGCAGGTGGAATTTTTCGATTCCTCCCAGGGCCAGAACAGGCAGGTGGGCGTGTACAAGCTCGACAACGGCAAATTGCCGAACGGGATGTTTTTCATGCCGATCTCGGTGCAGCTTTTGGCACTGGTGAAGGCGACATTGGTGGAAGCCGACCTGAGAAGCATCAAGTACGGCCCCATCGGATCGCTGGCCGACGGGACGCTGCGCAACTCCGAGTTGGACTTGACCGTTGATTCATTCCCGATCCTGCGGGATTTTGCGGTAATGAACTTCGATACGGCCAACAACGCAAACGTGCGGGCGGGCGAGTACTATTTGCCCACGCGCCGCCTGTTCGAGCCGCAACGCGAAATCCGGGGTTCGATAAAGGCTCCGGCGGGCCTGAACTTCCTGACCGATTTGGCCGGTGAGGTTGCCCTGCACGGCATCGCCACTTCGGTTGTCAAAAGCAGCTAATTAAAAAAAAGGCCAAGCCGCCGGACAATCGCGCCCATTTGTTTCGGTGCGGATGCCCGGCGGCTTGGCCTTCCATTTCCTTCAACCATCCCGATATGGCTTTCAAGAAAAAGGTGTTCAGCCTGATCTCACTCACCGCCGCCGGACAGTCGAAAACCGACCGGGTGGACGTGCGCGACACGCAGGCCAAAAAAATCGTTGGCATTGCCCTACGCTCGGATTTGCCCGCCCAACTGACCGGGCGCGGCAGGATCGGGCTAAGGTCGGACAACATGGAAATCTCCCCCCGTGAATACCCGGCTTCGGCCTTCATGATCGGCGGGCAGAACGTGCCGCCCGACCAGCGGCTTTACACGAAGCTGGGGGCGTTTGAAGTCGGCTCCGGCTACATTGACTTTGAATACGCCGACACAGCCGGTGCGGTGGCATTCTCGCCCTACTCGGTTGATCTGATCGTTGAATACGAATACTGAAAATGGACACAGCCGAAACAGCCACGGACGGAACCGCCTACAGGGTCAAGGTGCGCTTTGTGAGCCAGTCGTTCACGATCACCAAGGCCGGACAGCGGCAGCGCGTCCAAATACGGATGCCCGCCGGTGCGGTCGCTATTGTCGGCGCGGACGCGGCGCAACTGGCGACCGACGGATTGATGGTAGTTGACGTGCGCTACCACTTCACCGGTGCGCCTGGCCTTATTGCCATACCGCCCGGCGCAAGCAGGGAACTGATGGCGCAGGCTGGCGGCTCGTTTATCGAGAATGCCGGGCCGGGCCTGAAAATATACTATGCCCAACCCGTGCGGCTGGGCATTCCCCGCTTTGAATTTGCGGGCGTGGTGGGCGGGTTTCTGCCCCCGCAAACCATTTCCGTCACTGACACGCCCACCGGCATTACGGAAAACCACTACTTGTGGGAAAGCACCCTTGCCGGATTGGGGCTGACGGAGGTGACGGTCAACCAGCCGGGTTTCTAAACACCCGGCATAAACGAGGTTCCGATGCAGACACAAATCAGGGGAAGCCTTTACCTAAGCCACCTGGACGCGGACGCGCCGTTTTACGCGGAAAACGTGTTCGGCCCGGAAACCCAAAGCGAGGAATCGCTGCTGGGCATCACGACCGGCGACCTGGACGGCAGCTACGAACACCACCACGCCCCGGTCAATGCCATCGCCCCGGTCTGGATTCCGGGGGAAAGCCCGCTGGTGCAGGTGGATTACCAGGATCAGTTAAGCAAGCCCTACCCGCTGGCCAATGCCTACACGGTGACGGTCATGGTGGCCTACGTGGAAAAACACCCGGACATCGAGGCAATCGCCGATGAACAGACAAAAAAAGAACTCTATGGACGAGCAATACGCGCTGCGGTATGCGGCTTTGCGGGCTGAAAGGCTTGGCTGGGGGGATTTCGACCACCAGCCCCGGATATTCACCGTGCAGCCGGGCGTGCCGCTGCACTTTGATTCAAATGATTCGCTGCACCTGCTGGTAAGCGTGCCCGACGGCGTTTCGGTCTCGTCAGCCACCGGTTTTTTCGACGCGCGGGACATTTCCGGCGAGCAGTCGGAGGAATTCACCGGCAGGGTCACGATCCGCAACCGCACCGGCACCGCCCGGCAGGTGCGTTTCATGCAAATCCTGCCCCGCCAACCAAAATGAACGGAACCGAAATGACGGAAACAACCGAGATAACCAAGCCCGTGTTCGTCAACATCCAGTTCCTGCCAAGGGAATCGGAGTTGCTGGCAAGCCTGGATGCACTCGCCCTTCAGGGCGCGATGAACCGCACCACCGTCGCAAAGCAGATCGTGGTGCGCTACCTGACCGGCAAGATCACCGAAGCCGACCAGCCTGCGGGCGCGGGGCCGGTTGCGGCAAACACCGAATCCCTGCTGGTCACCAAGCTGCAAAACCAGTTGCAGAATGCCATTTCTCGCCACAACCGCGAAGCTGAAAGCCTCCGGGAGGAAATCGCCAAGCTCAAACGCGAAAAACAGCAGATTGTCAACCGCGCCAACCAGTTCGGTTCGGCGGGTTTGGGAGACATTGACCCATCAGGGCGCGGCGGGCTGGCCGGAGCGATTGAGGCGAAAGTGTCCGAGCGCATGGAGAAATATGAGCTTGACCGCACAATCAAAGACCTCTCACGGGAGGTTACCGACAAGACGGCCCTGATTGTGAAACTCGAAAAGGAAGTGGCCACGCTGGAGGCGGAAAACGAGGAACTGGAGGATGCGTTGGAGGATGCCAAAGAAAAACTGGATGCCGATGCCTCAATAGAGAAAAAACTCGAACGCTACACCGCCCCGGCTTTGACGGGTGTGGCCACCGCGTTCCCAGCCTTGCAGGGCCACATCGAGGGCATTGTCAAACGTTTGAGCGGTGTTCCGGGCGGTGGCTTGGGCGAATTGCCCGACGGGGCGCAGATGAGCCAGGAAGACCGCGACGGGTTGGAATTTGTCCGCGACCTGCGCCGCAAATTCAGCGGCGAGGAACAGGACATGATCGTTGAACTGATGGGGCATTTCCATGCCAACAAACAACTACTTAAACACAATTTCCATGCCACTCAAAGCATTGCAAAACAACAGGAGGAAAGTACAGATGCTCGTGACAGTGGAGGTGGGCAGTGATGCCGAAATCGAGCGTTGCAAACAGGTTTTTGACGGGTACTATTTTTCCGCTGAGGGATTGATTAAAGTGGGCGAAAAACTGTCCAAAAACGATCTGGTCTATACAATGGCCACCAAGGAATTTATCAGGAAACTCTAAAAAAGTCTATGGCAACGGCAAGGAAAAAAAAGCGCGTGGCCAGCAGGCCCGCCACCAAATCCCGCCCCACCACCCGGCGCAAACGGCGCAGAAAAAGCGGACTTGCCGGGCCTGCGACCGACCAAGTAAAAGCCGAGTGGATCAACCGCCTGGCGTGGGTGGGCGGCGGCGTGGGTGCGGCGGTATTGGGCGTTTGGGGGGCCAAGCAGCTATGGAAATCCACCGTGGGCGAAATCCGCCAGAACAACGCGATTGCCGAGACTACCGTGGATGGCCGCCCGGCGTTTTTCGCCAATGAACTGGCCATAGCCTTCAATCCAAGCGGCAGCCAAACCATGAGCGACTTTTTCGGCGATGGCACCGACGAGGAGAAAGTGATTGCGTTGCTGCGGCAGATTCCTTCGCGCCGGGTCTGGGAACAGACAATAGCGGCTTACTCCAAACTGAGCAAGGGGCGCAATCTGACCAAGGACTTGCAGGACGAGCTTACCAGCTTTCTGGGCAACGAGGATTGGGACACTGCCAGACAAATCCTGGCCGCAAAAAAATAGTATCTTTTTTCAAACAGGCAAAACCAAGGCACGGACATGGCTAAGACCAAGGGAAGCACCGGCAAAAGCACGGACAACAGCAGAAACATATACACGTTTTTGGGCATCGGCGCGGTAGGCACGTTGGGCTATCTCGGCCTCAAGTACATCGCCGACAAAGCCAAGCCCAAAACCGTCGAAGAAATCAAAAAGACCGGCACGGCCACAACCGTCAGACGGCCCGCTGCGGTCGCATCGGTTGCCTGGAAGGAAGGCACGTTCCCCCTTCGTGAAGGAATGCTCAACACCAACAAGGTCAAGTGGCTGCAAGCGTCACTGGTGAAGCTGGGACTGCTCCCGGCCGGAAACGATGATGGCGATTTCGGCCCCAGAACCGCCGCCGCCCTGCGAGCCGCCCAAATCAATCCAGCCAACGGCGTTTCGGTCAACAGCTACAACGGCCTGCTGCAAAAGGCCGGTTTGCCGCAGTACATGGTATCGCTCACGGGCGAATACCTGAGCCGCGTACCGACCGTGGCCAGTGTTCCAGCCACCGCCGCGACGGTTACCGGCGGTACTACATCGTCAATGCCTGGCCAAATGCTGGCCAGCGGACAAACGCTGGCCAATGCTATGGGCCGGTTACGGCTGCTCAACCAGCCGCTCCAATTCGTGAGCCTTTCCGACGCGCTGGCCTTCATCAACACGACGCTGGCCAATGCCAATGACTACCGCCTTGTGGACACGGAATGGCGGAAGAGTTCGGGCAAGACACTTTACAACACCATCATAAGCTGGAATTGGAGTGCGGGCAACCTGTCACTCATCACCGATGCCTTGCGGAAAAAAGGCGGCAGCGCACTGAGCGGGCTGACAACAGGCAGCATTTTATATTGACCACAAAAAACAATCGGAAAACGATGAAAAAGTCACCGGAAGAAACAGAGAAGGCGGCAGCAGAGAAAGCCGCAGCAGCGCAGGCCGCAGCCGACAAAGCGGCAGCGGAACAAGCCGCAGCCGATAAAGCGGCGGCAGACAAAGCGGCGGCAGCGCAGGCAGCGGCAGAGAAAGCCGCAGCGGAACAGGCGGCAGCCGCCAAAGCCGCAGCGGATAAAGCTGCGGCAGACAAAGCCGCAGCGGACAAGGCGGCAGCGGACAAGGCGGCAGCGGACAAGGCGGCGGCAGAGAAGGCCGCAGCAGAGGCGGCAAAGCAAGCCGCAGCGGACAGTGAGGCCCAAGAGGGTGATCCGGTCAGTTTCGGAACCACCGTGCATACGGACGGGATTGCGGGGATAAAGGGCAAGGTCACGGTATTCGTGGCCAAAAACGGCCTGCACATAACCCCGGACGACGAGCAGGATGGCACGCCGGAATTCAGGGCGGGCAGCAGACTTTACCAGACGGTGAAGGGCAAGAAAACAGCGTATTCCATCCGCTAAGTGGCTGATTTTGACAAATGGTTCGGCACGGCAATGGGATGGGAGGGCGGCTACTCCAACCACCCCTCCGACCGGGGCGGCGAGACCTACGCGGGGGTGACCCGCAGGAACTTTCCAACCTGGACGGGCTGGCCCATCATTGACGCGGAAAAAAGGCGCAACGGCGGCAGGCTCCCGCAAAACCACAAGATAGCATCCGCCGACTTGGACAAGGCCGTAAAAGAGCTTGCCAAGCGGGTGTTCTGGGATTTTTTCCGTGCCGACCAGATCAAAAGCCAGGCGGTGGCGGAAATCATCGTGGATTGGGGCTGGGCTTCGGGTTCACTGACCGCCGCCAAACAAATCCAAATGCTGGCCGGTGCGGTCGCGGACGGCAAATTTGGAGAGAACACCATCCGGGCCATCAACCGGGCCAATGCCGCAAAGCTGTTTGCCGACATAAGGCAGGCGCGGATCGGTTTTGTCAGGGCAATCGTGGCCCGCAACCCCTCGCAGCAGGTCTTTTTGGACGGTTGGATCAACCGGATCATGGATTTCGATTCGCCCCGCCGCCGCAAAATGGGGCTTAAAATAGCGGGCGGCCTACTGGTGGTACTGGCGGTGTCCGCCACCGCGTACCACCGCCAAGCCCTTAAAAAATAGTATCTTTTGAAAAGGCAAAACCCCGTCAGCCGTGGCCAGAATCTTTCCCCGCATGGTATCGCTGCTTTCAGGTGGCGGCTACACGCTTTACGAGCGGCCCTACGAACTGAACATTGTGGGGGTGCGGTCGGCACGGACGAAACCCAACCGTTTTGACGACGAGATACACGTGTTCTACCGCAAGGATGCCGGTATCGGCTGGAACTACCACGTTTACAAAGCCACCACCGATCCGGGCACGTACTGGCTCAATGATGGCCGGGCCAACCCGCTCGGCACGGCAATCCTGGCGCAGGGACAATACAGGGATGCCTACCGGATCGGACTGCACAAGGGACTGTACCCCGCCTTGGTGCAATCCGGCAATGTGGATGTGATCCGCGACTACGACCGGGATGCGCGGCTGGATTTCCGTTCAGGCAGAACGCGGGCGGGCGTGTTCGGCATCAACATCCACCGCGCCGCCGCTTCGGGCAAAACCACCAGGATCGGCGAGTGGAGCGCGGGATGCCAGGTGTTTGCCCGCGCTGAAGACTTTTCGGAATTCATGAAACTTTGCGAGTTGCACCGCGCCAGGTACGGAAACAAATTCAGCTACACGCTCTTTGATTTCCGCGACAAGCTGCGCGGAGCGGCGACCCGCGCCCTGCTTGGCGGGGTGGCGGGCGCATTTGCGTTCGGCGTGTGGCGGATAATGGAAAGATTCAAGGCGGGCGGCACGGAGGGCAAGGGTAATGGCGGCTGAAATGCAGTTCATGGATATGTTCCCGGACGAACCGGAAAGCAGCGTTGCGTCCACAAGTTCGCGGCTGCCCGGCTTCGTGCCGTTTCCGGTGGCCACTGGCCATCCCCGCAAAAGCTACTACAAATGCGAACTGGCCCGGCTCTACGGTTGCAGCCCGCGCACACTTTCGGCTTGGATCAACCGCTGGCCCAAGGAGTTTGCCCGTACCGGTTACCGCAAATCGGACAAGCAACTCACCCCCCGCCAGGTGCGTCTTTTATTCGAGTTGATCGGTGAGCCAGAAGGCTGATTACCCCCCCCTATGGTATCCATAGGGCAATCGCGGCAAAAAACCGATCCGCCACTTGCCAATCCGCAGGGCTTTTCGGTAACCATTTCGCTCGGAGAAAAGCGGTGGGTGCCGTCTTGTGTCTTTGATATGCAGGCCAACGCCAAACAAACGAAACCATGCCAGGCCGTTTGCGCAGTAAAAACCCCAGATACGGGCAGAAATATTCATGGTTTTTGCTTTTTAGGTTGTTCCGACACTTGAAAAGCGGCACTTTCCAGTTTTTCAACCCGCCGCTTTAAATCAGTGAGTTCCTGCCTCTCAAACACCAAGGCCAAATCGCCAAACAGCATTTCCTGCACATCCACCTCCAAAGCGTTGGCAATGGCCTGTATGTGATCAAACCTGATTTTGTCGCCATTGCGCTCCAGCCGCGAATAGGTGGCTGACGGTATGCCAACTATCTCGGCAAACTCCAATTGGTTCAAACGCTTGGTTTCGCGAATGCTCCTGATTTTGTCGCCTATGTCCATTGAGGCTTGACGGGGTTTGTCGTTTTTAAAAGATACTATTTTTGCGCCACCAGCTTGCGCACCTTGAGGACAGTATTCTTGCTCACGAAGCACAACCAGGCCGTGTCCCTGATTGAAAACCCCTTGGCCAGTTTTGCTACCACTTGGCCGTACTTGGCAAGGAACGCCTTGTCCGTCTCGACCGAACCCGCCGCCCGGCCAAGGTGTGTGCCTTTGCGCCGCGCCTGTTCCATGCCTGACTTCACGCGTTCGGAAAGTTGCACCGATTCGGCGCGGGCGAACTCGGCAAACAGGGTGAACATCATGCTCGCCGCCGGGTTGAGTTTTCCGTTTTCCGCCAGCGTCTCCAACGCCACATTGTGGACATAGATGGAAACGCCCTTTGCCGTGAAATCCTCCAATATCCTGACCGTCTGGCTCGGCACACGACCGATGCGGCTCACTTCCGAGACCAGCACCTTTTGCACCTTTCCTTTTTCCACCAAGTCAAGCAGGCGTTCCAGCCCCTCCCGCTTCACGCCGCGCTTATAGCCCGACACCTTTTCCGAAATCACCTCCACGACCGACCAGCCCTTGGCTTCGGCCACGCGCAACAGATCACTCACCTGCCGGTCGTAGTCCTGTTCCTGGCTGGACACGCGCACGAATATGATTGCCTTCCCGCTCATGGCCGTGATGGGGAAAGCAGCCGCCAGTTCAGGCCGAATGCCGCCCAACTCTGGTAGGGACACATCCCTTGGCCATCGGCACGGCGGACGACAACCGCACTGGCTGTAACGCTAATCACAATCCTGTAAGTTTGGCCGCTCCGGTAGCCCAGCGAATCAGCTCCTGTGAATACGGCTTCGGCTTGGCGACTGTTTCCGTGAATGTTTTTCATTTGGATGTTCCACAAATATGATTTCCGGTCAAATGTACCAAAAAAAGCACATCCTTTTGATGGGACATCTGGAACACAAAAAAGGGTCGCCCGGAAGCCCGCAACGGCGGATTTTCCAAGCAACCCTTTTTTTGGGACGCAATTCCTATTTCTTGAACGAGACCGCGTCCAGCTTCCAGTTATTTTCCTCGGTGAAAATGACGGCTTCCGCGTTGGGGTACTTTTCCTTGGCCTTCTTGAGCATGAGCGGCACCATGTAGTCCGGCTTGTAGCTCTTAACCATGCCCGTCGCCTCCACGCTGCCCAAAAACTCATACGCGTCGGTGGGTTTCTGCCCCTTATAGAAAATGTGAACCCCCTGCCGCTGCTCCGTCTCAGCCGTGCGTGAGTTGCTTATCGAGAAAGCGAATGCGCTGGCTACCAGTGCCGCCCCAACCAATGAGAGAAGTGCTTTTTTCATGGGAATCTGATCGCCGGGTGCGGCGGTTTTGGTGAGCCGCAAACATACCACCCGCGCCACAACCAGCCGTGCGGGAATCCGTCCAAAAACATCCTGTGAAAGATAAAACCGCAAAATGCAGCGGAATCCCGCAAAATCCCGCACGAAACCGCAAAAAGCCGAAAGTGCCGTTTTGCGGTTTCGCACCTTGGCTTCCGGAAAAAACATTCACCCAAACCTACCGCTCGACATGGGAAAGGTCATTGCCAGAACCGGCATCAAGAAAAAGAAAGGCTACCTGTACTACTTGGACAAGAACGGCAACGTGGCCGAGACCAAAATGGCCCAGTTTGACGACGGCAGCCGCCACCACTCATCGGCGATGGACGGACTGGCTGGCCGCGAGGCCATTGACATTTTTGTTGAAAAAACGCACAACGGAACGCTACTGTCCACCATTTACCGCGACCAACGCTATAAGCAACTCTATCAGGGATATACCCTTGCTGAGGCAAAGAAAAACTTCAGGGTTTACGTCAAGAATGAAGACGGTCAGATTTTCCGCAACCAAGACCGGCTTGCAGGCCCCGCCCGCAAGCCCGCTAAAAAAGCACCGGCTAAAAAGGCAGCTAAAAAAGCAGTTGTCAAGAAGGCCAATCCCGCCAGGAAAGCGACCGCCAAAAAAGGCAAAACAGGCCTGATACAGGTTCCCCAATCGGCGCAGGGCAGGGCGATGGACAAGAGGCTGAAGGCCAAAACCCCCGGACGGCGCGTATCGGCATCGGGCCGCAAGTACAACGAACGCCGCTCCAACCGGGCTGACTGACAATGGCCGACAAAATCACACTGGCCAAGGCAAAGGCGGCGGCGCAAAAACAGCGCATCCGCATCCTTGCCATGTCCGGCATTGACACACCACCTCAAAACGTCGGCGTGTCAATGGTTCCTATCGAGAGTATTTTCACCGACAAGGCACTTTTCCAGAACCGGGAGGCCGACTTTTCGGAGGAATCGGTGGGGCGAATTTTGCGGGCCGTCGAAAACGGATCGTTTCGCATGGAGGTATTCGATCCGGTGCTGCTCTGGAAAAAACCGGCGGATGGCAGGCTGTACATCCTTTCGGGCCACAGCCGCACCGAGGCGTTCCGGCGGCTGGCCAAGTCCGACAAAAGATTCAAAAGCATCCCGGCCAAAACCATATCCGTTGCCGAAAACGAGGCCAAAAAGATCGCCCGCGAATCCAATACGCTCTCCACCAGGGAAAGCGACCTGGAGCGCGGAGCCTACTACCGGAACCTACGGAAAGAAGGGACTGAAGAAAAGGAACTGATCGCACTTTCCCGGCAGAACGAAGGGAAAAACGGCATCCACATCCTCAATCTCTCCTACCTGTCACCGAGAGGGTACGCAGTCGGACGGCTCAAGTCGCTCGATGAGGCTGGCGAGGGCCAAAAGACGAACATGGCCATCATTGCCGATTGGACGGGGCAGGCGCGGCGCACCTTCCCCCCGCTGACCGATGAGCACGAGAACGAGATTTCCGAATACCTGTTTTTAGGCGGATACGGCACAAAACCGCACCAGTTTTCCAGCAGGCAGAAATTCATGGATCGGCTGCGGGTGGTGGTTTTGCGGGCAACCGAATTCGGGCAGTTCCGCCACGACAAGCCGCTGAACCTGAAAAACGCAGCGGCCACCGGCACACAGGAGGCCCAATTCAACGCCCGGTACAATGCGCTGCTGAAGGAAGTGGCGGATGCGGAGTTGACATTCAAAGAAAAATCGCTGTACGCCTTCACCCAGCTTCGGGAGGGCAAGACAACCCAGGAGCGGGCCGACGCGCTGGTTGCCCAATATGGCGCGTCTTGGTCGGCAGCCAAGCT
Source organism: Sphingobacteriales bacterium (assembly GCA_043789005.1). Lineage (GTDB taxonomy): Bacteria > Bacteroidota > Bacteroidia > Cytophagales > 172606-1 > Xanthocytophaga. The sequence continues at coordinate 46,909 of JAYWIH010000106.1, forward strand.
GAAACTCAATGCACTGGTTGCCGACCGCGATAAATACCTGCAATCCGACAAGGCCCAAACGCAGTTGTTTGGATTGTCGGGTACTAATAACGGGCTGCTGGCGCAACTGGCCGCCCTGCCCGCGCTGGCCGAAAAGTTGCGCTTTGCCAAGGCCAATTTCAAGCGCAAAGGCGAAGGTTCCAGCCGGATCGTGTACACGTATGGGCAATATGTGATCAAGCTGGCCAAGGACAGGTTCGGCGTGGCCTCCAACCGCTACGAATACGGTTTTTACAAGGAAAATCCGCATTACCCGCTGGCAAAAGTGGTTGCCCGGTCACGGGATTTCCACCTGATTGTCAGCCAGGCGTTAAAGCCGGTCACCCCGGCCATGTTCAAAAAGGCCGTGGGCGTAAGGTGGCAGGACTTCATGCAGTGGCACGAAAACAGTTTCATGCTTGCCAAAGGGAAGTTTTTCATGTTTCCCGCCATTGACCCGGCAATTGACGGGCGGCTCAGCCAAAGCGAGTTCGCCCAGAAAATATTGCGCATTGCCATCAAAACCGATTTGGCGCGGGGTGACCTGGCACGCTCGACCAGCTACGGGCTGGACAAGGAGGGCGTTTTAAGGCTTCTGGACTATGGTTCGACCAACGCCATGATCCGCAGCCGCAAATCGGGCGGCTACAAGTAACGGAAGGCCGA
>JAYWIH010000107.1:0-11455 GCA_043789005.1 Sphingobacteriales bacterium
CCGCCGAACTTGCCGCCGTTGAACACCATGCCGTCCGCATCCAAAAAAAAACCCACCTCGCCTATCTTCACCCGTATTTCCTGCGCCTCGGCCACCATGCTCACAAAACATTCTTCGTCACTGCCGCCGATCTTGGTCACCAGCACCGTTGAGCCTTGCTTGGGCACAATCACGATGCCCGAATCGTTGCCGTCCAGTGCCGCCTTCAGCCGCACGCCGGATATTTCGGCCTCGCTGTCCAGCGGTTTCACATCCACCGATTCCTTTTCCACGGCGGTCACCGTGGCCGGGAAAGTCTCGTAGGTCACACCCGCCAACTGCCGCACCGCCCGCCTGATCTGGTCGCTGTACTCACTCATGGTTGGCGGGTTTTGGGTTTTTAAAAGATACTATTTCGTGGGTAGCTGAAGTCCTAATTTTATCTTCCGCCGGAAGCCGCCCGAACCGGCACTGACCGTCACCCGGTCAATCACCAGCCTTCCGTCGCGGTCGGCGTAGCGCGGGTCGGCGTAGTCGGCCACATCCGAATGCTGCGCGAATGGCAGCCCGAACGTGGTGAACCCGCCTTCGTAGCCGTCCATTTTCTGGCTGTTGAGCGTGTTCTGCGCCAGTTTTGTGAGCGTGGCCTTGTCCCTTATGTCATAGAAAACCAAGTCGCGCCGCTCGCCTTCGCCGTCACCCAGTTTCACCTCAATCTTCTTGTTGTCTGGCAGTATCCCAATCGCGTTCACCTGCAGCCGCACATCCTCTTTCCGCCGGTAAGTCAAATCGGTCTCGATGATGTTTTTCCCGTATTCGTAGCGCACGGCCCTGCGCCGCTTTTCCTTTTCGTCCAGGTAAGCCAGCCCCAAATACAATTGCTTTCCGCGCAGGTAGGCAAACAGCCCGTAGGCTTCCTTCAGCTTGTCCAAAGCCTCGGCGGCATTCACCCGTGCGCACCGCCACTTTTCTATTTTGGAATCGGGCACCTGCTTTTCATCCAGCGTGATGCCGCTTTTGGTCTGGCGGTTCACCTCGGCCACCAGGTCGCGGGCTATGCCCAGCAGCGTGGTGTTTTTCCACGCCCGGTCAATGGCCGTGCGTTTGAACTGGTACAGGTAATCCTCGCACTCCAGCACCAGCGGCACGTTCGGTTCTATGCGCCTCACGAAGCCCTCGAATTCCAAGTGCATCGTGCCCTTTTCCGTCAGCCGCTGGTCAATATCCTTCGGGGCCTTGCCCCGCAAGTCCTCATTGAGGTAGCCGATCCATATCTCCACTTTCTGCCCGCCCTTGATTCCGCCGCCCTCGGCCCGTGCATCCAGCAGGGCTTTCAGGTTTGGCAGTTGGATTTTGGCCGTGTCGCCCAGCGTGCGCCACGAGGTTTCTATCTCCGCCTCGGCCACGCGCCGGAACACGTAGCCGCCCACCACCACCTTGAACCAGAGTACCCCGAGCATCCATTTACTGTTAAACCAGCCTGTTTACTGATAAATATGTTAATTCAGCCTATTGACCGGGCTTTGCAATTCGTACTCAAAAGGCTCGTCGTGCCTGAGCGAAATGCTGTAGGGCTGCACCGACGGGAAGCCTTCCAGCGCGGGCAAATCAAAGCTTTCCACCACGCACTGCGATATTTCAAACAGCGTCGTCAGCTCGCAGTCAATGGCAATCGAAAGGCCGGTAAGCGAGCTTTTCTCCACGATTTCCCGGAACTTGCGCACGCCGTCAGCCGGATAATCGTACTCCGACTGCTCATTGATGATCAGCCCCTGCAGCCGTATCCGGTAGTCGCCCATGCTCACGATCTCCTTGACCGTGCCGCGCCTTTTCGAGCCGGCCACCTGCGTCTCTACGATATTCACCTCGCCGCTGATCTCAATCGTCGGCTCGTTCCACAACTGAAAGCCGTCCAGCCGCACCGGCATGAAATACACCGAACCCATCAGCCGCCCCTTGCGGTCGAAATCGCCGTAGGGCGCGGCCACGCGCTGCTCCTCCGGACGTTTTTGGAACCCTTTGGCGAATGTATTGACCGCATTGACCGGCAGCAGGTCGTCAAGTCCCGGCGGACGCAAACCGGCCGGAAACGGCAAACCCACCCGCCCGAAGGCACGCTGGTAGATGTCGCGGAGGTCGAATTTCTGGCGTTCCATTTGTTGCCGGTTGTATTATTGGTTGGTGGCCAGTATCGCGCCGTTGAGTTCCCTGAACAGTTCCTCGGCAAAGGTCTTGGCCGTGCTCTTGGCCGCTTCCCGCTCCGATCCGGCCCGGATGTCGAACTTGTTGCTCACATTCAGCGTGATGTTGTTGCTGCGCCGCCCGCCGTTTGATATGTCGGACAGGGTTTTATTGGTGCCGCCGTCTTTCTTGCCGCCGTCCTTGTTGCCGGCCGCACCGAGAATAGTATCTTTCTGGTTGCCCAAAGCCCCGGTGTTGGTTTCCGAAACGCCTGGCATCCCCGCGTTGTAGCCCTTGTCGAAAGCTGCTTTCACGCCTTTGAACGCGCCGATTTTGTCCAGCAGGTACACCAGCGGCATGAACGGGGCCAGCAGCAGTTGCTTGTTGTCGTACACCCATCCGAACACTTTCTTTATCACCTCCCAAAAGGCCATCAGCGGCGGCAGGATGTAATCGCTGAACACCTGGCCGAGGCCGGTCAGCGAGGGTACCACGTATTTCTGGAGCCAGTCCCAAATGCCGCCGAACACGTATTTGGCCACCTCCCACAGGCCCATCAGTCCGTTGCGAAACCAGTCCACGTTGTTCCATGCCCAGATGATGCCCGCCGCCAGCGCGGCCAGCAGCGTGATGATGAAGCCTATCGGGTTGTTCCGCATGACTGCGTTCAGCACCGCGAACGCCCCGCTCAGCCCATAGGTGGCGATGTATTGCGCGTAAAATGCGGTAGTGCTCGCACCAGCCCACCATACGGCCAGTGCCTGCGCCCCGGTCAGCGTGAAGTACGCCGCCGCCAGCACCCCGGCCGCAACCGCCATTTGGCCGAGCATGGTTTTATTTTCCCGCATCCAGCCCACGGCATCCCTCAGGTAGCCGAAACCCTCCTTGACGGCGGGTATGAAGTCGCTTCTCAAAAAAGCCACCCCGCCCATGATTTCGGGCATGAACTGCGCGACAAAGGTTGTCTTCAGTTCCAGAAAGCCGTTGTCCAGCCGAGACAGGTTGGCTTGCAGCGACTGCGCCGCCTTTTCCACGCCCGCCCCGAAAACCTTCTGCACTTGGGCGGCGAACCGGGGCAGGAAATCGGTCGACCCAAGCTTTCCGGTCTCCATCAGCTTGTCGAGTTTCTCGGTGGTCAGGCCCATGCCGTCGGCGGCAATCTTGAACGCACCGTACATCCGCTCGCCCAACTGCCCCCTGAGTTCCTCGGCCTGCACCTTGTTCTTGCCCATCATCTGGCCCAACGCCCGGAACACGCCTTCCTGCGCCTCGGCATCGAGGCCCATCACCGCCGCCCCCGTGGACACCTGGCTGTACATCTTGCGCACTTCATCGGCGGCGAATTTGGTTCCCATCATCGAACCCTGGAATCCGGCGAAACCCTTGGTCATCGCTTCCTGGCTCAGGCCCAGCCGGTCGGATTCGGCCCGCAGGAAGGCCAGCGACTTGGCCCCCTCCTCGGCCGAGCCGGACGTGAACACAATCGCGTTTTCCAGCGACTGCATCTTGGCGGTGGTCTGGATGGCCGACTGCGCCCAGCCCACGCTGCCGCTCACCGAAAGGAAGGCCAGGTAGCCCGCCGCCGCGTTGCGCAGCGTGCTCCCCAAACCGGAAAGACTGCCCGATGCCCGCCTGGCGGTTTCGGCAGTCCGTGAAATGTTGGTGTCGGCAAGCCCGGCGGCGCGGGCAAGCATCTGCAGCTTCGAGGTGGCCTCGTCGCGCATCCTTATTATGTACTGGTAAACCTTGGAACCCATGGCCTTTGCGGAAAATCGAAAGTGTGGGGAATTGTCAAGTGTTGTTTGCCTTGGCCTCCTCCTTGCGCAGGTAGTGCAGGTCGTTGAGCCGCGCCGCCCATTGTTCGTCGCTGAGCCGGTCCGGGTCCAGATGCATGTAGTACCGCAGCATGGCCGAGCCTATGCGCACCCAGCTGTCCGGATCTGTTTCGTCCACACACATCATGGTCAGCTTTTTTTTAAAACCGCCAGCTTTGAGGTTTTTGCATCTTCAATGGCGGAAAAAAGCGGAAACAGGTAGCGCGTGTCGTTTTTCATCCGCTCGTCGCCCGACACCCAGAGCCATTCCAATAACAGTTCGTTGGTCGCGAAGGGCTGCTTTTTCTTATTGCGCTGCTGGGCCTGCTCCACCTGCACCCGCGTGGGCCGCTTCAGTATGCAGTGGCAGCCCTCAATGACCACCTTCACGCCTTCAGGCACAGTCTCCAGTTCGTAGTCCTTCAGCCCGATGAGTTCGGTCACCTTCGATTCGTAGGCGAAAAACGTCTCGTCGTCGAGCGTCCAGCCCCGGTCGCCGGCCAGGTGGCAGGTTTCCATGAGCGTGGCCGCAAACGCGGTTTCCGAGATTTGCATCTGCTTTATGGCCAGCTTCATTTCCCGCTTGTCGGGCCGCCGGAACCAGTCGTTCAAATCGTCCACGCTCACGTGTTCAACGCCGAGCGGCGATGCCTTCCATTCCTGGATTTGTTCCGGCGTTGGATAGCCGGGTTTTTCAAGTTGCTTTTTCATCAGTGGGGAGGGGAATGCAGCCGCCACTTAAGCGGTGCTTAAGCGGCGGTCAAATGGTCTTTGATCAGGTGGTCTTGCGGCCCTTATTGAGCGAACCCACAATCAGCGGCAGGCTCACGATGGTTTCGCTGTCCTGCTTCATGTCGATCTCGAACTCGGTGAACTCGCAGTCCTGGAGCGTGTGCGTGATGATGCGGCTGCCCGCCTGCCCAAAAGTCAGGATGATGTCGAAGGGCGGTATGTCGGTGATGTCGTCGAGCTTGGTCGAGTCCATCAGTGCCAGCAGTTCGCTCAGGTACACCATTATCTCGCCCTCAAAATTCTTCTGGCCACGGTAGCGGCTTACGGGCACGCCGCCGCGCCCCATCAGGTTCTTTTTGGTCTTGGTCACCTTGTATTTTATGCCGGTGATGCCCGTGAGCGGGCGGCCCAGCAGCACCACCTCAATATCCTCGAAAGCGTATTCGGTTCCCTGTATCATGGTCTCGGTTGGTTAGCGTGGATTGGCCGGTTAGCGTGGATTGACCAGTTGCAGGGTCACTTCAATGTTGCGGGCGTATGCCACCGGCACGTTGCCGCTGCGAATGGCCAGCTTGCTGGTCACCAGGATGTTCTGGTTGGCATCCATCTCGGCACTGGTGGCCGATAGTTCGCCGTTATTCACCATCTGCAACGTCAGCACACGTTCCAGCAGGCTCTCGTAGTAGCGTGCCAGCGCGGGCGATATTTTGCCCTCCTCGTCCAATACCAGTTCCGAGAGTATCTCCTCCACGTAGGTGGCGTAGGCCAGCGAGGCCACCTTGTCAATCACCCGCCCGTTGGCCAGGCTGTAGTAGTCGTCCGTCAGGGCGGTGGCCGCGTGGTCGTCGTTGAAATAAAAGCCGTTGCGGCCGGGATAGCTGCGCATGAATATGTAGCCCTTGTCGCTGATCTGCGCCCAGGCCCCGATGTTGTATTCCGAAATCGCCTTGTTGTCGGTGAAGTATGCGTTCAAAAGTCCCAGCTCGCCGCGCTTCACCTTGCCGATGTTTTCCTGAACCGGCACCCGCGCGAAGCGGCCCAGTGCCAGACCCACGGCGGCGCATTTGCCGGTGGCCTCGGTCTGGCCGATCACCACGCCCACCCGGTTCTGGGTTCCGGCGCGGAGGTTGTAGAGTGTGCCCGGATTGCCGTCAAAGGCGCGGCCTTCCAGCAGGCACCGGAACGGGCGGTAGGCGGCCGCGTACTCGGCGGCCAACGCCTGCGCCTTGGGCAGTGCCGCAATCACGTCCGGGTCAATGCCCTGCGTGATCACCGGCGCGTAGGCTCCGGGCGGCACGCGCGTGATGCCCAGCATCCGGATGTTGCCGCTGGCCGCATCCAGGAGTTTCTTGGCCTGGGTCAGCGTGGTGTCCACGATGTCAGCCATGAGTGTGGCGGCGGGCACGAGCATGATCCACAGCGGCGTTCCCGAAGGGGCCTGGCTGTAGAAGTCGCGGATGTGCTTGTATGCTTTCAGTGAGTTTGCCGTGTCGTAGGCCGCATCCAGCCCGAGGGCCACGGCTTCCTCCAGGGCGAATATCTGTTTCGGTTCGGAAACGGCGATCTTGCCCGCCACGGCCACGCCCGACAGGATGATGCCGCAGACCGAATCGTTGGTGGCGGCAATGCGGCCCAGGCCGCCGTTGCCGATAATGATGTTTACGTTTGGCAGGGCCATTGCTTGTCGGGGTTAGGCGCGGGTTAGGCTTTGTAGGTTTTCAGTTCGGTTCCCAGGCTGCGGGCGTGGTTCAGCGCGTCGCCCCGGCCCTGTGCCAGGAACACGTTGCCGTCCGAGGTCACCAAAAATTCGGCTTCCAAAGGGTAGGCTTCGCGGTACTGCTTGAGGAATTCCGGCTCCTGTTCGCCTTTGGCTTCCTCAACCGGCGCGTAAGGGTAGTTGCCCTGCGTGTCAACATCAGCTTCCGCTTCACTTTCCGCATCGCCGATTTCCCCCTCCAGCGCAGCCAGTGCATCGTCGGCATCGGCCTTCAGCTTTGCGAGCTTCTGCTCGTCAGTCAGTTCGTCGGGCGTTTCAACAACCGGCGTTTCGACAACCGGCGTTTCGACAACCGGCGTTTCAACAACCGGCGTTTCAACAACCGGCTTGGCTTGGGTTTTGGCTTTTGAAGACATACTATTTTCGGTTTTTGGTGGTATCCACCGTGATGATCGTGATGTTGAGCGTATTCTTCCCCTTCTTTTTCAGGTCGAGTTTTGACAAATCGAACTGCGGGGGGCAGGGCTTTATTTCGGGGCAGTTGCAGTCGGGGCATTCATTCACCACCGGATCAGGAGCGAGGAAACGCGCCTGCACGAACTGCCCGGCCAACGCGCCAGCCAGGAATACGGCGGCGAAGATTGCGAGCTTCATCCAGTTCATGACTTGTAGGTTACCAGCGTGAAGTGCGTGATGCGGAAATGGTCGGTCAGGCTCACCGTGCGTTTTCGCCGGTAAACCCCGCCTCCGTCGAACTGGCTGCCACGGTTGCCGGATGAGGTGTTGCCCTCTATTGTCTCGAAATTCGTGGGTGAAAGCTGCCGTATGACAAACCCCACATGGCCGAACGGCCCCGTGCCCCGTTTCCAAGTCACGATTGATCCGTCCGGCACATGGAGCCTCCCACTTGACACTTGACTTGACTTGATTGACTTTTGCGTGACGAATGCCCGCGCCATGGCCGATACCACCAGCGGCTCCGAAACATTGGCCCGGTTGAGGCAGAAGCTCACATAGGCCGCGCACCAACTGTAGCCGGGACTGAGCCCGACGCTGCGCAGGAACATATTGACCTCCTTGCCCGAATTGCTGCCCGCCGGTTTCTCCCGCACGTTCTCATAAGAGAGCGCGATTCCCAGGTGTTCCGGCGGCTGGGCCTTACCTGCTACGACAACGCGGCTATGCTGCGTAGTATCGGCTTTGGCAATGGATGAGGCCACAATGAGTGCGATGGCGATGATCACCGCCTGCCACACCCTCGGCCCGGCATCGGGCCATGAGTTGTCCTGCCTGAATTTCTTCATGTCCCAGCCGGGAAACATGAATGCGACGGATGTGCGGAACACCAGCAGGCCAAGCAGGGCGTAGCTGAAAAACGCCCCGAAGCCCGAAAGCTCCACGATGGCATCGGTCTTTTTCAGGCCCAGCCGGTGCAGCACGCCGGGCGGGAACGTGTGGTAGCACACGTAGCAGCCCACCGCCAGCAACGCCAGCAGAAAGGCCCATTCAACGATCTTGTCTTTTGTCAGTGTCCGCATTGCCTTGGGGTTTTGGTTTTGTCCTGTGAAATCTTGATTTGTCGGCCCGGTAGCGGGCATAGAGCCGGTCGAGCAGCAGCCGCACCAGGAACCCGACCACCGCGCCGAATATGGAAAGCAGCATGGCGTGGATCAGGTCGTTGAATATGGTTGCGCCCAGCACAGAACCGAGCGGCACCAGCGCGTAGCTGGCACTGTAGTAAGCGGCGGTGCGGGCGGGCATTGTCACGGTGTTTTGCATCCGGGAAAAAACTGTGTCGGTTATCCTGCGCATTAGTTGTCCTGCACCAGCGCGGCCACGCCGATCTCGCTCAGCCGTGTAATCGTGCCGCCCGCCCGCAACGCCGCATTCAGCGTGCCGCCCAGATACTGGCCCTGGTCGGGGTTGATGTACACCTTGGCCGTACCCTTGATGTAGCGCACAAATCGCGGGTGCCAGAACAATGCCGAAAGGTTGTCGGTCGCGGCGGTGAGCCCGCCGATGGCCCGCTTCACCGGAAGCGCGGCTTCGGTGTAGACCAGCGTTGATGACCGCATGTAGATCATGAAATTGTAGATCGAGCCGATCACGCCGTCGGGCACCACACCCATCTTGCCCAGCTTGTCGGCATCCACGAAGCCCGGTATTTTCAGCAGGTCCTCGTACATGTCCGGCGGAAACAGGGCGCGGCGGCCATCCATGGGTATGTTCAGCTTGTTGAAGAGCGTGAACATGGCCTGCATATCGTCCTGCGTTACTATTTTCCGCGTTCCGGTCGCGCCGGGGGCCGTGGCCGCCCGGGTTCCCGCGCCGGTGGTCTGGCGGATGAATTCGGCTTTTGTCGGCCCCCAGGCGTTCATGATCCGCTCGGCAACGGTGTTGTTGAGCGTGTCCACGTGCTTCTGTAGCTTTGCCGAACGCTTGTCGTAGCTCACCAAGGCCTGGTTCAGGTCGGTGACCAGTTGCGGCTTGGTAGCCACAAGGTCGGCCCCGTACGATTTCTTCTTGTCCTCCTCGGTATAGGTTTCGAGCGGAAACTGCGTGGGGTTCACCACCACCTGCGCATCGCCGTCCTCATCCTGCGGTATCTCGATGGTCTCCACTTCAACGGCCGCCGCATCCGACTGCGCCCCGTTGTAGAATTCATTGACGGGATAGAGCTTTTTCTGTAGGTCGGAGGTGAAAAGCGTGCGGATCACCTCCACCCGCAGAACACCCTGCGGCAATTCGGAACGGACAAAGCCGCACACGAACATCGCCGCCGGAATGATGTAGCCCGCCTCGCCCAGGGCGGGGACGGCGATGGCCGCCACGAACAGGCAGACAACCAGGTTGGAAAACAATGCGGCGAAAGAGAACTTTTTCATCGGTAGGGTTGATAGGATTGGTTTTTGTGAAAATGCTGTTTGAATGCTGTTTGAACGGTGTTTGGGTGCCGGCTCAGTCTATCTGTACCGGCGCACCCTGGGCCACGAAGAATGTCCCGTCAAAAACCAGTGCCTGCACCTTGGTCTTTCCGGCCGCGCCCACCAGGGCCGGGGCCTTGGCCGAACCGGCGAAGGTCAGCGTTTCGGTGGCGGTCGCCTTCTGCTTCACGAATACCAGGGCACCGGCCCTCACCTCCGCCGTGGGCGTAAGGCTGAGCGTGCACGCCCCGGTCAGGATGGCCGGCTCAATCACGGCCATGTGGTTGGCCACCACGATGGCAATCGTGGCTGCGAACGCGGGTTTTTCCACTTGGGCCGCCCCGAACGGCCACATTACTTTTCCTGAATAGTCTGCCATGGCTGAAAATGTGTTTTTGGTTTGGAAATGGTTTTTCTCACCGCCCCATCAGGGGCCGGGCATCATTGCACCAGCGACAGTTCGGCCTCGGTCGGGCGGTGCCCGAATTCGGCGGCAAACAGGTCAGCGAATGCCTTGGCATCGGTTTGCAGGAGTTTTTTCAGCCCCGCCGAATCATTCTTGCTCATTTCGGTGAAACCCGGTTTGGTTTCCTTTCCGGCTTGGCCGTCGCGCCGCCCGTCCGCACCGTTCTCGGCCATCACCTGCCTGAGCACATCGGCCAGTCGCTCCTGGTTGGCGGGCGGGGTTGCTGCCGGGGTTACGGCTTCGGCTTGGTTTGTCGTCTGGGGCGCGGCCATCTGGGGCGCGGTGTAATCCTCCACGAATTCCAGGGCGGCATCCAGCGAGGATTCGGCCATTTTCTGGATCGTCTTTTCGTTCAGCCCCTTGGCCTTGGCTAGGGCAACCACGGCACGGATGCCCGATTTGCTGTTGTCTTCCATTGCGGTATTGTCTGTTAGGTTTGAAATCGTGTCATTGGCTGTGGCCGGGGTTTCCTCAAACAGGTAGTTCAGGTAAACCGGCACGCCCATCGTGTTCCTGTAAGTCTGCAATACATTTTTGGCATCATCGGGCATGGATGATTTCGTGTCGGCAATGCTGTCCACGAACCCTTTCTCCTGCGCCTGTTTGGCCGTGAGCCACGTGGTCTTGCGCATCATCTCGTCAAGCACCTTGGTGTCAAGCCCCGTTTTGCGGCTGTAGAGATCAAGGGCCGTGTCGCGCAGGTTCACATACGCCTGTTTTTCCGTATCCCACTGCTCGGCGTGTTCTATTACCAACCTCATTATAGGGTCGTGGATCATGAACTGCGTGTTCCTGCTGGCCTCCACCTCGTCACAATAGCAGCTTATGAACGTGCCGGCACTGGCGCACAAGGCTCCCAGCCGGGCTTTCTTCACACCCGGAAACCTTGCGATCTGGTTGCCGATCTCGTTGGCATCGAATATATGGCCGCCCGGCGTGTTGAGGTACACCTCCAGATCGGTCACGCCATCCGAGAGCATGGCATCCACCTGCCGGGTGAAATCGCGGGCCGAGTTTTCCCACCACGAGATTTCACCCTCGATGGCGATGCGGCCCTGCCGTCCGCCGTTGTTCACTATTTCATATCCGAGCATTTGCGTGGGTTCAATCCGCCGTATTCCAGTTGGGTGACCCAAAATACAGGGCTTTTTGCGGGAGCCGCAAGCCCCGCGCCCCGCTCCTGGCCGATCCGCGCCCAAAGCGGGCCCAGCCAGTCCCAAAGCGGATTTCTGTCCTTTTTCCCCCTCCCAAAACCCCCGATTTTCGCACAAAAAACAATTGAAACCATGGATTTGAAACTGGCCGCCAAGCTGATGTTCGATGCCGACTGTCCGCAAAAAAGGATTGCGGAGATATTGCGGGTGAGCGAACGCACCGTCAGCACGTGGGTCGTCAAGGGTGACTGGAAGCAGGAAAGGCAGCGTCGCGACGAGGTGTTTAACTTCCTTTCGGACGGGTTCCTGGATGCCGCCCACTTCCAGATGCAGGTGACCGCCAGGCTCACCGCCCTGCGCCGCCGGGAGCTTGACAATAGCAGCCTTACGATCAAGGAACTCGAAAACCTGCTCATGCCAGGCGGCGAGGTGGACAGGCTGACCAAAATCGCCAACAACATCAGGAAACAGGATGTGCCGTTCGCCAA
>JAYWIH010000108.1:0-46706 GCA_043789005.1 Sphingobacteriales bacterium
TGGATGCGCTGGAAGAAGGGAAAAAGCTGGCAACCAACGACCCCAAGCTGCTGAACGACTTTAACATGATGCTGGGCGATGCCTACAACGGCAACGGCGAATATGCCCGCTCAGATGCCGCCTACGAAGCCGTTCTGGAAAAAGACCCCGACAATGCCTCGGTGCTTAACAATTACAGCTACTACCTTTCGCTCAGAAAGGACAAGCTGGAAAAAGCCAAGGAGATGAGCAGGCGACTGGTGGACAAAAACCCTGACAATGCCACCTATCTAGACACTCATGCCTGGGTGCTTTATATGCTCAAGGAATACCGGGAAGCCAAGAAATACCTTGAAATCGCCGTCAGGAACGAAAACAACGGCACAATCCTGGAGCATTATGGTGATGTGCTTTACAAACTCGATGAGGCCGAACGGGCGGTTGAAGTATGGATGAAAGCCAAGAAAGCCGGCGAAACCACCGATACGATTGACAAGAAAATAGCCCAGCGCAAACTCGTGGAGTAGAAACAGCCCCCGCTTCCGAAGGAGAGGATTTTAAGAATAGTATCTTTTGAAAACGCCAAAGTCCCCCAGCCCCGAAGGGGGGTCACTAAAAACTCCTTGCTTGGGAGCCGGGGGCTTTTGTCACTTTCTACCTTCCGTTTAAAATATGCTCCCTTACTTTAAGAATGCCATCCTTGTTTCAACCGTTTTTTCAGCCCTGCTCGGCTGCGCAAAACGTTCCGTTCCGGTTGCCAATGTGCCAAAGGAAGAAATCAAGGCGGAAGAGGAGCGCATAAAGGTGCAGGAAATAGACTTCCAGTATTTCAAGGCCAAGGCCAAGATAAACTACACCGACGCGGCCGTAAGCCAGACCGCCACCATAGACTTGCGCATGAAACGCGACAGTTTGATCTGGCTGTCGGTGGGCAAAATCGGCATTGAAGGCGTACGCTGCCTGATTACCCGCGACTCGGCGTATGTGATTGACCGGCAGAACAACAGCTACGAAGTGTACAGTTTTCAGTCATTGGGCAGGCGGTTCAATTTCAACATCTCATTTGACATTATTCAGGCCGCAATCTTGGGCAACCTGCCCGTGGCGCGGGGCAACAAGGACAAACTGAAGATAGTAAAGGAGAAGGATTATTATCTGCTCCGCCAAAAGGAGGATTCCGTGATTGTGGACAATTACGTAAGCCTGGACAACCTGAAACTCAAAAAGGCATTGTTCATCGAGCCGGCCACAAACAACTCACTCACACTGAATTATGAGAATTTTTCGCTCATCAACGGCGTTTTGTTTCCATTCAACAGCAATATATCTTTGCAATACAAATCACCACAAGGCATCTACAACACAGTCGTGACAATCCAATACACGAGAGCCGATGTTGCCGACAAGGAGTTGCGGTTCCCCTTCAATCCGCCTGCCAAGCGAAAAAATGATAAGAAATAGTATCTTTCAAAACCCGCAAACCCTCCTATTTTTTTGGCTTCCGCCGGAAGCCGAGCCACCCTCCCCACCGGTTTCCAAGTACATCACTCCCGTGCGCCGCCCGCAAAGAAGCGGTGGCCTGATATGCCATCCTGCCTTTCATCGGGTTGCGGGCTGCTTGCTTTTCATTGCCTTTTTCCTTTGCCAGCCTGCTTTCTCCCAGAAAACGAGGGCGCAATTGGAACGCGAAAAACGCCAGAATATGGCCAAAATCGCCGAAACTAACCGCATTTTGCAGGAAACCGGCGCGGAAAGGCAAGTCAGCTTGGGTCAGCTCAACGTCTTGACCGAGCAGATTACCACGCGCAAAGGCTTGATTGTCAGGATGTCGGAAGAGGTGAATTTGCTGAATCGTGAGATGGCCGACCTGAGCCAACTGCTCACGGCCATGGAAGGCGACATTGCGGATTTGCAGAAGGAATACGCAGCCATGATTTACGCCGCCGCCAAAACCACCAACAGCTACAACAAGATGCTTTTCCTGTTTTCGGCGGGAAGTTTTACCGAATTGCTGATGCGCGTCAAGTATTTGAAACAATACTCCGAATCGCGCAAGGAACAACTCAAGCAAATAGAATCCACCCGCATCAGCCTGAATCAGAGACGATTGGCGTTGGATGTGAAAAAGCAACAGAAAAGCGGCCTGCTCGCCTCGCAGATGAAGGAAAGCAAGAATCTGGTTGTGCTCAAAGACAGACAGGATCGGGTGGTGCAAAAACTCACCGAAAAGGAAAAGGAACTGGCCGGAGAACTGGCCGAACGCAAGGAATCGGTGGATAAGCTGGACAAACTCATTGCCGCAGTGGTGGCCGAAGAAGTGCGCCGCGCCGCCGAACGTGACCGCGCCAAAGCCGCTGAACGCGAACGTGCCGCCAACCGCGAAACCATTGCCAGCCGGGGCAAACCCAAAACGCGCACCGAAACCGCCGTGCGGGCCACTCCCGATGCAGCCGGGGCCGAATCGGCTTCCTCTTTCAGCGCAACCCGCTCGCGGCTGGCGTGGCCGGTGGGTTCGGGCTTCATTTCCAGCCATTTCGGCAAGCAGTGGCATCCTATTATCAAAGGTGCGGAAATTGAAAACCACGGTGTGGATATCCAGACCAACCGGGGCGAGGAAGTGCGGGCGGTTTACGATGGCGAAGTGGCCACCATCACCAGCATTCCGGGCATGAACAAACTGGTGATTATCCGGCACGGTCCTGATTACATGACGGTGTATGCCAAGCTGGGCAAGGTAAGCGTGGAAACCGGCCAGAAAATAAAGGCCCGCCAAGTAATCGGCGAAGTCTATACCGACCGCGAAGGCACATCGGAACTGCAATTCCAGATTTGGCGCAACAGCGAAAAACTGAACCCCGAAACGTGGCTGCAAGACAAGTAACTCCCCGCCCCAAAATAGTATGTTTCGGAAAGGCAAAACCCCCACCGCCCCACTAACTGCTACACCCCCCGCCACACCCGGAGCCGCAACCCGAAGAGCCGCAACCCGAATCACCACCTCCGCCATCCGAATCCCCGCCGTGACCGTTGCCATCGTGGTGGTCTTCGCCCGAATCGAATACCCAGAAAAAGCTGCTGTCACCGCTTGAGTTGGCCTCACCTCCGGTTTTTTTCCCGGGCTTTTTTGCGAGCGACATGAGAAAAAGAACCAGGAAAGCAACGAGCAACGCCACGGCAACAGCGGCTCCAAACAGCCAGCCCGAAGCAATGGGAACCCCGAACATCACCGCACTTACCCAGCCCGACGATTTGGCGAGGCGCGGCTTTGCGATGATCCAATGCTGCTGGCGGTTGGCGCGCACAAAGTCAATGTCCGAGAATCGTGTCCGGGCGTTCGGCCATACGTGGGCGGGTGGGGCGGCCCCGAATTTCTCCGCGTACAAACGAAAGGTTTCACCGTAGCAGTCTTCAAACTTTGCCTGCTCATCCGTGCCGCCTTTGGTCGGGTTGTGGTGCAGTTCGCGGTTCAGCGTGTCGCGGCACAAATCCTGCCAATACGATTTTGTGTAAGTCAGGTGCAGGTGCCATGCCTGGTCCACCGGATCGGAGGGTGTGATTTGTGTGCCGGAAACACAGGCCAGGAAAATGAATCTCCGGTATTCGTCCGCCACTTGCTGCGCGTAGGCGTTGGGCCAGTTGTTGTCGCGTGCCAGCCGCTGCGAAAAGGACATCTCCGCTGCGGGTTCGTCCAGCACAAAACCTTGGATTCGGCTCCAAAGCTCCTGTTCTTGAATGGTCATTGTTTCCATGGTTATTTGACTGTCTGTCATTTGGTTGAGTCAAAATTACGCAACCCCGACGGCGGCCGTGTACCGAAAAACGTCATAGTTTTTTCATAGTTTTTGCGTAAAATGTGGGCGAATATTTCGGGATGCCGGGTTTGGGGTTTTCAAAACATACTATTTTGTGCCGGGGCGGTTCCGGCTGCATCTGGCATTTCTTTAAAAACCATGGCATTGTTCGAGGTCAAAACCATCAAAAGCCTGTGGGATGATGCCTGCCGGAAATACCACGGCCCGCCCCCCCGGAAGGTGGAGTTTGGCGAACTGGAAGGCATGGCCGATGCCATCAATGAAGGCGCGGCAAACCAAGAGGCCGTGGTGAGCCGCCGTTATCTGTACGAGAACCTGCACCGGCAACTGGACAAGGCGCTGGCATCGGGCGAGAAGGAAATGAACCTGAACCGCGCCTATGTAAATAAGATTGCCGGCTATGTGGGATTCGGCAATTTTGACGATTACCGGCGGCAACAACTGGAACAGATGCCCAAGGAAATCGTGAAGATGCCGCTGCCAAAACTGGGTACGGGCAATTTCCTGCAAAAGCTGGTGGGGGCGTGGTATTCCTACAACCGGAATTTCGGCGAGAACGAGTTCATGCAGATTTCGCGGCGCGAAATGTCGGCCACCGAAAGCGTGATACGGTCGCCATGGCTGTTTCTGGCCAACCATGAAAGTGCAAGCAAAGACCGCCTGGAAGTGATGCGCGGCGGCCTGATTGACGAATACCGGGGCTTTCTGGAACGCAAAGGTTATTTTGTGTACATTCTCATGGACAGCCTGCACAACCCGAAACAGCGGCATTTCATTGCCAAACCCGATGATTTCACCAATCCAAAAACGCTGTTTTGCGTCAGTACGGCCATAAGTTTGGGCAACGAGCCAATCGGCCTGCGTGAAGTACTGGTCAAACAGCCCGACGAAACGGATTTCAACCGGATGTCGGCCAGGATGCTGCCCATTGATTCACCGGAAATCAACGCCGAGGCGCAGCTTTTCCTGAAAAACATGAACAACAGTATCCTGACACTTTCCTGAGAAAAAGGAGTTTTTGGCCGGATGGGTTTGGCGGTTGGAAAACATACTATTTTCCGGATTCCCCGTCCGGGCTTGGGCTGTTTTTGCGCCAGTAAAAGTAAAACGGCAAACCCGTGAAAATCAGGAACAGGCCAATGCCCGCCTCGCGCGGACGTTCAATAAGCGTGTTGACAATCAACAGGATACAGAATATGATGAACAAGCCCGGCACCACCGGATAACCGATAACACGGTAAGGACGGGGCGCATCGGGCATCCGGCGGCGCAGGATGAACACGCCCAAGGTCGTGGCACCGTAAAAGATGAACGATGCGAAAATCAGCATATCGGTCAGTTGGTCGAAGCTGCCCGAAAGCACCAGTACCGAAGCCCAGCCCGCCTGCATGACCAGCGCAAAGGAAGGCGTATTGTAGCGTGGATGGATGAAATCGGCCTTTTTGAAAAACAGCCCTTGGTTTGCCATTTTGTAATAGAGCCGCGAGGCCAGCAAAATCGTGGTGTTGGTGCAACCGAAAGTGGCTATCAGAATCAGCAGTGAAATCAGCAATACGCCCGTTTTGCCCCAGAACGAATTGACCACGGCAACGGCGGCAATGGTGTTTTTCGACTCGTGAATCTGGACGAAATCCGTGATGGGCAGCACGTACAGGTACGTGAAATTGACGGCCAAATAGATGCCAATCACCGCCAATACGCCAAATGTCAACGCCAGCGGTATGTTACGGTTCGGGTTCTTGATTTCGCCGCCAATGTATCCCAGACTGCTCCAGCCTTCATAGCCCCAAAAAGCCGCCAGCATCGCCGTGAAAATCATGTTCATCAGCGAAGGGTCTGTCCATGAGCGGCTTACGTAGTCCGGTGCGTTGGTCTGGATGTTGGCCCAACTGCCGCCTCCCATCGTCAGCCCGGCCACCACAATGAGCACGATGCAAACCACCACCGTGCCGGTCACCACGTTGCTGATGCCTTCGCCAAAACGCAAGCCCCGGTAATTTATACCCGTGAGCAGCCATATCAGGCTGATTGCCAAGAGCTTGACCCCAAAATTATCAAACGGCTGGAAAATGCCGAGAATTGAGAAACGGGCTATTTCGGGCGGCAGCACCGGCAACGCCAGCAAACTGTTGGACGACTGCGCAAAAACGTACGCGATGGAAGCGATGGAAGCCGAACGGATGACCGCAAAATTGGTCCAGCCGAACAGGAACGCGAACAGCCGCCCGTAAATGCGGCGGTAGTACACGTATTCACCGCCCGAATCGGCCAGCAAACCGGCCACTTCGGCATTGCTCAACGCCCCGAACAAGCTGACCACGCCCGCCAGCAGCCAGCAAAACAGCACCAAACCCGGCGATAGCAACTCGGCGGACATGGGTGCGACTTTCTTGAAAATGCCCGAACCGATGATGGAACTGACCACCAGGACAATGGTCGAAGACAGCCCCAGTGAACGGATTAACTGCCCTTGCGCCTTTGGATTGGTCTGCATATTGCCGTTGATGTGGATTTTTTTTAAACCAATGATTTTTGCACTAATTTCCGCACCGGAATGCCCAATCCGGGTTTTCGGCCAATCTATCCAAACCGGCAGACCTTTCCAAAATAGTATCCCTGCAAAAGCCCAAACCCACCCTTTAAAAAACAACCATGCCCATGCAATTGTGTTTCGCCACCAACAACCGCCACAAGATACAGGAAGTGGCGCAGGCGGTGGGCGGCGAATTTGAAATTACGGGCCTGCTTGAAATAGGCTACCACGGCGAACTGCCCGAAAACCAACGCACGCTGGAAGGAAATGCCTGGGAAAAGGCCGGTTACGTGTGGACGCATTTCAAAAGCAGTTGTTTTGCCGACGACACCGGCTTGGAAGTGGCCGCGCTGGGCGACGAGCCGGGCGTGGATTCGGCGCATTACGCGGGTGCGCAGCGCAACGCCGACGACAATATTGACCTGCTACTGCAAAACCTGCAAGGCCACGCCAACCGCAAGGCGCGTTTCCGTACGTGCATCGCGCTGATACTCAACGGCGAACGGCATTTGTTTGAAGGCATCGTGGACGGCACAATCCTTGAAAAACGGCGCGGCACGGACGGTTTCGGCTACGATCCGGTGTTTGTGCCCGACGGCTATGGGCAGACTTTCGCCGAGATGCCGCTGGCCGAAAAAAACAAAATCAGCCACCGCGCAGTTGCGATGCGGCAGTTGATGGCGTTTTTGGCGGCCGCGAAATAGTATGTTTTGAAACGCCCAAACCCGCCGGTTCGGTTCACGCGCCAAAGCCGTTGAAACGGCTGAAAAACCGCCGTACCCGTTTTCCCCACGGCGGAAGCCGTGGGCTGTGCCCCACACGGTAAAAGACTTTGGCTTCACGGTTAAAACCATGGGTCGGGTTTGCCCATCGTGCATTTGAAAACACCGCTTGAAGCTTTTACCTCATCCATCAACACCTTAAAATCCATGTTCCTGAGCAAACTTCCGTTAAAAGTAATCCTGTGCATTTTCAGCTTGTTTTTGTTGCTGCCGAGCGAGGCGCAAAACAGGAAAAAGAAAAAAAATGATAAAACCACCGCTCCGACACCTCCAAGTTTCGTGGCCGACAAGAAAACCGGCCCCAAGCCATTCCGTGAGGTGATTACGGGCAAGGCCCAGACCAGCAAAGGGCTTTTCACGGTTCATAAAATCGAGGACAAATATTATTTCGAGATTGCCGATTCGCTGATGGGCCGCGAGTTCATGGCCGTCACGCGGGTGTCGAAAGCCGCTACCGACTTGGGCTACGGCGGCGAACAGGCCAACCGGCAAGTGCTGCGCTGGGAAAAAGGCCCCGACAACCGCCTGTTTTTGCGCGTGCCGCTTTACATCAATGTGGCCACCGACACCACACAGCCCATTGCGCAGGCGGTGCGCAACTCGAACGTGGAACCGATTGCCGCCTCGTTCGATATCAAGGCCGTGAAAAAAGACACATCCAGCGTGATTGATGTGACGGATTTTTTCCGGGGCGAAACCCAGATTTTTTCACTGAGTCCGTTTGCGCGGCAACTCTATAAGATCACCGCCCTGCAAACCGACCGTTCATACATCGCGCAGATAAAATCGTATCCGATCAATACCGAAGTCCGCACGGTCAAGACTTTCGGGGTCACGCCGCCTTCGCTGCTGCCCTCGCCACAGGTTACGCTGCCGGGTGGCGTGGCAACGGGCGTGGTTACCTTGGAAATGAACACTTCGATGGTTTTGCTGCCCAAAAATCCGATGAAAAAGCGGCTTTTCGACCCGCGTGTCGGCTTTTTTGCCAACGGTTTCACGGTTTATAACGACAACCTGCAACGTTCGGAAACCGAAACGGTGGCCGTGCGCTGGCGGCTGGAACCCAAAAGCGAGGCGGATGCGAAAAGGCAACAGAAGGGCGAACTGATAGAACCGGCCAAACCGATTGTGTTTTACCTTGACCCGGCAACGCCCGCAAAATGGCGCGGCGTATTGAAACAAGGTGTGGAGGACTGGCAGGGTGCGTTTGAGCAGGCGGGCTGGAAAAACGCCATCATGGCCAAGGATTTTCCCGAAGGCGACTCGACTTTCAGCCTGGAAGATGCGCGGTATTCGGTGATCAGGTATTTTGCATCGGGCATTGAGAATGCGTATGGCCCCAATGTACACGATCCGCGCAGTGGCGAAATCATTGAGAGCCACATTGGCTGGTATCACAATGTGATGAACCTGCTGCGCAAATGGTACCTGATCCAAGCCTCCGCCGTGGATGCGCGGGCACGCAAGCCCAAGTTTGACGACGAACTGATGGCGCAGTTGATCCGCTTTGTATCATCGCATGAGGTGGGGCACACGCTGGGCTTGCGGCACAATTTCGGGGCCAGCAACGCTACGCCCATTGCCAAACTGCGCGACAAGGAATTCATGGCCAAGCACGGGCACACTTCTTCCATCATGGATTATGCGCGGTTCAATTACGTGGCCCAGCCAGAAGATGGCGTGACCGACCTTTTCCCGCGCATCGGCGACTACGACAAATGGGCCATTGAATGGGGTTACAAGGCAATTTATGATACCAAAACACCGGAAGACGACAAGAAGGTACTGAACGGATGGTACAAGAAACACGCCGCCAACAATGTCCGGTTGCGGTTCCTGACCGAAATAAACGCCTACGACCCGCGTGCCCAAAGCGAGGATATCGGCGATAATGCCATGGTAGCCAGCGAGTTGGGCATAAAAAACCTGAAACGAATATTGCCAAACCTGACGGATTGGACCAAAGAGGAAGGGGAAACCTACCGCAACCTGACCGAAATATATACCGAGGTAGTAAACCAATACCGCCGCTACATTGGCCATGTAACCAAAAACATCGGTGGCGTGTACGAAACGCCCAAAACCTACGATGAAGCGGGCCTGGTGTACGAAACCACGCCCAAAGCCACGCAGCAACAGGCCGTGGCCTGGCTCGGCAAGCAGGTTTTTGTAACGCCCACATGGCTGCTGGACAAAAACGTAATGAGCCGCATCCGCCCCGACCAAGGGGTGGAAGCAATCCGGTTGGTTCAGGAATCGGCGATGAACAGCGTGTTCGACAATAACCGGATGCAACGCCTGATTGAGACAAGTGCCACAGATACAAAGGGTTACACCTTGGATGAATTGTTTACGGATGTGCAAAAAAACGTTTGGAATGAGTTGGTCTCCCGCCAACCGGTCAATAATTTCCGGCGGAATTTGCAGAAAGTGTACGTGGAGAGAATGAATGCCCTTATCAATCCATCGCCACTGGCTGTTTTGCCCCAGCCCACACCCGTGCTGCCCAACACGGTGGCATCGCCCACGCCGGATGCGAAGAAAACCGACATCATTTCAATTGCACGCGGCCATTTGGTCGAGTTGCGCGGCCAAGTAAAAGCCGCCCTGCCCGCCATCACCGACAAAATGACGCGCTACCACCTGCAAGACGTGCTGGCACGGATTGAACAGGCCCTGGATCCGAAGTAAGGGGGGTTTGGGCTTTTAGGGAAATACTATTTTACCTCACCCCCGGCCCCTCTCCTACTGAAAGGGGAGCAAAGGCTCCCTTTTTTTCACCCCTCTCAGCAGGAGAGGGGCCGGGGTGAGGTTGCCCAGGCAGGTTTGGGCTTTTCAAAGGATACTATTTTGCCAGTTGCAGGTGGGCTGCGGCTTTGCTCTCCTCGATTACCTTGCGGTAGTGCGCCTCGTACAGCGGCAGAATCGCCGTCACGTCAAAATCCTTGGCGCGGGCGTGGGCATTTTTCTTGAATGTGGGCAGGTTTGCATCGTCCAGAATATGCAAGGCATTGCGAACCATGTCCTCCACATCGCCCACAGGACTTGTGAAACCCGAAAAACCCTGCACGTTCAGTTCGGGCAGGCCGCCCGCGTCAGACGAGATTAGCGGCACTTCGCACGCCATCGCCTCCAAGGCAGCCAATCCGAAACTTTCCTTTTCCGATGGCATCAGAAACAAATCGCACACCGAAAGCACTTCCTCGATGGCTTCCAGTTTGCCCAGAAAACGCACATCCTCGTCAATGCCCATTTGACGGCACAATTTTTCAATGCGCGGCCGTTCGGGGCCATCGCCCACCAGCAGCAGTTTGCTCGGCATCCGTTTGTGTACTTCGGCAAAAATTTCCACCACATCGTCAATGCGCTTGACCTTGCGGAAGTTGGACGTGTGGATCAGTATTTTCTCGCCCGCCGGAGCAATGGCTTTTTTGAAATGCTCTTTCTTTTGTTTTTGAAAACGCTCCAAGTCAATGAAATTGTGGATGACCTCGATTTCGCGCGTGATTTCAAATTGCTCGTACGTGTCCTTGCGCAAATCGTTTGAAACGGCCGTCACCCCATCCGACTGGTTGATGCTGAACGTGACCACCGGCTCGTAGGAGGCATCTTTGCCCACCAGCGTGATGTCCGTTCCGTGCAATGTGGTGACCACCGGAATATGGATGCCGTAGGTTTTCAGGATTTGCTTGGCCATGTAAGCCGCCGATGCGTGTGGGATGGCGTAATGCACATGTAGCAAATCCAGTTGCTCAAACCGCACAATGTTGACCATTTTACTGGCCAGCGCGAGTTCGTAAGGCGGATATTGGAATAACGGGTAGGTGGGAATGGAAACCTCGTGGTAAAACAGGTTTTCATTGAAAAAATCAAGCCGGGCGGGCTGCGTGTACGTGATGAAATGGACTTGGTGGCCCTCTTTGGCAAGGGCTTTGCCCAATTCGGTGGCCACCACACCGCTACCGCCAAACGTAGGGTAACAAACGATTCCGATTTTCATGGGTGAAATATAAGCATAGAAACAAAACGCCCGGCTCGCGAAAAAGTTCGGCGGGCTGCTAAAATTCCCGGTGGAAACACGCTGCCTACCGGAAATCACCGGCATTCCGTCCCGCTGTTTTCTGGCAAAATCTTACATTGGCACAGATTGCACTGCATTTACAGTCGGCAAACCCGCCGTATCTATCATATTTGTCCCATTGTTCCGTTAAGATGGCAGTTGTCAATCCCTTGCCATTCAATCCCTTACCAGCCTCACGCACATGAATCAGGAAATTTTCTTTTGGAACCGCTGGTTGCCAGCCCACCGCCGCTTGTATGTGGGCTTGCTAATCGTTGTAGGCATTGCCCTGGCCAGCTATTTGGCACAAAAATATATCGGTGCGGATGCAGTAATCAACTGGCAGGTTTTCAATGAGTTGCAGGATGTTGAATTTGCCACAGATCAATTTTCGAAGGGCATTTTCAACTTCACCACCGAAGCGCAGGGTTTTTTGGTTGTCGAGTGGTTCGAGGCTTCGGATATGCAAATCAACTTCCGGGCCGCCCACTTGTACGGCGGCCTGCTCATGGTTGCGCTGGCGTTTTTGCTGGCGTTGGTCACCAACCTGCCAAGGTGGTGGTATCTGGGCAGCATGATGGTTTTTATCGGCCTGCTGGCGGCTTTCCAACTGGATATCTTACAGGTGTGGGGTTTGCCCGGTTCAACGGTTCTGGTGGTTTCGCTGGTCATTTTCTTGTCCGTCAGCTATTACCTGCACGCTTTCCGGCTGGATGTTTCGCTTCCGAAGCGGCTCGTTATCTTCGGGTTCTTGGTGGCCGCCGCCGTTTTTGCGTGGTTGCGGTTTGCCCATGTATCACACCCGGAACTCAGTCTGCTGGCTTACGGGACGCGGGTTTTGGCATTGCTGACGATACTATTTATTTTCATCATCGCGCACGAAATCCCCAGCCACCTGCTCACGCTCATTACCGGCACGGGCATTGCGGCGGGGCGCAACAGCATTTTCCACTTCACGGTGATTTCCGTTTTTTACACCGGCAACTTGGTGGTTTCTTATTTGCACAGTTCGGGCATTCTTGAACTCGACTTCCTCTATGTCAATGGATTCTATTTGCTGACCGTTTCCATTGTGCTGGGCATCTGGGGTTTCCGGCGGCGCGTGGATGCACTGTTTCCGGATCCCTACGCCTCGTTACTGTACGCCGCCCTTTCAATCATTGCCTTGGGCACGATTGGCTACGCTTTCGCCACCGGCAACGACCCGATGCTGGATATGTTTGAAGATGTGATTTTGTACAGCCATCTGGCCATGGGCATTTCGTTTTTCCTGTACGTGTACATCAATTTTCGCGGCCCCATGGCGCAGGGTTTGCCCGTACATAAGATCATGTACCAGCCGCGTATTTTTCCGTTCGGGTTTTCCTACGCGCTGGCGGGCCTGATCATGCTCGCCTTGCTGTTCAGGGTCAATATGCTGCCCTTTAACCAAGGCGTGGCGGGCTACCAGAACCAACTGGGCGACTTGTATTTTGCCGAACAGAATTTCGTCCTTGCCGAGTCGTACTACAAAAAGGCGTTGCTCTTCAACACGCGCAACCACAAGTCCAATTACGCGCTGGCCACCATTGCCAAGCAGCACAACAACCCGGAAGCGATGGCGGCGTTCCTGAAACAGGCCATCACCAACAAGCCCACGCCGCATACCTACGCCATGCTCAGCCAATTGTACGCGCAAGAGGATTTGTTTTTCGATGCCGTTTTCACGCTGCGCGAAGGCACGCGCAAGTTTCCGAAAAGTGGCCAACTGTTCAACAACCTGGGCGTGCTTTATGAAAAGACGCGCATTCTGGATTCGGCGTATGTGTTTTATAACCAGGCACTTGACCTGACCGACAAGCCCGAAGTTATACGCACAAACCTGTTGGCTTTCTGGGCGAAAAATTTTTCCGGCCCGAAACTGGATTCGGTGCTGGCTGCCGCCAAACCAAACGGTTATCTTCCGCACGAAAACAACCGCCTGGTTATGGCCAACCTGTTGCAAAAGCCTGACAGCCAGGTTTTTAGCGAAGCAATGAGGCAAGACACGTTGCTGACTCGCGAAAGATTCGCGTATCTGTACAACTACACGCTGAATCACAAAAAGCAGGCCGACACCAACCTGCTGCGCACAATCAACCAATTTGCAGGACGACCGGAAAACTCGCTTTTCTCCGCCGATCTGGGCTTTGCCAAAGCCGTAAACCTCTACCACACAAACCATGTCGGGCAGGCGTTTGAGACGCTCAAAGATTTGGAGCAGGGTAGCGCACAACGGTCAGCTTACTTAAATAAAACGCTGGGAATGTGGTATTTGCAGCAAGATGTACCGCAATTGGCCGCGTATCGTTTTCAAAAATCCGTGAAAGCAGGCGACAGTTCAGGCATACTTAACGAGACATTTGCCTGGATGGAACGCGGCGATTTTCAAGCGGCGGCGCGGCGTTGGGACAGCCTGCGTACCAGTCCGGTGGCGCAGTTGCGCGGCGTGGCAAATAGTATGTTTAAAATAACCCAAACCCTACTCGGCAATGCCGCCGACAGCCTGAGCGATGCCGAAAAAACGGCGTTGGTGTATTACAACCAGCGCGAAGACACTTCGCCCATTGTGGAATCCATCCAAAACGTGAGTTACCGGGCTTCGGCGTTGCTTTACCTGGCCCGGCACCACTTGCGGAAAGACAATGTTTCGGCTGCCGAGAGCGATTTGCGGGCCTTGCAAACGCTGGCCGTTACGGATATTGAAGCCAAAAAGGCAATCCGGAAACTGAAATTGGAGGTGCTTTGGCGCAAAAAGGATTGGACAAATTTGGCGGCGGCGTTAAAAACTTCCGGTTCGCCGCGCACGCCGTTTTACCGGGCAGTACTTGCCGACAATGCCGGCAAAACCGCCGAAGCCGAAAAATACTACCTTGCCGCCCTCCAAAACCTGCCTTTCGACGAAACGGTTGTGCTGGGGGCGCAACAGTTTTACAACAGCCGCAAAAACGACGAACGCGCCTACCAAACGCTGACCGACGCGCTGCGCATGGATCCGCTGGCGGCGGGCATCCAGAAAGCGTACATAATGCAATGCCTCGACATGAACCTGACCGAATATGCCGCCCAAGGCATGGACGAACTGCGCCAAAATTCGCCCGCCGACCATCAGGCTTTTGCGCCGCAGTACGAAGCCAAACGGGCATTGGTGGAAAAGAAATTGGCGGAGTGGAAATAACTTGCCTATCTTTATTAAGAGAATATGACCGAACTGGAACGACTGCTTCTGGAGTTGGAATTGAAGGGACTGAAAGAAATCGTTGCATTCCACGTGTTACGGGCCGAGGAGTCAGGCATAACCGTGGAACAGCAAAAACACATTGACGATATTCTGGACATGATGTTGGAAATCATGGATAAACTCAAGGAAAATGACGACTGAATCTTATAGGAAGCAACTGTTGGAAGAATTCAGGCGGTACGCCACCCTGAATGAAAAAGATAAGGCGGCTTTCATTGAAAAAAGCAAGGCGGATCTCATTGGCAAAACAGACGAGGAAAAAGCCTTGTTCCATGATGCAATCTTCGAGAATTTGGCTGCGGTAAAGGACAGGTTAGCCGCCATCAAAACACAAATAGAAAGCCGGACACAACAGTCCGCCCCGCAAAAATAGGCCGGGTTTGGCCTTTATGGAAGATAATGTTTTGCTCTTTGCGGCCGGTTGCCGCTTCGCGCGTCAGAGACGCAAAACCGTGCTACCCCGATTTTAAATCGGGGTAGCAGCAGAGAGAATTCCTTACCTTCCGAAATCCGCATTCCGAATTTAAAAACCCAACCACAACCAAATGCAAGTAATTGAAACACGCGCCGTTTCCAAACGCTACGTCATGGGCGAGGAAGTGGTGGAAGCCCTAAAATCGGTCACCATTGGCATTGACCGTGGCGAATACGTGGCCTTTATGGGGCCGTCTGGCTCGGGCAAATCCACGCTGATGAACATTATCGGATGCCTAGACACGCCCACCACGGGCACGTATATCCTGAACGGCAAGGATGTAAGCGACATGAGCGAAAACGAGCTGGCCGAAATCCGCAACAAGGAAATCGGCTTTGTGTTTCAGACGTTCAACCTTTTGCCCCGCCTGTCTTCGCTCGACAATGTGGCTTTGCCGCTGATTTATGCGGGCTACAGCAAGGCCGAACGCACCGAAATGGCCATGGGTTCACTGAAAGGCGTGGGTTTGGAGAACCGCGCCAAACACAAACCCAACGAACTTTCGGGCGGCCAACGCCAACGCGTGGCGATTGCGCGGGCCTTGGTCAACGTACCGAGCATTCTGCTGGCCGATGAACCGACCGGCAACCTAGACTCCAAAACATCGTACGAAATCATGGATTTGTTTGAGGAACTGCACAGCAAAGGCAACACGATCATCATGGTCACGCACGAGGAAGACATCGCCCGTTACGCCCACCGCATTGTGCGCCTGCGCGACGGCTTGGTGGAAACCGACGTGCTGAACACCGAAATACGCCGGGCCAAAGCCGAGGCGGGCGGCTTGCTGTGACCGTTTTTTGCCGATTCTCCCGACCGAAATCCCATGAATAGAATGACACTGGTTCAAGCGTCCTCGCTTGAACCTTTTTTTATGGGGCGGGTTTGGGCGTTGAAAAACATACTATTTTCGGATAACATTTCGTCCTCCTGAAAGGAACCTGTGACAAATCCGGCGGCTTTGGACTGACAGGGCTTGCCGGGTTTTGAGAGTTTGGCAAATCTTCAAGTACAAGCACGGCCCTGTTTGTCACAAGGTTCTTCCAGAAGGACAGCGGACATAGGAAATTTGTTCGGACAAGCACCTTTTTTCGTGGGGCAGGTTTGGGCTTTTTGAAAGATACTATTTTGGGCGCAGGTTTGGCTTCCCATCCAATCCGGGCCGCAAAAATTCATTTTTTCCGGTAAAACAGATATTGCGCCACCACTACCATCAGCCAGGTAAAGGCGGTGCTGCACAGGGTTTTGAGCAGGGCCAGCGGCACCAGGCTCCACTGGCTGGCTTCGATGAGAAACAGGGCGGCGTGGTGGAAAAAGATCAAAACCAGCGCGTAGCTGAAAAACCACTCGCCGCCCATGTATTGCATGGAAATGCGCAGGTTCTGGTCGTAGCCGCCGCGCGGCGTGATGAGCCGTATCACCCACGGACGCAGGTAAGCGGCAAATACGCAGGCGGCGGCGTGGATGCCCGTGGTGTCGTAAAACGAATCAACCACAAGGCCAATGCCCAAGGCAATGAGCATCAGCAGCACCGAATCCGTTTCAAAGGGCAGCAGCAACAGGAATGCGATGTAAATAAAGCAGAACGCCACATCGAACAGGACGAGATGGCGGACAAACAGCACTTGCAAGCCAACGTACACTGCAAAATACAACGCCTGTAGAAAAAAATCCCTGCTGCCCATTGTCTAGGTCTGTCGTTTGGCCATGATGGCCGTGGAGGCAAAATAGTATCTTTCAAAAACACCAAACCCGCAAAAACACCAAACCCGGCCTTCAGTCGGGTGTTTTGGGAATCACTTTGGTCTCCAGTGAATCCTGCTCGGCCTTGAAGATGTTATTGACGATGTACACGTAGGCCAGCCGGTTGAAATCGGTAGCCAACTGCACTTCCAAGTCGTAGGCCGTTTCGGCGGGCGACAGTTTGACCTGCTTCACGCGGCCCACCGAAATGCCCTGCGGAAAAACCGAATTGTAATTGGATGTGACCACGCTGTCGCCCGCCTTTACCTCCACGTAGCGCGGCACAAACTTCATCTGCACCACCGCGCTGTTCCTGCCGTTCCACTCCACCATGCCCACGCTGTTGTTTTTCTTGATTTGCGACGAAACCTTGGTATCCAAGTGCAGTAATGAGGTCACCACTGAGAAAAACTCCGAACAGCCCGTAACCTTACCCACTACGCCCTGCGGCGAAATCACGCCCATGCCGGGCCGGATGCCATCGCGGGTGCCTTTGTCGAGCGTGATGTAATTGCGGGGCAGCACCGTCGAGTTTTTGATTACCTTGGCCGTCACAAATTGAAATCGGCGCGCAAAAGCCGAATCGGGCCGGTAGCCGTTTTGCGACTGCTGTGCCGACTTACTCAGCAATGCCTGTTGGTAAAGCTGGTGCAGGCGGGCGTTTTCGCGCGCCAATTCGCCGTTCACCTGTTTCAGTCCGAAATAATCGTCCACATTTTTGGTGCGGCGCAGCACTTCGCCGGTGTAGCGCGTGGAGGAGTTGAAGAAAAACGCGCCTTGGTACGCATTGTTCTCCACGATCAGCCAGACACAGAAAATCTCCAGCAAAACGAAAAGGATGAATGCCCGGAAGGTGAAGAAAAACCAGAATATCCGCTGCATGATGTGAATTTCGGAAGGCGGATTTCGGATTTGGGAATACAACGGACATATTCCGCATTCCGCATTCCCAAATCCAAAATAAAACAGTCTATCCCATTAAGACCGGGCGGAAACTCTTCAGGTTTTTCATGGCGATGCTGGTGCCGCGCACCACGGCGCGCAACGGGTCGTCGGCCACGTGGATGGGCAGCTTGGTTTTGGCGGCAATGCGCTTATCCAAGCCGCGCAGCAACGCGCCGCCACCCGTCAAATGGATGCCGTTGGTGTAGATGTCGGCAGAGAGTTCGGGGGGCGACATTTCAAGGGCTTTCAGTACGGCTTCCTCAATCTTGGACACCGATTTGTCCAGCGCGTAGGCGATTTCAGTAAACGTCACTTTCACCGTTTTCGGGATGCCGGTCATCAAATCGCGGCCCCGGATTTCGTAATCTGCCGGCGGGTTGTCCAGCTCGGTCAGTGCCGAACCCACTTCAATCTTGACCCGCTCGGCCGAACGTTCGCCGATGAGCAGATTGTGCTGGCGGCGCATATAATCCAGGATGTCTTTGGTGAACACATCGCCCGCCACGCGGATGGACTGGTCGCAGACAATGCCCGACAGCGCAATCAGCGCGATTTCGGTGGTGCCGCCGCCAATATCCACCACCATCGAGCCGATGGGCTGCTCAATGTCGATGCCAATGCCGATGGCCGCCGCAATGGGTTCGTATATCATGTACACTTCCTTGGCTCCGGCGTGTTCAGCCGAGTCCTTTACGGCGCGTTTCTCCACTTCGGTAATGCCCGACGGAATGCAGATGACCATGCGGTGCGAGGGCGTGAAAAAGCGACTGCCCGTGTCTATCATCTTGATCATGCCCTTGATCATCTGCTCGGCGGCGGTGAAATCGGCAATCACGCCATCCTTGAGCGGGCGGATGGTCTTGATGTTCTCGTGCGTTTTCTCGTGCATCTGCATGGCTTCCTTGCCGATGGCAAGCACACGGTTGGTCATCTTGTCAATGGCGATGATGCTCGGCTCGTCCACCACTATCTTGTCCTTGTAGGCAATAAGCGTGTTTGCCGTGCCCAAGTCAATCGCAATGTCGCTGGTCAGAAAATTGAATAATCCCATAAATGGCGGACGGTGAATTTTGTTGGTGTTTTATTTGCTTGTGTGTCAGGTGGTTGCGCGTGTTGAAAAGTTCCCGAAATTACGCAATGTTCAAGGGAAAGGCATCGGCTTCCAGCTTTTAAATACATTTTATTTCCCCGTAAAACATACATTCCCCGAAATAGTATCTTTCAAAAAGGCGAAACCCGCTTGTTTGCGCAAGCGGAAACAGACAAATCCGACTTAAAATCTCCCGCTTTCAGTGTTTAAAATGCCGGATGCCGGTCATGACCATCGCCATGCCGTTGTTGTCGCAGAAATCAACCGAATCTTGGTCGCGGATGGAGCCGCCCGGCTGGATTACCGCCGCAATGCCGGCCGCGTGCGCTATTTCCACGCAGTCGGGAAATGGGAAAAACGCATCGGAAGCCATGACCGCGCCGTGCAAATCGAAACCGAATGCGCGGGCTTTCTCAATGGCCTGCTTTAAAGAATCCACGCGCGAAGTTTGCCCCACACCACTGGAAATCAGTTGCTTGCGGTTGGCCAGCACAATCGTGTTCGATTTGGTGTGCTTGCATATCTTGGCCGCAAAAACCAACTCTTCCTTTTCAGCGTCGGTCGGTGCTTTTTGGGTTACCGTACGCAAGTCAACCAAGGTTTCGGTAATTGCGTCGCGGTCCTGGCGCATGATTCCGTTCAATACGGTGCGCACCTGCGTGGCGGGCAAATCTACGGGTTTCTTTTTCAGCAATATCCGATTCTTTTTCACGGCCAGCAACGCAAACGCATCCTGGCTGAACGAGGGCGCAATAAGCACTTCAAAAAACAGTTTGTTGAGTTCCTCGGCGGTGGGCAAATCCAGTTCGGCATTGGTGATGATCACGCCGCCAAACGCCGAAACCGGATCGGCGGCCAGGGCTTTCAGGTACGCCTGCCGGGAATCGGGGTCAAGGGCCACACCGCACGCGTTGTTGTGCTTGAGAATGGCAAATGCGGTTTCGCCTTTGAATTCCTCCATGAGCAGCACGGCCGCGTCAATGTCGAGCAGGTTGTTGTACGACAGTTCCTTGCCGTGCAACCGGTCGAATATGGCCGACAAGTCGCCATGGAACCAGCCGCGCTGGTGCGGGTTTTCGCCGTAGCGCAGCAGCTGCGACTGCCGCACCGAAATTTTCAATGACGGAACGGTATTGTCACCGTTGAAATAATTGAAAATGGCCGTGTCATACTGCGAGGTGATGTCAAAGGCTTCGGCGGCAAACCGCTTGCGGTCGGCAAGGTCGGTCTGGCCGTCTTTTTCCTTTAAAATCTCGGCCAAGGTTTCATACTGGCCGCGCGACGACACAACGGCCACATCGTTGAAGTTCTTGGCCGCCGCCCGGATCAGCGAAATGCCGCCGATGTCAATCTTTTCCACGACTTCCTCTTCGCTGGCTTTCAAGGCTACTGTTTCCTCAAACGGATACAAATCCACGATCACCAGGTCAATGGACGGAATTTGGTACTGCTCGGTCTGGGTCACATCCAGCGCATTATTGCGCCGGAACAGGATGCCGCCGAACACTTTGGGGTGCAGCGTCTTGACCCGCCCGCCCAAGATGGAAGGATACTCGGTGAGTTGCTCAACGGGCACAACGGGAATGCCGAGGCTTTGCAGGAAAGTTTCGGTGCCACCCGTTGAATATATTGCAACCCCTTGACTGTGAAGCATCTGAGCCAGTGGCGCGAGTCCCTCCTTGTGATAAACCGAAATGAGTGCCGAGTGTATTTTGCGCGGGGACATGGAGTGCCGTTTGGAAAGACTGTGGGTGGGAACGGGTGCTTTGCGGCATTTGAAAAACCGAAACAAGGCGCAAAGTTAGGTTTTTGGGAAACAATTGAAAGTATAATCAAAAAATACGGAATCGGGCGGCACGATTTGCCGGACGCGGTTTTGGCGGTGCAACCAAGCGAACCGGATTACAATAAACCGCCCTCCCATCCGTCTTCCAATTGATGTCCGTGCCGGTTTTCGTGGAGAGCTGGGAAAATAGTATCTTTCCAAAACGCCAAACCCAGTCCAGTCACCTATCCACTCATTTAAACACAGCCACCCATGTTCCTGATAATCGTCGGATTAATCGTACTCACCATCAGCTTTCTGATTCCAAAAGATAATCCGCAAACGGCGCGGGTGGCCGTTCCCGCCCGTCTGGCCGGCATTGTCATCCTGTTGATCGGCATTTTCACGGCTGCGGTCAAGCAGGTTGATTCGGGCGAGGTGGGTGTGCAGAGCCTGTTTGGCAAGGTGCAGCCGGGCGTGCTGGAAAGCGGCCTGAACGTGGTGAACCCGCTGATGGATGTGACCACGTTTGACACCCGGACGCAAAACTACACGATGTCGGCGGTACATGACGAAGGCGACAAAGTTGGCGACGATGCCATCCGTGTACTCACCGCCGACGGGCTGCAAGTGGTGATAGACCTGACGGTGCTGTACCGGGTGATACCCACCGAAACGCCCCAGATTCTGCGCGAAATCGGTACCGATTACCGGAGCAAGATTGTGCGGCCCATCACGCGCACCAAAATCCGCGACAATGCCGCCTACTACGATGCCGTATCGCTGTTTTCAACCAAGCGCGATGAATTCCAGAGCCGCATTTTCAAGGCTATCGAGGAGAATTTCAAGACGCGCGGCCTGTTTCTGGAGCAGTTGCTGGTACGCAACATTGACCTGCCCGCCTCGGTAAAGCAAACCATAGAATCGAAAATCAACGCTGAGCAGGAATCGCAGAAAATGCAGTTTGTGCTGACCAAGGAAAAGCAGGAGGCCGAACGCAAGCGCGTGGAGGCGCAAGGCATTGCCGATTACCAGAAAATACTTTCCACCGGCCTGAGCGACAAGCAGTTGCAATACGAAGCCATTAAGGCACAGCGCGAAATCGCCACGTCGGCCAACACAAAAGTCATCATCATGAATGGCCGCGGCAATGTGCCGGTCATGCTCAGCGACAAGTAACTGTGATTGCAGACGTGGCATGGCTTGCGGTCATGCCACGTCTTTATATGCAGACTCGCCAACCAAACTTCCACACATATTCCCATTCCGCAATGCTGCGGGACGGGAATATGTGTGTGACAACCGCCGACTTTTTTGCGGATAGCTGGCTTGGGGTTTATTCACTCATTCAATAATTCCGAATCAGTAAAATAGTATCTTTTCAAAACGCCAAACCCCACCCGGCGGCAATTTCCGTTTCACCCCTGTTTTCGTACGTTTCGCCCTTTCCCCGGTTCCCGGCGGTTGCTTTTTCGCCCATCTTTGGAGCAAGTTTCTCACCAAACCTGTCCAAAACCATGGAAAAGCTACTATCCACTTTCATTCTTTTTGTCAGCCTGACTGCCGCCTTGGCCCAGCAGTCCACGCAAACCGTGCGGGGCAAGGTGACGGATGCCGCTTCCAAAGCCCCGGTGGTCGGGGCGGTTGTGCAGGTTATGGGCAGCAACCCGCCCATCGGAGCTAGCACGGATGCCGATGGCTATTTCCGCCTAGCCAATGTTCCGGTGGGGCGGGTGGGTCTGAAAATATCATTTGTCGGCTACGAAGACAGCTTTGCCAAAGACATCATTGTGAATACGGGCAAGGAGATAATCCTGGATTTGTCCATGACCGAAAGCCTGACCAAACTCAATGAGGTGACGGTAACATACAAACGCAGCGAAGATGCCACCGTGACCAACAACGAGATGACGACCCTGAGTGCGCGGCCATTCAATCCGTCGGAAACGCTGAAATACGCGGGCAGCCTCGGCGATCCGTCGCGGATGGCGGCCAATTTCGCGGGCGTGAGCGGTGCCAACGATGCCCGCAACGACATTGTGGTGCGCGGCAATTCGCCTTCGTCGCTGCTTTGGCGGCTTGATGGCGTGAATATTCCCAATCCGAACCATTTCGGTGCGTTGGGCACATCGGGCGGGCCAGTCTCAATGCTCAACACCAACCTGCTCGCCAAATCGGACTTCATGAGCGGTGCGTTTCCGGCAGAATACGCCAATGCGTTGGGTTCGGTATTTGACTTGCGGCTGCGCAAAGGCAATGACGAAAAACGCGAGTTTCTGGGTCAAATGGCCTTCAACGGCTTGGAACTGGGCGCGGAAGGGCCCTATTCCAAAAAGTCCAAGGCTTCGTATCTGATCAATTACCGCTATTCGTTTCTGGGGTTGGTGTCCGGTTTGGGTTTTCAAATCGCCGGAACGCCTTATTACCAAGACTTTACGTTTAAGACCGATATTCCGGTTGGCAAACGCGGCACACTTTCGGCGTGGACCATCGGCGGACGCAGCAACGTGGATTTCTTCGGCAAAGATGTAAACACAGAAGGTGATGCCTACGGCGATGAGAATGAAAACACGCGCGTGAAATTTTCCAATGGCATAGCGGCGGTTTCCTACGAACACCGTTTTTCAGACCGCACGTATGGCAAACTCACGTTTTCGGGTTCGCGAAGCACCCAGCAGTTCAACGGCGATACGGTGCTTTATCGGGGCGAGACAAAAGAGATTTTGCGCGAATTCCAAACCGAACAATCCGAATTCATCAATGACAAAGCATCGGTGAACGCCTTTGTGTCGCACAAGATCAGTGCAAAAGACAAAGTATCGGGCGGTGTCATTATTGATTTGAATCGCTTCGATCTGCGCAATACCCAACTCTACCCGCAAACGATAGATTTCCGCAACACGAATGGCAACACAATGCTGTCGCAGGGGTTTGTGCAGTGGAAACACCGCTTCAATGAAAAACTGACGCTGAATTCGGGTGTGAGCCTGTTGCATTACGCCCTGAACAACCAAAGCGCCCTGGAGCCGCGTGCCGGCATCAACTACGCCGTAACGCCGCGCAGTTCGCTCAATGTCGCGTATGGCTTGCACAGCAATTTGCAGCCCATTTTGACTTACTTCTACCAAACGCGCAACCCGAACGGAGGCTACGCGCTAACCAACAAGGACTTGGGTTTCACACGAAGCCATCATTTTGTGGTGGGATACGAACGGAGCCTGACCGAAAATGTGCGTTTGAAAGTGGAGACCTACTACCAATCGCTGTTTAATGTGCCCGTGGAACGCACGCCCAGCTATTATTCGGTGCTGACCGAAGGAGCGGATTTTGCGCCCACCGATAAAGGAAATCTGGTCAATGAAGGCACGGGCCGGAATTACGGGGTGGAGATGACGCTGGAAAAATATTTCTCGAACAGTTATTATTTCCTCGTTACCGGGTCGCTGTTCGAGTCGAAATATGAGGGCAGTGACGGCATTGAACGCAACACGCCTTTCAACGGGAAATATGTGCTCAATTTGCTGGCGGGCAAGGAATTCAAGGCTGGCAGGCGCGAAAATATCCTGAGCATCAACTGGAAAGTAACCACGGCGGGCGGGCGGTTTGTAAGGCCGATTGATTTGGCGCGTTCCGCCGAAAACCGCACCACGGTTTTTGACGACAGCCGGGCTTTCTCAGAACAGCAAACCGCCTATTTCCGCACCGACCTGAAAATCGGCTACAAGATAAACCGTACCCGCCTGACCCACGAAATCGCGGTTGATTTGCAGAATGTAACCGGCAGCCAAAACGTGTTCCAGCAAATTTATAATCCGCGCACCAACCGCGTTGGCACGGCCTACCAGCAAGGATTTTTGCCCATTCCTTTTTACCGGCTCACGTTTTGAAAATAGTATCTTTCAACAATGCAAAACCTCCGCTTTAGGAAAATGCACGGCATCGGCGATGATTAACGGTGAAATGTAACTCCACACAAAAAACCATGATGAGAAAAGTGCTTTGGGTTGTGTTTGCAACCGTGTCCGTGGCCATCGGACTATATCCCGTCATTTATTTTACAATAGACAGACAATTTGGATTATTGGCTTCCAAATCAATGGAAATCCTGACAAATGTGTTTTGGAACCTTGGCTTTTACACACATATCATCTTCGGCGGACTTGCGTTGCTGATCGGATGGATACAATTCAGCCCGGGATTCAGAAACAAAAACCCGATACTGCACAAAAAAATAGGCAAGGTTTACGTAGCCTCAGTTTTGCTGAGTTCCGTGGCAGGCATCGGCATTGGTTTTTTTGCCACAGGCGGCTTGTGGTCTTCGTTGGGTTTCATCTGTTTAGGAGTCATTTGGTTTTACACGACCTTAATGGGGTATACAACCATTAGGAACAAGCAAGTCGAAGCACATCAAGAATTCATGGTTTACAGTTATGCTGCTTGCTTTGCGGCAGTAACATTGAGAATCTGGCTACCCTTACTGATTGTGATTTACGGCGATTTTATGGTGGCCTACACAATTGTGGCTTGGCTGAGTTGGGTGCCAAACCTACTGGTAGCCAATCTGATTGCAAGACGCATGAAAATGGTGCAAGCAACTGCTCGGTAGTGCGATGGCGGGATTTGGTTTTTTCAGAAAACACTATCTTGTAACTTGCGCTTATGAAAACCCTGAAATCTATCGTCCGCATCAACGACCAAAAAGCCCGTCTGTTCGGTATTCCTGCCGTATCGCTGTTGATCACGGGCATGATGCACT
Source organism: Sphingobacteriales bacterium (assembly GCA_043789005.1). GTDB lineage: Bacteria > Bacteroidota > Bacteroidia > Cytophagales > 172606-1 > Xanthocytophaga. The sequence goes on from JAYWIH010000108.1 coordinate 25,200, forward strand.
TCGATGAGTTGAGTTCGCTTAATATTGCGTTGCTGAAAAACCTGCTGTTGGCATTTACCAATACCTTTCTGCTTTGGGAAGGCAACCGGCTCATTTTCATCTATGCCCGCCATTATTTCCCGCAATACCACCAAACCAGCCAACGCATTGTCATCCAATCTGTTGTAAGTTTGGTTTATACACTTTTGGTTTCAACTATCGTGGATTATTGGCTTTGTCAGCATTTGCTGCACGTTGGCCAAGAGGTTTCGTTGCTGTTTGGCTTCCGCACTGCACTCATTCCCACGGCCATTATTACGCTCATTTATGAAAGCGTTTATTTCTTTGAATCCTGGAAAGCAAACGTGAAACGAACCGAAGCCTTGGCGCGCGAAAACGTGCAATCACAATTGGAAGTGCTCAAAAACCAATTGGATCCGCATTTCCTGTTCAATAGCATGAATACACTGGCCGCCTTGATTGATGAAAATACGGATGCGCAAGCGTATTTGGAGCGGCTTTCGGATGTGTATCGTTATGTGTTGGTGAACCGGGATAAAACCACGGTTTCGCTGGAAGAAGAAATGGCTTTCCTGGATGCGTACATTTACCTGAACAAAATCCGTTTCCGCGAAAACCTGCAAGTGGAGACGCACATTGCCGCCGCCGCTTACCGCCAGCAGATTGCACCGCTGAGTGTGCAGATGCTGGTTGAGAATGCGATTAAACACAATGTCGTTTCCAAGGACAAACCGTTGATAATCAGGATTTCACACGAAGAGGAAAACTATTTGTCGGTGGAAAACAACGTGCAGGAAAAAACGCTGTTTGAAAAATCCACCAAAGTGGGGCTGCAAAACATCATTAACCGTTATGGTTTGCTTACCGAGCGGCAGGTGGAAATAATCCGTGACCCGGCTTTTTTCCGGGTTCGCATCCCGCTCTTGCAGAACTGATTCCCACCCCGCCAAAAACGTCGCTTTTCCATGAAAACTCTCATCATAGAAGATGAATATCCGGCGGCCGAGCGGCTGCAAAAGTTAATCCGTGGTGTGGATGAAACCATCGAAATCGTGGGTGTGCTGGAAAGCATCGAAGCCGCCGGAAAATGGTTTTCAACAAACCGCGCCCCGGATTTGATTTTTTCCGACATCCAACTTTCCGACGGACTGAGTTTTCAGATATTCGAGACTTTTTCGGTGAAGACACCCATCATTTTTACCACTTCCTACGATGAATACGCCATCAAGGCCTTCAAAGTGAAAAGCATTGACTACCTGCTCAAGCCCATTAAATTGCAGGAACTGGAAGCCGCCCTCGGCAAGTTCCGGGAAATGCGCGTCCACGTTTCGCCCAACGATTACGCCCTCAGAATAGAATCGCTGTTGGATGCGCTGCCAACGGCGGGCAGGAAATACAAGACGCGTTTCCTGATCAAGCAAAACGACCAGCTTCTGCCGATTTCGCAGGATGAAATCGCCTATTTCATAACGGCCAATGAAATGGTTTGCCTAATCCGTAAAGATGGCAAGCAGCATTTGGTGGACTACACGCTTGACGAACTGGACAAACTACTCAATCCCCGGCTTTTTTTCCGGCTCAACCGTCAACTTATCGCCGCCATGCCCGCCATTCATAAAATACACAGTCATTTCAATGGCAAACTCAAATTGGATTTGAAGCCCGAAACCACGCAAGAAGTGCTGGTGAGCCGCGAAAAAGCGCATCCGTTCAAAGAGTGGATGGAAGGATAACGGGAGCTGACACTCGTGGAACGGTTGTTTTCCAGCGGGCCATGCCGAGGTTTCGCCTTTTTCAGAGATACTATTTTCCGTGTAGTCGCCACTTGGCCACGGCAACACACAGCGGTGAGGACGGCAAAAGCAGCTTCGGCGGATGATATTCCGGCGGCTTTGCCGGGATGCCGAAGTTCGGTTACTTGGGTACCGGGTGGTTGCGCGTTTGGGGAATTTTCCGAAATTACACGCTTTCCCATCAAGCACCCATCCGGAAAATAGTATCTTCCGGAAACACCAAACCCACCCGCAAACAATGGCACACAAACGAACCTTGGTTGTCGGTGCCACCGACAACCCCGAACGCTACGCTTACAAAGCAGCCACCCGCCTGCTGGCTGCCGGGCATCCGATTGAGTTGCTCGGAATTAAAACCGGACAAGTGGCCGGATACCCAATCCAGAACGGCCAGCCCGACCTTGAAGACATAGACACCGTGACGCTGTACGTGGGTACGCAAAACCAGCCGCCTTTGTATGATTACCTGTTGGGTCTGCATCCGAAACGCATCATTTTCAATCCCGGCACCGAAAACCCTGAGTTGCGGCAAATGGCTGGCGACCAAGGAATTGAAACCGTGGAAGGCTGCACATTGGTGATGCTGGCAACCGGCGGTTTCTAATCCGCAGGGCTTCACCCTGCGTTGGCAGATAACGCCCTTTCAGGGCTGTTGGGGGCATGGGGTTTTCATTGCCTGCGCCGCGATAGCAGCAGCAACCCCAGAAAAGTGAGCAAACCATTGAGAATCAGCAATTCGAAGCCGAATTTGTAGCCGCCCAGCCACACACCGGAATTGCGGTTGATGACATAGCAAATAATGGGCGAGGCAAGGCAAACGAGTGGCACGTACCCGTCGCGCACGGAGAGGCGCGTCAAAAAACCAAATGCGAACAGCCCCAGCAGCGGCCCGTAGGTATAGCCCGCCACCGTGAACACTGCTTTTACCACGCTTTGGTCGTTGATGGCGTTGAAAACCAGAATCACCAGCAGCAACGCCACCGACATACTTAAATGCACGATTGTTTTAAGCCGCCTGCGCTGGCTTTCTGGGCGTTTCTCAAACTCCAGAAAATCAATGCAAAACGAAGTCGTGAGCGAGGCCAACGCCGAATCGGCACTGGCATAAGAGGAGGCGATGATGCCCAAAATAAAGAAAATGCCCGCCACCAGCCCAAAGTGGTTCAACGCCAGTTGCGGATACAGCAAATCGGTACGTTTGGGAATGGCAATGTTTTCCTTGATTGCATAGAGGTAAAGCAGCGCGCCCAGCGTCAGGAACAGTATGTTTACGAGCAGGAAAACCGTGCTGAACGTGAACATATTCTTTTGCGCGTCTTTGAGGCTGCGGCACGTCAGGTTTTTCTGCATCAAGTCCTGATCCAGGCCAAACATGGCGATGGTGGTGAACAAGCCTGCCAGAAACTGCCAGTAAAAAAACTTGTTGTCCTTGGGATTGTCGAAAAAGAAAACCCTCGAATAATCGCTGGCCCGCACCGTGTCAATCAAGCCGCCGGGCGACAGGTTCAGTGCCTGACTAATCAGATACACGCTCAGCAGCAGGGCCGCAATCAGGAAAGTGGTCTGGAAGGCATCCGTCCAGAGAATGGTCTTGATGCCGCCTTTGGAAGTAATCAGCCAGATAAGGGCAATGGTAATGAGCACATTAACCTCAAACGGAACGCCCCACGCATCGAACAGCGCGATTTGCAGCACCGAAGCCGTCAAAAACAGCCGGAACGCCGCCCCGATGGTGCGCGAAACCAGAAACGCCGCCGCCCCCGACTTGTACGACCAAAAACCCAGCCGCTGCTGCAAGTACGTGTAAATGGATACCAGATTGAGCCGGTAATACACGGGCATCAGCACCGTGGCCACCACAAAATAGCCCACCACATTGCCCAGAATGAACTGGAAATACGAGAACTGCGAACCACCCACTTCGCCCGGCACCGAAATGAACGTGACCCCCGAAATGGCCGTGCCCACCATGCTGTAAGCCACCAGATACCAAGGCGAGTTTTTGCCCGCCGTAAAAAACGTGTTCGTGGTCGCGCCCCGGCTGGTCACGTACGAAATGAGAATCAGAATGGCGAAATAAATGCTGAGAATGGTTAAAACTAATCCGGGAGTCATTGGTTTTCGGTTCTTGGTTGCAGGTTAAGGAAAAGGCGGGTTTGGCTCCCGCTCAATGCGGGACTTTCAGGTTTCCGAAAGATACTATTTTGCCTTGTCCCCGGCGAAATACGCATAATTATTCGGAAAAGCCAGCACCGCAATTGTTTTGGATACGGCATAAATTCGGTATCTTTGTATCCGTGCCGCACCGTTTTTTTGCGGGTTCGGCCGCGTTTTGAAGATTGACGAAAAGAACATCCATCCGCTTCCAAAACCTTGATACTCAACCCGCAATACGTTCCGGAAAGCCCGCAAAAGTCCATCTCCCACCGTCCTGAATTTTCCCTGCCCATTAATCATGCAAACCATTTACCAGCCGGAAATCGAAGTCCTGGAGGAAGTCCTTACAGAAGAAGCCGAAATGTGGAACCTGGTGGTGTTCAACGACGATTTCAACACCTTCGAACACGTGACCCAAACGCTCATTGACGTGTGCAGCCACGAACCCGAACAGGCCGAGCAATGCACACTGCTGATCCACCACAAAGGCAAATGCACCGTAAAAGCCGGCCCGTTCGACGAAATGGCCCCGCTGCGCAACGCCATCTGCAACCGGGGCATCTCGGCGGAGGTTTTGTGAGCCACATTCCGGAACGCAACGCGGAAACCGGAAACCGCCCGAAATAGTATCCCTGCAAAACACGAAACCCGGGCTGCCCAGCCTGCACTCCCGCATTCCACAACCAGAGAATTTTCATGAATTATCCTTCCAAGCTGATAGAGAACGCCGTCAACGAGATTTCCAAATTACCCGGAATCGGCAAGAAAACGGCGTTGCGGCTGGTGTTGCATTTGTTGAAAAGGGAAGAGGAAACCAGCGCGGCCTTGGCCGATGCCATCATCCAGATGCGGACGCAAATACAATATTGCCGCCAATGCCACAACATTTCGGATGCCGAAATGTGCGCCATCTGCGCCAACCCCGCCCGCGACCGTTCATTGATGTGCGTGGTCGAAGACACGCGCGATGTGCTGGCCATTGAAAACACGGCGCAATACCGGGGTTTGTATCACGTGCTGGGCGGCATCATCTCGCCGATGGAAGGCGTGGGGCCCAACGACTTGCACATTGATTCGCTGGTGCGGCGGCTGCCCGGCTCGGAGGTGAAGGAAATAATCATGGCCCTGAGCCCAACGATGGAAGGCGACACCACGGCTTTTTACCTGACCAAGAAAATGAAGCCTTTTAACTTGAAAATCAGCACGATAGCACGCGGCATTCCCATTGGCGGCGAGCTGGAATATGCCGATGAAATCACGTTGGGGCGCAGCATCGCCACGCGCGTCTTGTACGACACCTGAACCCGGAAGCCGCGACACGGCCAATTATTAACAATTCCTTTACAAAACCGGCGATGTAAATCCGGCGGGTTTGGCTTCCTTTGGAGATACTATTTTTCCGCGTGCAAAAAAACCCCTGCCAGCCCACCCGTACATTTTTTCCGAATCTCTCCCCGCTTTCCCACCGAATTACCATGCGAATCGCCATCCTTTCGCGCAACGCCGACTTGTATTCCACCAAACGCTTGTGCGAATCGGCCCGGCAGCGCGGGCACGAGGTGCAGGTGCTTGACCATTTGAAATGCTACGCCGTCATTGAGCGGGGCAACCCCAGCGTGTATCACGAGGCACGGTGCATTGACCACGTGGAAGCCGTGATTCCGCGCATCGGCACTTCGGTCACGCAGTACGGGGCGGCAATTGTGCGGCAATTCGAAATGATGCAGGTGTTTAGTGCGGTCAAGTCGCTGGCCATCACCCGCTCACGCGACAAGTTGCGCAGCCTGCAAATACTTTCCAAAGCCGGTGTCGGGTTGCCCAAAACGGCGTTTGCCACCAGCCCGTCGGCCATTGACGATGTGCTGTCGCAGGTGGGCGGCGTGCCGGTGGTCATCAAACTGCTCGAAGGCACGCAGGGCGTGGGCGTGATGCTGGCCGAGTCGCGCAAGGCCGCCAAATCCATCATGGAAACTTTCTACGACATGAAGGCCAATATTCTGGTGCAGGAATTCATCGCCGAAGCCAACGGCACCGACATCCGCGCGTTTGTGGTGGACGGCAAAGTGATCGGGGCCATGAAACGCCGAAGCAAAATCGGCGATTTCCGCTCCAACCTACATCGGGGTGGCAAAGGCGAGGCTGTAAAACTCAGCAAAGCTGAACGCGAAACGGCCATTGCCGCTGCCGAAGCCATGGGCCTGTCCATTGCGGGCGTAGATATGCTGCCCTCGGCGCGCGGGCCGCTGGTGATGGAAGTGAACTCATCGCCGGGCTTGGAAGGCATTGAAAAGGCAACGGGCGTTGACATTGCCGCCAAAATCGTCCTCTACGTGGAGAAAAACGTGAAAACCAACAAGAAAGACCGAATCGGCGTGTGAAAACAACGAAAGTCCGGCAAGGGTGGCCGGACTTCCCAAGTCCGGCGGATTGGCGGGTTTGAAGGTTTCGGAGGATACTATTTTGATTCTTGGCTGCCCGGAAAACCAAAGAAGCCGCCCCGAAATGATTCGGGGCGGCTTCTTTGGTTTTGGGGAGGAAGATGGGGCTCGAACCCACGACCCTCGGTACCACAAACCGATGCTCTAACCGACTGAGCTACATCCTCCGTGTTTAAAGATTGCAAATCTACGTTATTTCTATTGATACCTCAAAAAAAATCGCGCCAAAAATTACCGGAACAAAGTTCCGCAAATAGTATCCCCGCTAAAGACGGGGCTTTCAACTTCCGGAATTCGCAAACCCTTGGCTGCCTTTCCTACCCGAAAGCAAGCCTTTTGCCCATTGCGGTTTCGTCAAACTGCCCATTGCGGTAGGCCAAGTGCCCCGACACGATGGTGTGCGTGACCAATGAACGAAACGTGTTGCCTTCCAGTGGCGACCAACCGCACTTATACAAAATAGTATCCTTTGAAACTGCCAAACCCCGGTTCGTATCCACCAATACCAAATCGGCCCAGTAGCCTTCGCGCAGGTAGCCACGCTCGGCAATGCGGAAACAATCGGCGGGGGCGTGGCACATTTTTTCCACGAGTTTTTCCATCGTCAGTTTGCCGTCGTGGCAGGCTTCGAGCATCATGGGCAGGGCGTGCTGCACCAGCGGCAAGCCCGACGGCGATTTCCAGTAGCCCTGCGATTTTTCCTCCCATGTGTGCGGCGCGTGGTCGGTGGCGATAATGTCCAGCCGATTGTCGAGCAGGCCCTGCCACAACGCGGCGCGGTGGTGTTTTTCCTTGATTGCCGGGTTGCATTTGATTTGGTTGCCCAGCGTTTCGTAGTCATCCGCCGTGAACCACAAGTGATGCACGCAAACTTCGGCGGTGATGCGTTTTTGTTTCAAAGGTGTCTGGTTGTCAAACAGTTGCAACTCGTCAGCGGTGGAAATGTGCAGCACGTGCAGCCGCGTGCCGTATTGTTTGGCCAGCCCGACAGCCATGGACGACGATTGCAGGCAAGCCGCTTCATCACGGATTTCGGGATGGATGCGGGCGGGTGCATCGTCGCCGTAGCGTTGCCGGTAAAGTTCGGTGCGTTCACGAACGATTTTCTCATCCTCGCAGTGCGTGGCAATCAGCATCGGGCTTTCGCGGAAAATGGCGGCCAACGTCTTTTTATTGTCCACGAGCATATTGCCCGTGGAGGAACCCATGAAAACCTTGATGCCGCACACCGTTTTGGGATCGATCTTGAGCAGTTCCTCCAAGTTATCGTTGGAAGCCCCCATGAAAAACGAGTGGTTTGCCAACGAAGTCCGCGCCGCAATCTGGTATTTGTCTTCGAGCAACTGCTGCGTCAGCGCGTTGGGCACGGTGTTGGGCATTTCCATGAACGAAGTCACGCCGCCCGCCACGGCCGCCCGGCTTTCGCTGCGGATGGTGGCCTTGTGGGTGAGGCCGGGTTCGCGGAAATGCACTTGGTCGTCGATCACGCCGGGCAACAAATGCAGCCCGGCGGCATCAATCACCTCATCGGCGGGCAAGTGCTGCAAGTCTTTGCCGATGCGTTCAATGCGTCCGTTGCGGATGAAAACGTCGTTTTCGGTAATCTGCCCTTCGTTTACGAGCCGGGCGTTGGTAATGAGGATGGTTTTCAAGTGGCGGCGAAAATAGTATGTTCTGGAAAGGCCAAACCTCCCAACCCCAAAGGGGGGCAAAAAACGTCGGCGAACTGGCGCGAGGTTCTTACCTCGTGCCGCCCATGTTCCGAGATTCCTATCTCGGCGGCGTGGAGGAATCTGTGGCTTCGGCAGATAAGAATCTGTCCGCATGGGCGGCACGAGATAGCCTGCCGGACAGGCAGGGAATCTCGCGCCAGATGTTGCTCAGTTCAGGCTTGCCAATGTTTGCTTAACGGCTTCAAGGTTTGGAATCTCACCGGCGTTTTCGAGTACTTCCGCGTATTGGACTATGCCCTGCTTGTCGATTACGAAAGCCGAGCGTTTGGACACGCCTTTGAGCCCGAACACAAAGTTTTCGTACATGGAGCCGTAGGCCGCCGAGGCTTCCTTGTTGAAATCGGAAAGCAGCGGGAAATTGAAATGCTGGTCGGCCTTGAATTTTTCGAGCGTGAACGGCGAGTCCACGGAAATGGCCACCACATCGGCATTGAGTTGCGTGTAGTCGTTGAGCGTGTCGCGCATGGAACACAGTTCGGTGGTGCAGACGCTGGTGAAAGCCATTGGAAAAAACAGCACGACGAGGTTTTTATCGTGGTAGTCGGCCAGTGAAACTTCCTTTTTATCTGAACTGATCAATTTGAAATGCGGTGCCTTGTCGCCTTTTTGAAGTGCCATGATTTTGAAACGGTTGGTTTTGATTGTTAATGAGCATCGCAAGGTAAAAATAGTATCTTTTAAAAACGCAAAACCCGGCAAGTTCCTTGCCGGGTTTTGCATTGCCCGCACAAATCGGCTGGCACTTTAGCCGCGTGGCCATTTGCTGACCCCGGCCAGGGGCCGCCCGGCGTGGCTTCGCCGCCGGACAATGGCTACCGCATGGGCTGTTGCCACTCGGCAGAGCCAAGCGGCGGTTGTGAAGTGTTGCAGGTTGCTTCCGCATTCCAAAATCTGCATTCCGAATTTCATTCGCGGATTCCCTGCAATTTGAACATGAACGCGTATTCAAACGCGATTTCCTTGATGGCTTCAAAACGGCCCGATGCGCCGCCGTGTCCGGCCTCCATGTTGGTTTTGAGCAGCAGCACGTTCTTATCGGTTTTCATGGTGCGCAATTTGGCCACCCACTTGGCGGGTTCCCAGTACTGCACCTGCGAGTCGTGCAGGCCGGTGGTTACCAACAAGTTGGGATACGCTTTTTTCTCCACGTTGTCGTACGGCGAATACGAAAGCATATAATCGTAATACTTTTTGTCATTGGGGTTTCCCCACTCCTCATACTCGCCAGTGGTGAGCGGAATCGTTTCGTCGAGCATAGTGGTCACCACGTCCACAAACGGCACATCGGCGATAATGGCCTTGTACTGGCCGGGAGCCATGTTGGCCACCGCACCCATGAGAAGACCGCCCGCGCTGCCGCCGTTGGCATAGAGCCGGTCGGTGGCGGTGTATTTTTCCTTCACCAGAAACTCGCCGCAGTCAATGAAGTCCGTAAACGTGTTTTTCTTCTTGAACAGCTTGCCGTTTTCGTACCACGCCCGGCCCATTTCCTGTCCGCCCCGGATGTGGCAGATGGCATACGCAAACCCACGGTTGAGCAGGCTGAGACGAGCCACGCTGAACGTGGGGTCGGTGGAGTAGCCGTAGGAACCGTAGGAATACTGGTACAGCGGCTGCGAACCGTCCTTTTTAAAGCCTTTTTTATAGACAATCGAAATCGGGATTTTCGCGCCGTCGCGGGCGGTGGCATATACTCGTTCTGACACATACTGGTCTTTGTCGTAGCCGCCCACCACTTCCTGCTGTTTCATCAGTTTGGCGGCTTTGGTGTCCATGTCGTAGTCAAACGTGGAATTGGGCGTGGTCAGTGAGGTGTAGCCGTAGCGCAGCACATTGGTGTTGAAATCGGGGTTGGTGCTGGCGTAGGCCGTGTAGGTGGGTTCGCCAAAGTTGATGTATTCATCCGCTTTGGTCTGCTGGTTGATGATGCGCAGGTTCAGCAAGCCTTCCTTGCGTTCCTGCACCACCAAGTGATTGGCAAACACCTCGATGCCAACCAAGTACACATCCTTGCGGTGCGCAATCACTTCCTGCCAAGCCGCTTTGTCGGCGGTTTTGCCTTCGGGCACTTCCATCAAGCGGAAGTTTTCGGCCTGCCAGTTGGTCACCACGTAGAACTTGTCTTTGTAATGCTCCACATTGTATTCCAGTCCGCGTTCGCGGGGCAGGAATACGTTGAAATTGCCCGCCGGATTCTTGGCATCCAGCAGCCGATATTCCGTTGAAACGCCGTTGTGGCCGCACGCAATCGCAATGTATTTCTTGGATTTCATGCGGTACAGGCCCATGTAAAACTGGTTGTCCTTTTCCTCATACACCTTCACGTCTTTTTTGGCATCCGTACCCAGCGTGTGCCGCCAAACCTGGTAGCCGAGCAGGGTTTTGGGGTCGCGGACAATGTAAAACAGCGTCTGGTTGTCGGCGGCCCACGCGTAGCTGCCGCCTTCAGTGTTCTGGATGGCTTCGGGGTAGGTTTCGCCGGTTTTCAGGTTCTTGAAACGCAGCACGTAGTTGCGGCGGCTCACGGTATCCTCGCCAAAGGCAATAATCTCCTCATTATCAGCCACTTCAATGCCCGCCAAATTGTAGTAATCGTGGCCTTTGCCGCGTTCATTGGCATTCATCATGATTTCCTCGGTGGCACTGAGCGAGCCTTTCTTGCGGCAGTAAATCGGGTATTCGCCGCCTTTTTCGTAGCGGGTATAGTAGTAGTAGTTGCCGTCCTTGTACGGAACCGAAGCATCGTCTTCCTTGATGCGGCCTTTGATTTCGGCAAACAGTTTGTCGCGGAACTGTCTGGTGTCGGCCATCATGGTGTCGGTGTAGCGGTTTTCGGCTTCCAGATACTTGATTACGTTTTGATCGGTGGGTTCTTTGAGCCAGTAGTAATTGTCGGTGCGCTGCGCACCGTGTTTGGCCTTGACAATGAACGGCTTGACCGTGGCAACGGGCGGAACCGCGTCGGGAAATTGCGGGGCGGTGGTGGTTTGTTCTTTCATGGGGTTGCAGGCTGCCAACGTGGCCAGCAGCGCGAGATAGTGGGTTTTCATTGGGTTAGGGTTATGAATTGATGGGAAAAACAAATTTGCTGTGTGCGCAGGCAATACCGGTGGCGCAGGGAAAATAGTATGTTTCAAAAAGCCCAAACCTGCCCTTTTCAATCGTTTCCGGCGAGTTTTTCGCGCAACTCGCCGTACACTTTCTCACATACTTGCTCCAGACCGCCAACCAAGCGGACGGTTTCGGCGGCGTTGGTTTCTTGGGTTGCGAGTGTCTCCAATTGCTGCATCACGGTTTCCAACGCGAAAATCCCGACTGTAGCCAGCGACGATTTCATCTTGTGCAGCGAGTAGCGCATGGCCTGCCAGTCGGCGGTTTCGCAATCGGTGCGCAGTTTACGGACAAACAGCGGCATCTGCCGGACAAACAGCCGCAGCATATCATTGACAAATTCCGTGTTGTCGGCCGAAATCTCTTCCAAGTACTGCAAATTCACGTAGCCCGCCGGGGCAAAAGCCGCCGAAGCCATCGGAGGTTCCTTTGGCCCGTCAATTGCCCGGCGGTTGGTGAATTTCAGGATTTTCAGGTATAAGTCGCGCGGGTCAAAGGGCTTGGTAATCAGGTCGTCCATGGCGGCTTCCAGCACTTTGCGCCGCACATCAGGCATATCGGAGGCGGTCAGCGCCACAATCGGGATGTTTTTGGCGGGTGCTTCCATATTGAACCGGATGTGGCGTGCGGTCTTGTATCCGTCCATGCGGGGCATTTGCAAGTCCATGAGAATCAGGTCAAACGGGCGAACGCGCAATTTTTCGATTGCTTCCAACCCGTTTTCGGCAATCTCCACGCGCACTTCCCACTTTTCAAGGAACTTCCTGATCACCAGTTGGTTCATGCGGTTGTCTTCCACCAGCAGCACGCGGGTATCGGCCAGTGGCTGCGGGGCCGGGTGGCCCACCGCCTTTACGGCTGGAATGCCAGCGGACACTACCGGCGGCATTTCAAAGGTGAGCAGCACGGTAAACGTGGAACCCATGCCCGGCTTGCTTTTGGCGTGAAGCATACCCCCCTGAAAATCAACCAGTTGCCTCACCACCGGTAGGGTTAAATTGGCGGGCGGGCGGGCAACTGCCTCTGCCCGGCTTGCCGGGGCAGTGCCAAAGGGGGCAGCATCGAACAAAACGGCCAGCTTGTCTTGCGCCATACCGGTTCCGGTGTCGGTCACTTGAAATTCGGCCGTCACGGTTGCCTCCGTGCGCCTCACTTGTCGGACTTTAAGCTCCACAAAACCTTTGGCGGTGCAGCCGATGGCATTGCCGACGAGTGCGGAAAGGATCATGCCGAGCCGCCGTGCATCGCCGGTGAGGGTGGCGGGCAGGCCGGGGTCAATGTCCACCAGAAGCCGCAAGTGCAGGCTTTTTGCCTTGGAGCCAAAAACACTTTCAATTTCGCCGAAAACATCTTTCAAGCGGAAATCCTCCTTGTCGGGTGCGGCTTTTCCCGGTTGGCTGTTACCCTCCAAATGCCCGGCAGCCGATGGCAGGCGGGCATTTGGAGCCGCCGGTTTTGGCGTGCCGCCGTCTTCAGATGGGTCACTCACTGGTTCCATAGCTTGTGCTTGCCGTTCGAAAACCCGGCATGACAGCGGGTTATGACTTCGATACGGGGAAATGTAGCGAAAATTCGTTTGCGGCAAACTCCGGGCTGAAAAAAAAACGCGGGGTTTGGCATTTTAAAAAGATACTATTTGACTGAAACACTTTCTTGGGAAACCACGAACCAATAAATAGTTTCCGTGGTTTTCACTTCATCTCCGTAAAACCACCATTCATCATCCATAAAGCGGCTTCCATCAAAAACAGTCATGGAAACTTTTTGTAATTAAAAAGTTTCCATAGTTTTGCAGCGTCGCATTCACATACGTAAACCGGTAACAGAAAGAGGGAAGGAAAATGACTACGACACCCGAAGGGCAGGAACTGGAAAAGAAAAAAAGCGAAGAGAAAGACAAGGAAACCCGCGACCGGATATTGGCGGCTGCCGAGGAATTGTTCATGCGGTACGGCTTCAAAAGCATCACCATGGACGAGATTGCCAAGCACTTGGGCGTTTCCAAAAAAACCATTTACCAGCATTTTGAAGACAAGGATGCCATTGTGTGCGAGTGCATTGCCAGCCACATGGACTGCGAGAAATGCACTGCCGCCGAAGTGCTCTCAAAGGCAAGCAACCCGGTTGAGGAGTTTCTGATTGAGGCGCAGCACTTGAAAATGACGTTCAACATGGTGCATCCGACCATTATTTTCGAACTGCGCAAGTACCATCCCAAGGCTTGGGCTATTTTTCAGGAACACAAGGAGCAATGGATGATACGATCCATTGTGGAAAACCTGAAGAAAGGCATGGAAACGGGCTATTACCGGCCCGACATTGAGCCGGAGATACTGGCGCGGCTGCGCATGGAGCAAGTGGCACTGGGTTTCGACCCGACGGTGTTTCCGAACGGGCGGTTTGAGTTGAAAGCCATCCAGTTGCAGTTTATCGAGCATTTCATCCACGGCATCCTGACCGACAAGGGAAGGGATTTTTTAAACAGTTACCTACAAAACATCCACGAAAAATGAACACACTTTCCAGCTTCCCAACCAACCGGCGCAACGCAGGTTTGGCATCCCGGAAACATACTATTCTGGGAGCGGTTCTCTTGACCGTATTCTCCATTGCCCAGGCTTTGGCGCAAACGCCCTACTCGCTGCCGCAAGCCATTGACTATGCGATGCAGAACAGCACAACCATCAAAAACGCCACCTTGGACATTGAAAACGCCAAAGCCCGCATCGGCGAGACGCGTGCCATCGGTTTGCCGCAAATAAGCGGGCAGGCGCAGTTGCAGCACAACTTCCGCATCCAGCAGTTCATCGGCGATGGCCGGGCGGGTTCCAGCCCGTTTGCGGGCGGCGGGCCTTCGTATTACGATGTTGACCTCTACAAGCGGCAGGGCGTGGAGCCGGGCGGAATTCCGCAGCAGGCCGCCCTTGACCCGAACACGGTTTTCGCTTTCGCCTTCGGCCTGAAAAACAACGCCACGGTTTCGGCCACGGCTTCGCAACTGCTTTTCAACGGGTCTTTTTTCGTGGCCCTGCAAGCGTCAAGAGCCTTTGGTGAACTGTCGGAAAAGAGCTTGACGAGTGCCAAAATCAATGTTGCCGAAAGCGTGACCAAGGCTTATTACGGGGTTTTGGTAAACCAAGAGCGGTTCGGGCTGCTGAACGTGAACATTGACCGGCTGGAAAAACTGCTCGGCGAAACGCGCGAATTCAACAAGAACGGCTTGATTGAAAAGATTGACGTGGACCGCTTGGAAGTGCAGTTCAACAACCTGAAAGTGGAGTCGCAGAATGTGCAGCGGCTGCTCACACTCACCGAAAAGTCATTGAAATTCCAGATGGGGATGCCCTTGGCCGAAAACATCACGCTGACCGAAAAGCTGGCCGACCTGACCAGCACCACCTTTACGCCGGTAGCCTCGGAAACGGTGGATTACAACCAACGCATTGAATATAGCCTTCTGCAAAGCCAGAAACGCCTGAACACGTTGGATGTGAAAAACGCGCAGTCGGGGCGCTACCCCACGTTGGGCGCGGCCTATACCACCGGTTACGCACCGGGAGCCTCGCGCCTGCAAGACATACTCCAATCGTCGCGCTGGATCAATTACTCTTTTGTGGCACTGCAACTGAACGTACCGATCTGGAATTTTGGCACCGGCCACCAGATACAACAGAAAAAGATAGCGGTGCGCAAGACCGACAACGACATCGAGCAATTCAAACGCACCGTTGACTTCCAGTTGCAGGCAGCCAACACAACACTGGAAAACTCATTGGAAAGCCTGAAAACGCAGAAACGCAACCTTGACTTGGCACAGGAAATCGTGCGTGTGACGCGCATAAAATACCAGCAGGGCGTGGGTTCCAACATCGAGGTAATCAACGCCGAGGCTTCGTTCAAGGAATCGCAGACCAACTACTACGCTGCCCTGTACGATGCACTGGTTGCCAAAGTGGACTTGGACAAGGCAACCGGCCAATTGGTGGTAAAGTAGCGGCCTCCAGAAGGGGGAGTTTTCGACCAAAGGGGTTTGGCAGTTTTGAAACATACTATTTTGTCATTTGCCCTTTGAAGCAGCAATTCAAATTTATTAATCGTGCTGAAACCCTTCTTATGAAAACAACAGTCAAGACAAGTGATGAGGAGATTCCCGCCTTTCAGAAAGGACAGTGGAACGTGTACGCACCTGAGGCTATCAGGCGTTGGGGCAGTGAAAAATTTCTTCAGGAAGTGGCTCCCCGAGAGCCGGTTGTTTTCGCCGAATTCGATTTCAGCGAGGCGGAAAGCCAAGCCATGGATATGCTATTGAAGGAAAACCACGCTGACACGAGTACAGGCCCAAGTTGATATGCTGTTTGACACCAACCTTTTAACTAATGCCACGCAAAAATTTATCCGAACCGTCATTGCAATCCCGTCATCAGTTTTTAATACACAGTGATTGCATGAACACGCCAAAACCCCAGACATACACGTGACTGCGAATAATGGCTCATTACTTTCACAATTACTGCCACACAATATCTTCCCATTGATAATCATCACATACCTATGAAAAACAACTTATCACAAATCGTTAAAGTCTCTTTTTTGAGCATGGCGGTTATTTTTTTGATCCAGGGTTGCAGCCAAGAATCGGGCGACAAGAAAGCGCAATTGGCTGAATTGAAAAAACAGAAAACGGAGATTGATGCCAAAATTGCGGCGTTGGAAAAGGAAACCGGTGCAAAAAACGACAGCACCGACAACCGCGTGAAACTCGTGATGACCACAGCGGTGCAGCCCCAGACTTTCAAGCATTACGTGGAAGTGCAGGGAACCCTCGACGCTACCCAAAACATCAATGTGACTCCGCGCATGGGTGGCAACGTGACGCAAGTGCTTGTGAAAGAAGGCGATAACGTACGCGCCGGACAAACAATGGTGATTACCGACGATGCCACGCTGCGCCAAAACATGGCCCAGTTGCGCACGGGCTACGAACTGGCAAAAACCACTTTTGAACGCCAAGCCAACCTCTGGAGCCAGAAAATAGGCTCGGAAATCCAGTACTTGCAAGCCAAAAGCCAAAAGGAAAGCCTGGAAAGGCAGATGTCAACGCTGCAAACGCAAATCGCGATGTCGCGCGTGACATCGCCCATCAACGGCACGGTGAATGCGGTGAATGTGAAAATCGGCGAGATGGCCGCGCCGGGTGCGCCGGTGGTGCAGGTGGTAAACCTGTCGCAGATGAAAGTGAAGGCGCGGGTGGCCGACAGCTATATCAACTCAATCAAGAAAGGTGACCCGGTAACGGTGAAGTTTCCCGACATAAATGAGGAAATACAAGCCAAAGTCACGTTCACCGGGCAGGTGGTGAACCCGATGAGCCGCACATTCGACATTGAGATAGCACTCGCCAACCAAGATAAGAAACTGAAGCCAAACCTGCTGGCAGTCGTGAACATCAATGACAAGGTGAAACCAAACACGCTGGTGATTGACGAGAACCTAGTGCAGAACACCGAAGACGGCGACATCGTGTACGTGGTGGTGAATGAGGGCGGCAAAACCATTGCCAAAACCAAAAAAGTGTCCAAAGGTCTGTCGTACAATGGCAAGGTGGAGATTACGGAAGGGTTGATTGCCGGCGACCAACTGGTTACCGTGGGCAGCCAAGACCTTGTGGACGGGCAGACGGTGAAAATCAGTAACTCGGTGGCCGCAAAATAGTATTCCCGCCCAAAAGCGGGATTTCGCTCCGCTCAACTTTTGAAAACCTGAAAGTCCCGCATTCGGCGGGAGCCAAACCCACCCGTGCGGGTTTCTGCCCGGAAAAACCAACCTCACTCCACGACTATGGAAGCCATTGAAGCGAAAATCAGAAAAATATTGCACGAACAATGCGGCGTGCCTGCAAATGCCATCCGGCCAAACGCGCACCTGAACCTTGATCTGGGACTGGACTCGCTGGATGTGGCCGAACTCATGCTTTCGCTGGAAAAGGAACTCCGCATCAGCATCCCGGACAGCGACTGGCAGGCACTGGACACCATGCACAGCCTGACCGGTTATGTGCAGCACAAAGTAAATGACGCGCTGGCCTACGCGTGAAAGCAACTGGACGGTATTGGGCATGACATTTTTCCCGGCAACCAAAATAGTATCTTCCCGAAAGCTGAAAGTCCCGTCTTTAGCGGGGGCAAAACCCGCCAGTTAATCGTTCGACCCGGCCAACCAACCCCAAACATCACATCCGGCAACACAACTTTTCCATAACCGCCTTATGAAAGAACCCAACCAAGCACCGGCCAACGAACCGGAGCAAATGCACAAAAGATTCAGGATAACGGAATGGTGCGTCGAGAACAAGACCACCGTTTACGTGCTTACGCTGCTGGTTACGCTGGCGGGCATCTTCACGTATGTGAGCCTGCCCAAAGAGAACTTTCCGGACATTGTGATTCCGCAGTTCTACGTCCAGACCATCAATGCGGGAACCAGTCCTGCTGATGTGGAGAACCTGATAACCAAGCAGATAGAGAAGGAATTGAAGGCGGTAAACGGCGTGAAGAAAGTCACGTCCTCATCCATCGAGAACTTTTCGGCAGTGATTGTCGAGTTCGGCACCGGCGTGACCGTGCCCGTGGCAAAGCAGCGCGTGAAGGATGCCGTGGATCGTGCCCGCCCCAACCTGCCCCGCGAACTCACGCAGGATCCGCAGGTGCAGGAAATCGAGTTTTCAGAGTTTCCGATCATGCAGGTCAACGTGTCGGGCAACTACCAACTGAACAAGCTCAAGGAATACGCCGAAGATTTGGAGGATGCGATTGAGGAACTGCCCGAAATACGCCGTGTGGATATTGTGGGGGCATTGGAACGCGAGTTCCAAGTCAACGTGGACATTTACAAGATGCAGGCATCGGGCATCACCTTCGGCGACATTTCGCAAGCCATCGCCGCCGAAAACATCAACGTTTCGGGTGGCGAACTGAACGTGAACGGGGTGCGCCGCACCTTGCGCGTGACGGGCGAGTTCAAGGATGTGAACCAAATCCGAAATGTGGTGGTGCGTTCGTCGCGCGGCAATGCCAAGTTCCTGAAGGAGATTGCGGATGTGCGGGACAGTTTCAAGGAAAAGCAGGATTTTGCGCGGCTGGACGGCAAGGCCGTGCTTTCGCTGAGCGTGATCAAGCGGGGCGGCGAAAACCTGATCACCGCATCCGAAAAAATCGAGGAAATCATCAAGGAATACAAGGCCACCAAATTTCCGGAGGGCCTGACCGTGACCGTGACCGGCGACCAATCGAACGAGACGCAAAACACGCTCAACGACTTGGTGGCGACCGTTATTCTGGGTTTCGTGTTTGTGGTGTTCGTACTCATGTTTTTCATGGGCACCACCGACGCGCTGTTTGTGGGGCTTTCGGTGCCGCTGTCGGCATTCATGGCATTCGTGATTATTTCGGCCTTGGCCTTCATCTTCCCCGACCTCAAATTTACGCTCAACACGGTGGTCATGTTTGCCTTCCTGCTGGCGTTGGGCATTGTGGTGGACGATGCGATTGTGGTGATTGAAAATACGCACCGCATTTTTCACGACGAGAACATACCCATTACCCAAGCCGTAAAGAAGGCCGCCGGTGAGGTCTTTTATCCGGTATTGAGCGGTACGCTGGTCAATGTGGCCCCGTTTGTGCCACTCATGTTCTGGCCGGGCATCATCGGCGAATTCATGCGCTACCTGCCCATTACGCTGATTGCCACACTGTTTGCCTCACTGATTGTGGCGTTTGTGATGAATCCGGTCTTTGCCGCCGATTTCATGAAGCGCGAGGATGAGAAAAGCCAAGACCGCAGTTTCCGCACGTTGCTCCGCCCGCTGCTGGTTTTGGGTGGGTTGGCGGTGATTGGCTATTTCATCAACATCGGCATCGGCAACTTCTTCGTGTTTCTGGCTTTGCTGGTCATCCTGAACAAATACGTGCTCACCCCGATAATCCAAGGATTCCAATCCAAGTGGCTGCCCCGCCTCAAAAACGGCTACGGCAACTTGATCCGCCGGGCACTGCGCGGTTATAATTCGCTTTGGTTCATCGGGGCGGCATTTTTACTGCTTGTCCTGTCTTTTGTCGTGACCGGAATCATGAAGCCCAAAGTGATTTTCTTCCCGAGCGGCGAGCCGAACTTTGTGTACGTGTATGCCAAAATGCCCGTTGGCACGGATGCCGTGGTGACCGATTCGGTTACGCGCTTGGTTGAGCAACGCGTGTATGAGGTGATCAAGCCGAACCGCGACAAAGTGGAATCGGTGATTGTGAACGTGGGCAAGGAAGCCGGCAACCCGCAGGGAAGCCCCGCCGAACGCCAGCCTGCCTCGTACCGCAGCAAGATTACGGTTGCCTTCATCGAAGCCAATGACCGGATCGGGTTCCTGACCAGCGGGGTGCTGGAAGACATCCGCAAGAACACGCAGGATATTCCGGGCATTGAGATTTCGGTGGAACGCGAAGCCAACGGGCCGCCCACGGGCAAGCCGGTGAGCATTGAGATTGCCGGCGAGGACTTCAAGGTGCTTACCGGTTTGGAAAAACAACTCCGCGACGGCATCCGCAAGGCCGGGGTTGCGGGCATTGAAAACCTCAGTTCCGATTTGGTGATGAACAAGCCCGAAATCATTGTGGAGATTGACAAGGAAAAGGCGGCGCGCGAAGGCATTTCCACGTTTGCCGTGGCCTCGTACATCCGCACGGCTTTGTTTGGCAGCGAGGCCAGCAAATTTCGCGACAACAAGGATGAGTACGAAATCAATGTGCGCATCGGCGAGAACCAGCGTTCCCAGCTTGAGGAATTGCTCGGCGGCAACATCGGCTACCTGGACATGGCAACGGGCGGTTTCCGTCAGGTTCCGCTCCGGGCGGTGGCCTCGGTCAGGTACGGCACCACGTTCAGCAGCATCAACCGCAAAAACCAGGAACGGCTCATCACGCTGGGTTCCAATGTGCTGACCGGCTACAACGCCAACGAGATTGTGGCGCAAATCAACAATGAGGTCATTGGCAATATGCAAGTGCCCGACGGCTACCGCGTGAAAACGGCCGGTGAGCAGGAAGACCAGCAGGAAACGGTGTCGTTTCTGATTGGCGCGGGTTTGGCCGCTTTGGCCCTCATGTTCATTGTCATGGTGGCGCAGTTTAACTCGGTCACCAAGCCGCTGATTATCTTTACCACCGTCATTTTCAGTTTGATTGGCGTGCTGCTGGGCTTTTCGCTCACGGGCATGACCATTTCCATTGTCATGACGGGCGTGGGTTTCATCGCCTTGGGCGGCATTGTGGTCAAGAACGGCATTATCCTCATGGAATTCATCGAGGAGTTGCGGCAGCGCGGCGAGGACCTGCCCACGGCCATCATTGACGGCGGCACCACGCGCCTCACCCCCGTTTTGCTGACGGCTTCGGCGGCAATCCTGGGTCTGATTCCGCTGGCCATCGGCCTGAATATTGACTTTGCCGGACTTTTCACCCGGCTGGATCCCAATTTCTTCATCGGTGGCGAAAGTTCGGTATTCTGGGGGCCGCTGGCGTGGACAATCATTTTCGGCCTGCTGGTCACCACGTTCCTGACGCTGGTTGTCGTGCCTTGTATGTATTACAACGTGGAAAAGCTTAAAAACCGGTTCGGCAAAAACCGCCCACCGGCCATGAAAGCCGTGAAGCCAGCCCGTCCGGCTGAAGTCCCGGCGGAATAGGAAGCCCCCGGATTTGAATACACCCACTGGCGCGGGCTTCATATCTTCCCGATTTGCAAGCCGCCCGCGCAACCGAGATGGGAATCTCGGAACATAGGCGGCACGGGATAAGAATCCCGCGCCAGTGGCAAGCTTGCAAGAATAGTATCTTTCAAAAACACCAAACCCGGCCATCAGTGGCCGGGTTTGGTGTTTTTATGAATTTTTCCGGTGCGCCGCTATACCGGTTTTTCCGCCAATGCCATGTTGAGTATCGCAAGGGCATCGCTTTCGCGGTATTCCTTCACCCACGCATTGGCGGGCTGCACGGAAAGCACCGGCGCAAACTTGCAACGATCCGTACATTCGGTCTTTACGATTTCCAGCGTGTCTTTCAGGCCGGCATCCTTGGCAAGGTGTTTCAATGTCTTGCACATTTCCTTGCCGCCCTGCTTGCTGCATTTGCTGCCAACACATACGTAAATAACGCCGCTCGGCGTGTGGAACTTGCTCATAATAACGGTACGGATGTCAATGAATGGTTTTGAAAAACCCTCCTTCGGAGA
>JAYWIH010000109.1:0-46468 GCA_043789005.1 Sphingobacteriales bacterium
TGCTGGACTCGTCGTATTCATAGCCAGACAGCGTTTCGCTGTACCACAAGTACCTCTGCGCCAACCGTTCTGCATTGGTGAGCAGGGATGTTTGATACCTAATAAGGTAATTGATTACGTCGGCTTGCATACAGAGATTCTTATGCACAAACGGCCGCTCCTGGGCAGAAGCGGCCGTTTGTGTGTGTAGTCGGGCACAAGCTGAAGCTTGTACCACATTTCTATTTAAACGCCTGAATGCCGGTAATGTCGGCGCCGGTGATGAGCAGGTGGATATCGTGAGTGCCTTCGTAGGTTACTACCGATTCCAGGTTCATCATGTGGCGCATGATGGGGTATTCGCCGGTGATGCCCATGCCGCCGTGAATCTGGCGGGCTTCGCGGGCAATGGTCAGTGCCATGTCCACGTTGTTGCGCTTGGCCAGCGAAATCTGCGCGGTGGTTGCCTTGCCTTCGTTTTTGAGCATTCCCAGCCGCCAGCAAAGCAGTTGCGCCTTGGTGATTTCGGTCAGCATTTCGGCGAGTTTCTTCTGTATCAATTGGAAGGAGGCAATCGGCTTGTCGAACTGGATGCGTTCCAAGGCGTAGCGTTTGGCCGAATCGTAGCAGTCCATGGCGGCTCCGAGGGCACCCCAGGCAATGCCGTACCGCGCCGAATCCAGGCACGACATGGGGGCACGCAGTCCGTCGGCACCGGGCAGCAGGTTGGCCTTGGGCACTTTCACATTGTCAAATACCAGTTCGCCCGTGGACGATGCCCGCAGCGACCATTTGCCGTGGATTTCGGGCGTGCTGAAACCTTCCATGCCCCGCTCCACAATCAGTCCGCGAATGCGGCCAGTCTCGCTTTTGGCCCACACCACGGCCATGTCGGCGTGGGGCGAGTTGGAAATCCACATCTTGGAGCCGTTGAGCAAATAATAATCGCCTTCGTCGGTGAAGTGCGTCTGCATCCCCGACGGATTGGAGCCGAAATCGGCTTCGGTCAGGCCGAAACAGCCCAGCAACTCGCCCGAAGCCAAGCCGGGCAAAAATCTCTGTTTCTGCTCTTCGCTGCCGTACGCGAAAACCGGGTGCATCACCAGCGAACTCTGCACCGAAACCACGGAACGCATACCCGAATCGCCCCGCTCAATTTCCTGCATAATCAAGCCGTAGGCAATGTAATCCAGTCCGCCGCCGCCGTATTCCGCCGGAATGGTGGGGCCAAACGCGCCGATCTCGCCAAACTTGCGCAGCAAATGCTTCGGAAATTCGGCGCGCTGGGCGTAATCCTCAATAATCGGTGAAACCTCCTTTTTAGTGAAACTGCGCACCGCACTGCGGATGAGTTTGTGTTCGTCGGTGAGCAGGTCGTCTATCTGGTAAAAATCCGGCGATTCAAAGCGGTCTTGGCTTTGGCGCACGTGCGGCGCGGGTTCAATGAGTGTCGTTTGCATGATGGGTTCGTTTATGGTTGCATTTAATTTTTCGGGCTACCGTTCAAATAGTATCTTTCAAAAAGCCGAAACCCGCCTTCCTTAAGGATTCTGACGCGAAAAAGGCGTTCTCAAATTTACATTTTTTCGGGATATTTTCCGTGTCAATCAAAAACGGCTTATGTTGCGGTAAAGTTATCTTCCAACGGAAATAGTATCTTTTCAACATGGCAAACCTCCACGCATTTTACCCGGTTGCATTTCCGTTGGCTATGCTTTTTGCCTGCCAATCCGAAAAAACCGCCGAACAAGCCCAAACCGCCGATTCAACGCAAACCATCATGGCCACCCAAAATAACACCGTTGAAAAAACGGTTTTCGGAACACTACCCGACGGCACCGCCGCCGACATTTACACGCTCACCAACGCCAGCGGTATGACCGTGAAAATCACCAATTACGGCGGCATCGTCACCTCCATGCGGGTTCCCGACAAAAACGGCGAGCTTGGCGAAGTGGTGCTGGGATTTGATACGCTGGCTCCGTATCTGGATTCGCTTTACAAGGCCGAATGTCCGTATTTCGGCGCGATAATCGGCCGGTACGGCAACCGGATTGCCAAGGGGAAGTTCACGCTGGATGGCAAAACCTACCCGTTGGCCACCAACAACGAGGAAAACCACCTGCACGGCGGCAATATCGGCTTTGACAAGGTGCTTTGGCACGCCGAACCGATCAATACCTCAGAACCTGGCCTGAAACTGACCCACGCCAGCAAGGATGGCGAGGAAGGCTATCCGGGCAACCTGAATGTGACGGTAGTTTACACGCTGACCGATGCCAACGAGCTAAAAATCAGCTACGAGGCCACCACCGACAAGCCCACGCCCGTCAACCTGACCAACCACTCGTATTTCAACCTGTCGGGCGGCTTGGCCAAGGATATTCTCGGCCACGAACTGACCATGCAGGCCGACCAATACGTGGCCGTAAACGCCGGCCTGATACCGACCGGCCAACTGCTGCCGGTGCAGAACACGCCCATGGATTTTACCGCGCCCCACAAGATTGGCGAACGCAGCGAACAGGTTTTTTCGGGCAAGGGCGCACCGGGCAAGGGTTACGACCATTGTTTTGTATTCAGTCGGCAAGGCGGCGGTTTGGAATCGCTGGTGCGTGTACACGATCCGCAATCGGGTCGGGTGCTGGAAGTGCTGACCACCGAGCCGGGAGTGCAGTTTTACACGGGCAATTTTCTGGAAGGCAACCTGACCGGCCACGGCGGGGTGGTTTATGGAAACCACGGCGGCTTCTGCCTCGAAACCCAGCACCTGCCCGACTCGCCCAACCAGCCGAAATTCCCGAACACGATTCTGCGTCCGGGAGAAACGTTCAGGAGCGAAACGGTTTACCGGTTTTCAACGCAGTAGCACACGCTTCAGCTTGTGCCAGCGCGCGAAAATAGTATCCCTGAAAAAGCCCAAACCCACTTTTGCTGCAACTATACCGCCGCAACTTCACTGAAAAAACCGAAAAGCCCCGCCAGCAAGTGGCGGGGCTTTTTTTGCAATCCCGGCAAAGACACTACCCGGCGTGGCGGACTGTCTTACTTGGCGGGAGCCTTGCTCGTGGCGTTTTCGGCCTTGTATTCGTCGTTCAGGCCGGTCAGCACTTCCTTAGTAATGTCCAAACTGTCTTGCGCATACAGTATGCTGCTGCCCTTGGTGTAGCCAAACACGTATTTGTAAGGTTTGCCTTGGGCGTATTTTTTCAGGTAGTCGGTGATTTTCTTGAACAGTTCCTCGGTTTTGGCCTGTTCCTCCCTCATCAGGTCGTTGCTCACCTTTTCGCCGTACTGCCGCAGTTCGGCTTCCTTGCGGCTCAGGTTCTGCTCGGTCAGTTGCACTTGCTCCAGCGACAGGGTGTTGCGTTTTTGCTGGTAAGCCACAAACTCGTTCTGCAACGACCGGGCACGGCCTCCCACTTCGTTTTCCAGCCGTTTCTTGCGGTTTTGCAGGTTGTCAAGCGTGTTTTTGAAATACTCGTATTTGGCGGCCAGCGTATCGGTGTTCACATACGCGATTTGCGCGGCCTCGGCGGTGGGCGGCAGCGCAACCCCCTTTTTCAGTTCCACTACCGGAGTCGTGGCAGACGGTTTTTTGAAATGCAGGAAATACAACACTCCCACGGCTACCAACAGCACAAGGTTCAGGGCAACGGACAAGTTTTTCATGCGGGGGATCGGGTGTTTTAGGTAGGCTCGGATTGGTTCGGCAATATCCGGCCACGGGTTGAATGGAAAGATTGCGCCAAAGATACGAAAAACGGGCAACGGTCAAAAAGGGCGGCGGCATGGCTGGCATGGGCTGCGGAACCCCGAAACAGTATCTTTTGGAAAGCCCAAACCCACTGCACGAATTAAATGGGCGGCTTGCGTTTCCGGCTTTTTCCGGGCATCGCCGGTAATGGCCGGAGGCCGCCCGGCGCGGCTTCGTGAGCGGCGTTGCAGCCATGCTGTGGCCGAGATAGGAATCTCGGAACATGGGCGGCACGAGGTATGAACCTCGCGCCAGTTGCAAATCACGCGCCAGTTGCGAACTTGCAAGAATAGTATCTTTCCAAAACACCAAACCCGCCGTATCCTGGTGGGTTTGGTGTTTTTATATTCGGTTGAACCAAAGTGTCCGCACCGCGAAAAACATCATTTGACAATGAACTTGAGCCGTTCGGGCTGGCCGCCGCTTTTACGCTGCACAACGGCCACGTACATTCCGGCGGGCAGCTTTTGTGCAAACGCAATGTGCAGGCCCGACGGGGTTTCGCTGGTTGTGAAAGCTACCCGCCGCCCGGCCAAGTCAATGATGGCCGTTACGGACAGGTCTTCCGCCCCATAAACCCCGACCGACCTGCCTTCGGACGGGTTGGGGTAGAGCACTACCGCAGTTGCCTGCCCGCCCGTAGTCACCGAAATGATGCGAGAATAAGCATGGCTGCCATCCAAGTCCTCGATTCGGAGCCGATAGTAGCCCACCCCCTTTAGGGGCGTGGCATCGGTGTGCTGGTAGCTGAGCAGGCCGCTATTGCCCAGCGCCTTGACCGTGCCGATGGGTTTGAAATCCACCCCGTCGGCACTGCGTTCCACGAGGTAGCGCGCCACGTTTTTTTCGTCGCTGGCCAACCAGTTCAGCAGTACTTTGCCATGGAGCGGACGGCCGCTGAAATCAATCAGCGTGACGGGCAGCGGGTTGAATGCGGTTTCGGAGGCCAGCGTGAACGGGCTGAAATTGTCCACCGGGCCGGTGCAGCCCGCCGTGGTGTAAAGCGAGGCGACCGCACCATTGTTATTGTCCGAGCCGCCCAAGTGCCCACCACCCAGGTTCTGCCACAGCGTGCTGTTCCAGCGTGATACGCGCAAGCCGGTATAATCGGTGGCGGCGGCTCCGGCACCGGTGGCGGCCGACTGCGGGTTGCGCCAAGTGAGGGTTACGGCTACATTGTCGGTCAGGTTTTCGCGGTTGATTATCCAGAATTCCCGGTTGCTCACATTTTGCAAGGCTCCCGAAATACACTGCAGCGATGATTGCAGCAAAGTCGTTGTGAACCCGAAGCCGTTGGGGTTTTGCAAGTAGTACTGGCTGATGAACGAGGCATCGGCATTGGCGGCCGATGAGATTCCGCTCGGGCGGTAGAAGGGCGTTGAACCGCCAATGAACACACCAATGGGAAAATAAAACGTGCCCGCCACGCGGCCCACCTTGCGTACCGACCCGATGACCAAACTGTTGTCGCTGGCATTGGCGGTGGTGGCATTGTCGCGGAAAATCATCACGTTGCTCGGCGAGGTGGCAAACGGGGCCGTCATGCCCCCGCCAATGACAACGCCGGTATTGAAGGTGGCCGTACCTTTGACGGCGAACCGGGAAGCCAAGGTTACGGTATTGCCCACCGCCGCCTTGTTGAAAACCACGTTTTGAAAATCCTGGTCGGCCTCGGTCAGGTAAGGCCCGGTGCTGCACGTGATCACGGTCTGGTTGCCGCCGCCCTCAAACGTGACCGTGCCGGTGGCCGAGCCGGATACGAACCGCCCGCCCAAACACAGCCAATTGCCTTGGATGTTGATGTTGTAGTTGCCGCCGCCCACATTCAGCTCATTGGCCGAACCGATGGTGAGGCCGCCCCGGATGCGGGCGTTGCCAGCCAGTTGTTTCTCTATGAAAGCACTGTTGAGCGGGTTGGTCAGTACCACATTGGCGTAATTTTGGTTTGATAACAGCGAACCCGAATCAAACAGACCCCGGATCAGTTGCGGCGACCCGGCTGAGCCGTTGCCGGCATTGTATTCCACGGTGCTGTTCAAATCCAAGTCAATGCGGCTCTGGTCCACATCTGATGGGAAACGGGTGGCTGTCAGCGCATTGCCCACCTGCAAACGGGTATTGCGCGACATGGTGAGGGAGGTAGTGCCGGCATAGCCCACAATCTGGTAGCCGTCGTCGCGCAGTTCGCAGTCGGGATACAGCAGCAAGTGCGTACGCACACCCACCGACGGATTGGCGGTGCTGGCCGGGGTCAGGATTTTCACCTGGAAAGGCGAATTGTCGGGCGGCAATGCACCCGACACCGCACCCAGCCGCAATATGCCGTATTGCTCCGGCTCCAGCGAGACCTGTTGCGGACTGGCAAAATCGTAGTAATGCACCACGCTCAGGTCGTTCAGGCTTATGTTTGTTGTCGGGTAGATGTCCGGGAAGCGTGTTGCGCCGTTGCCGCTGTTTGCATCGCCGATGTAAAGCAGGGCGTTGGCATCCATTGCCATCCTGCCCGTGGTGCTGCCTGTCACTTGAAAACCCCGGTCATAGGCCGCCACCGCTTGCAAAATGCGGAAATCGCGCCGGATGGTGGTGGGGGCGGCAAAATTGCGCGTCGAAAGTGCCGGTGCGGCACCCAGGGTTGTGTCGGCATTGGTCAGCAGCAGGTTGGCGTAGCTTTGGTTGCCGGTGTTTGGCAGCGCACGTATCTCTTGGCTGAAACCGGCCCCGGCGTTGTACCGGATGGTGCTGTTGGGCGCGAAATCAACCGCAGTCACGTCGAACAACGGCGGAAAGGCGGTGTTCGGGATGGCGGGTGAAACCGCCGTCGAAACAGTGCCGATTGTCAGGAATCCGTTGTCGCGCACGGCCAGTATGCCACCGGCTGTCTGCCTGCGGATTTGGAACCCGGCATCCTGCAAATCAGCAAATCCCTCCACCGTCAGGTTTTCCTGAACGGTCAGATTGCCGCTGCCGTCATCCACCGGGTTGACGCCGATAAATTTGCGGGCTACCGGAGCCGCACCGTTCGGATTACGGATGATGAGCCGGGCGTAGTTGTTGATGGCGTTGCCCGACGAAAGCCGCCGCACTTGCTGCGTGTTTTGGCCGGAGTTGTAAATAACGGTGGTGTTGGTTTGCAACTCGATGTTCTGATTCGTGAACAGCGTCGGGAATTCACTGGAACTGCCCGGCGAACCGATTACCAGTTGCGACGGGCCGGCCAGCGTGTGCTTGGTGGCGAATGGCTGCTGGGACAAGTCGGCTATGTCCGCATTGTTGGCATTGTACATGGACAGCACGTTGGCCGCATTGCCGGTAATCTGAAAACCGTCGTCGGTTACATTTGCGTTGGGATATACGCGCAGCACACCCCGCACGGTGGCAGCCGCCATGAACCGTTTCTCGACCATGGATGTCGGCGCGGCTGTGGTGTTAACAAACAGCAGGTGGCCATACTGCTGCGAGGCCGTTACCGAGTTCAAGCCCTTCACCGGCTGCATGGCAGCGGCATCGCCACCATTGTAAATGACAATACTGCTTGCATTCAAGTCAAGTTGGGCATCGTCAAAGTTGAGGGGGAACTGCGTGTTCACGCTGGACACGACCATGATGCCCGTGGTGTTGGTGGCCGGATTGGAACCCGCACCGTAAGAGGTGGCAATGTTCATGGCCGATGAGCCGAGCATCAATATGCCGCCGGTCTGCATGGTCAGGCCGCTAGTGCCTGCCGTACCGTTGATCTGGAAGCCGTTGTCGGCAAACAAGATGCCCTGCTCAATGGTAAGCCGCCCGTTGATTTGCAGCGGTCCCAAGGCCAGCCGCTTGCGGGTGTTGTTGCCGGTCAGTGCAGCCAAACCTGCCTCGTTTTTGTTCGGGTTATAATTGTAAAGGTTGGCGTACAGTGGCACATCGCTCACATCTTGGTGTCCGCGCGACCGGTACACCACGGTGCTGCCCTGTTGCAAGTCTATGTTGGCCCGGATAAAATCGGTCGGGAAGCGGCTGGTCATGGGGGCGTTGTTGTTGTTTCCCGAAGCCGTGGCTGCCCCGATGTGCAGGTTGGCACTGTTTGCCACGGTGAGGTTTCCGGCAGTGTTGCCCACAATCTGGAAGCCATTGTCCCAGAATGCACCCCGCAGCACGCTCAGGTTGTTGCGCACGGTGATGCCGCTGTTGAAGGGCGTGTTGGGGTTGGGCATTGCGGAGGTGGTGCCGGGTTCGCTGCCCACATCAAATCGGTTCCAGACAGCCACATCCGTCGAATTGTCGGGCCTAGCCTTGTTGGCCGTTCCGTTGGTGTGGCGGTTGATGACAATGTTGTGAAAATCATTCAGGTTCGGTGCCACCGGCGGCCCCGAAATGATGTATTGCGGATTGGGGTTGGTGGCATCGCCATTGAAAGTCACGGTGTTGACACCAAAATCAACAGTGGCCTGCGCGCCGCCATCCTGCGGACGACGCACAAACCAGTTGCCGTCCAAAGTCATGTTTCGGCTGGTGCCATCGCTGGCAATGGCCGACACGCTGCCGTATTCAAAAATCATGTTGCCCAACTGCCCACCATTGACCAGCATATCACTTTGCAGTTGCCACTGTCCGCCGCGTCCGGAAAAAATCACGTGTCCGTTGAATCGGGTGACGAGCGTTGCCGTTGGCCCGTTGGCCGCACCGTTGGCATCAATGGTGGCCGGGCCACGGGCGGCAAACTCAAAGGCTCCGGTGAAAAAGTTTTCCATGGCGGCGGGCGGCGCGAAAAGCAGGTTGCCACCCACCAATACGGTATTCAACGAGGAACTGGTGATCAGGCGGGGCAGTATGCCACCGGTGTTGCCGTTCACATCATCAGTCCAGGTCATGTCGCGGCACAGGGCCAGCGGCACATCCACCTGCACCCGCGTGTATTTGTTGTCGGTATTGTTGCTGAACGAACGCCGCTCGAAAATGACACCGGTGTTGGCATCCGGTATGCAAGTGCCGCCGTTGGCACGCTGCGTGGCATCATTGATGTCAACCGCCCAGTTTTTGGGGTCGCTCCAAAGGTTGTTGCCGCTGGTGTTGGCCGGGTCGCCTCCCACCCAGTACATGACCGGGTTGGAGGCATTGGCATTGAACGTGATGCCACTGTTGTTGCCGTTGTCCACGCCGTTATTGACCGTCACCGCCGCGCCACCCACCCGGCGGATGTCCTGCACCACGGTGGCCGTCCAGTTCTGGACATTGCTGAAAGTGACATCGGCCTGCCGCCCGCTCACACCCGAAAGCAGCGTGACCCACTTGGCGCAATCGCCGACCAGACTCACCGTTCCGGTAATGGTGCTCGAAGAGGTGGGCATGGATGTGAACCTGAGTACCGAAAAGTTGTCGGCGGTGAGGTTGTTGTAAGTGTTCGCACCGGTGTTGGTGAAACTGGCTTCGGCCCTTTTGCCCAGCACAAATGTGCCATTGAACACGCACGTATTCACGCCCGTCCTAATGCCGTCCGAGAACGTATTGTCTTGGGTGCCGGTAAATATGGCTTTTGCGTCATCGGTGACGTTAAAGTTTCGGTTGACGGCTTGGGTCACCGCGCCGCCGAAACGGAATACCGCGTCCTTACCACGCAGGAAAACATCGTGGTTGAAAACCGAATTGTCGAACCGGACGTTGGCCTGCCGGTAGGGAAACACAAAGGTGTTGCCCGTGATGTCCACCACGTCATTGAAAATGCAGTCGGCAGTGAATTGCACGGCATCTTCCTCCGCTTTTGTGCCGGCAATGGTGACCCTGCCTTGGAACGTGTTGTTGCCGTTGAAGATGATGCCCGCACCGGTGCCGACGGTCACCGACCCTTGGTAGATGTTGTTGTTGGGGGGGGGATTGGCAGTGCCGGAAAATGTCCGGTTATTGGCATCGCCAGTATTGAAGTTGGCGGGCAGGATGATGTTTTCCGCGTAGGTCTTTGGCGCGGTTCCCGTCACCCTCAACTGCGTTCCGGTGGTGCGGGCCACGCGGATTTCGCGGAAAGTGATGCGGTCTGCGCCGTCGTCGGTGCTTATATCAATGTCGGCAGGCCCGTTGCCGGCGGGTATGCTTTCAAACAGGAAGTCAGGCAGGGTCTTGGCATCCGGGCCGGTATGGATGGTCAGATAATTGTTCGGGTTGGTGAACTGCATCATGGCGTTGGGGCCGGGCACGGTCCATGTCAGGTTGGGGTTGCGCAAATCCAGTGCCGGAACGCCGTTCCCGCTGTTGGCCCGGATGTTGAGCCGCGAGTTGCCGATGTTGATTCCGCAGGCCGCCGTGCCTTCCGTTATCAGGTGTCCGCAGTCAACCGTGCGGCCTTGGGTGTTGAGCGTGCCCGCCGCCACCCGTATCGCACGGTTGCTGGCCACATTCAGGTCATCGGCCAAGTCCCATGTGCTGCCCGCACCGTCAAATCTCAGGCCGGGCAGCACCTTGCCAGCCGAGGCAACGGTGTGCGGCCCCCCGGTTCCGGCAAACACGATCCGTTCAGCGGCATCAACCAACCCCACCGCCATGCTGGCGTGCAAGGCCATGGAGCCATAAATGGTCAGGGTGCTGCTGGCGGTGAAATTCAGGGCCGGATTGTCGCCTCCTTGGTCAGTCCAAGTCATGTTGCGGCACACGGCCGCGCCGCCCGTCACCGACACCGCATGGCCGGGGGCGGAAAAGGATTGCCCGTCGAATACCACATTGGTGGTGGCCGTGGGCAGCCCCGCCCCGCCCGCTCCGCCCGATGAAGCACTCCAGTTAGCGGTGTTGCCCCAGTCGCCGGAGTTACCCACCCAGTAAAGGGTCTGGCCGTGGAGCATGGTTAGTGCAGCAATGAACAGGAATAGGCACAACACCCCCGTTTTTTTCACTTGGCCGCCCAATGCGGGCAGGATACGTTTCGTGGACATAGCTGGATACTCATTGTGATTGTGATGCCGCCGCTGGTTGTGGTGCGGCCCGGGCGGGACACTTTTCTGGCAATGCCAAAGGTAGAAAAGCGGCCTGCCCGAATCAAAAAGGGTGGGCAGGCCACAAGGCGCGGCAACGTAAGGATGGCGGAAAATATCTGCGAAACAGAGCGGTAAACGGCACAAGCCGTCCTTATCCCACGTACGGCACTCCAAGAGTCAACCCACTCATAACCAATGGGGTGATTGCAATTGCAAGGCGGGAATGGGGCGGGCATCCGCATTCCAACCGACGAATATGGCGCATTGATTATGGATGTGGGCTTTCAGCGTGATTAGCACATATTCCGGTCAAACGACCCTGTACGCCGGATTCGCAATAACGCGGATTTTAAAAATAGTATCTTCCGCCAACCCCAAACCCCTTGTGCGCACCACGCAGCCACAAGCTCGCCTCTTATATTGTGCGTTCCGGCAAAAATAAAACCGTATTTTTTTTCCGCGTACTGGTTTTTCTTACATTTGCTTGGTAGATTTAGTCAGATTTTAAACACTCCTCCGGCAATATGAAATTCATTGTTTCCTCCTCAGCCTTGCTCAAACAGTTATCCGCCATCAGCGGTGTCATTGCCAGCAACCCGATTGTGCCCATCCTCGAAAACTTCCTTTTCCAGCTCAGCGCCAACCAGTTGACCATCACCGCATCGGACTTGCAGACCACCATGACTGCCGACATGGAAGTGGAGTCAGGCGATACGGGCAACATTGCGGTTCCCGCCAAAATACTGCTCGACACGCTGCGCGGGCTGCCCGAACAGCCGATCACGTTTGAAATTGACGGCAATACTTACGGCATCGAAATCCTGTCGGACAATGGGCGTTACAAGCTCTCGGGCGAAAACGCCGCCGACTTTCCGCGCATTCCCAGCGTAAACAAGTCCTACTCCATTGATTTCCCGTCGGATGTGCTGGAACGCGCCATCGGAAACACGATTTTCGCCACCAGCACCGACGAGTTGCGCCCCGCCATGACGGGTGTGTATTTTGAACTCAATGGCAAAAGCGTGACGTTTGTGGCCACCGACGGCCACCGCCTGATCCGCTACCGCCGCTCCGACTTGGGTGCCGGCGATGAGAACACGATGATTATTCCGCGCAAGGCATTGAATTTGCTCAAGTCGTCGCTGCCCACCGAGAAAACGGTGGTGAAGGCCGAATTCAGCCAGTCCAACGCCTTTTTCACGTTCGACAACATTCGCATGATCTGCCGCCTGATTGACGAACGTTTCCCTGATTACGTGAATGCGATTCCCAAGGACAATCCCAACCACCTGTCCATCAGCCGTTTGGAACTGCTGGCCTCCCTGCGCCGCATTGCCATCTACGCCAACCGCGCCACCAACCAGGTGCGCCTGCACATCATGCCCACCGAAGTGCGCATCTCCGCCGAGGATTTGGATTTTTCCAATGAGGCCGCCGAAAAACTCGCCTGCGAATACACGGGCGAGGAAATGGAAATCGGATTCAATGCCCGCTTCCTGATCGAAATGCTCAACAACCTGACCGCCAAAGACATTGTGCTTGAACTTTCGGCCCCCAACCGCGCCGGCCTGATCCTGCCCAAGGAAAAAGACCCCAACGAGGATATGCTCATGCTCGTGATGCCGGTAATGCTGAACAATTACGCTTGATTGACGCGGTAGCACACGCTTTAGCTTGTGCAAAATCCACAGGATTTTTATGGCAGCCGTCCGCCCCGCTCACCCAGAGTGGGGTTTTGCCTTTTCAAAAGATACT
Organism: Sphingobacteriales bacterium; assembly: GCA_043789005.1. Taxonomy (GTDB): domain Bacteria; phylum Bacteroidota; class Bacteroidia; order Cytophagales; family 172606-1; genus Xanthocytophaga. The sequence goes on from JAYWIH010000109.1 coordinate 12,430, forward strand.
ATTTTTCAAATCCGCTTTGTATTGCCATGATTGACACCGTTATTTTCGACTTGGGCGGCGTGCTTATTGACTGGAACCCGCGCTATCTTTTCCGCAAGCTGTTCACCGATGAGCAGGAAATGGAGCATTTTCTGACGCACATCTGCTCGCCCGACTGGAACGAGGAACAGGATGCGGGCCGGTCGCTGGCCGAAGCCACCGAGTGGCTCATGGCACGCCATCCGGAACACGAAACGCACATCCGGGCGTATTATGGGCGTTGGGAGGAAATGCTGGGCGGCGTGTTTGGGGAAGGCGTGGAAACCTTGCGCAAACTGACCCAAGAGACTGATTACCAAGTATATGCCCTGACCAACTGGTCGGCGGAAACGTTTGAGATTGCCTTGCGCAAATACGATTTCCTGCACTGGTTCGATGGCATCGTGGTGTCGGGTACGGAAAAGACGCGCAAGCCGTTCCCGGAATTCTACCGGATTTTGCTTGACCGGTACGGCGTGGAGCCGCAAAAAGCCCTTTTCTTGGACGACAACCTGCGCAATATCGAGGCGGCCCGCCAACTGGGCATCCACGCCGTTCACATCACCGACCCGAACATGATACCGGACGTGTTGAGAAGCCTTCCCCCGTCCCCTTCCGAACCAGAAAAATAGTATCTTCCCAAAACACTAAACCCGCCGGTTGTTGATTATTGGCCTCGTCAAACAGACACGCTTCAGAACCCAGATGTGTCATGCGTATATTTGCGCACTCGGGTAACACACGACAATCCGATAAAATGAAAAACGTTTTCGCGTATTTATTCTTGGGTTTTGGTGTGCTTGTATTTTCCACCCGATTTTTGTTTGCCAACCTCACAATTGACATCCAACTGCACGACACGTATTATGTAATTGCTTATGAACACGTTAGCAATATAAGTTCCTTGATTCTTGCAACCACAGGCTTATTTCACCTTTTCATTTCACAATGGAAACAACTCAACAACTGGCTTTCTTTGATTCATTTCTTATTGACCAGCATTTCCATGTGTTGTTTTTTAAACGCTGTCTCGTACACAAACGCAAATCGCTACCCGAAGTATTATTCCCTTGGCGATTTCGGACAAAATGCACCGTTGGATGCAAATGCCGTCATCAGCATTTCGCTATTGGTTTTTATGGCTGCCCAACTCTTGCTTGTGATAAACATTTTTATTTCCCCGAAAATCATTGTAAAGAGATAGTATCTTTTGAAATGCCCAAACCTGTCCGTTCACGTTTTCCTCTCGGAAAGGATTGAAGTCAGGCTTTTCAATCAAACCAAGCCTTTACTTCAACTAAATCGGGCATCTTCGCGTCCAGTTTCAGTTTTTTGCGCATCCCGCCCAAGTCGTTGAAAAACTTGTTGGGGTTGGCGGCCTTGAAATCGTGCATAGTGGCGAAATTCATCTTCATCACCGCCGGAATCCATTCAGCGGGCACGCCCTGCGCGGCAAAATCGGCCTCGGCCGGGGTTTCGGACAGTTTTTCGGGGCGCATCTGCGGGAAAAACAGCACTTCCTGGATGGAAGCTTGGTTGGTCATGATCATGGCGAGGCGGTCAATGCCCATGCCCAGCCCGGCGGTGGGCGGCATTCCGTATTCCAAGGCTCGCAGGAAGTCTTCGTCCAGGATCATGGCTTCCTCATCGCCGCGTTTGCCGAGTTCGAGTTGTTCCTCAAACCGGTTGCGCTGGTCAATCGGGTCGTTGAGTTCGGAATAGGCGTTTGCGATTTCCTTGCCGTTGCAAACCGCCTCGAAACGCTCCACCAAACCCGGAATGCTGCGGTGTTTCTTGGTCAGTGGCGAAGTTTCAATCGGATAATCCATGATGAACGTCGGCTGGATCAGGTGCTTCTCGCAGCATTCGCCAAACAGTTCGTCAACCAGTTTGGCGCGGCCCATCGTATTGTCGGTTTTGATGCCCAGCTTTTCGGCGGTTTCGCGCATCTGCGCCTCGTCCATTTGCGAAATGTCAATCCCCGTAAAATGTTCGATCACACCGTACATGGTGTAGCGTTGCCACGGGCGGGCAAAGTTGATCACGTTTTCACCGACCTGCACCTGCGTGGTTCCGTGCAGATCCATCGCCACTTTCTCCACCATTTCCTCCACCAAGTCCATCATCCATTCGTAGTCCTTGTAAGCCACGTACAGTTCCACCTGTGTGAACTCCGGGTTGTGGAAACGGCTCATGCCCTCGTTGCGGAAATCCTTGGCAAACTCGAATACGCCGTCGTAGCCGCCCACAATCAACCGCTTGAGATACAGTTCGTTGGCAATGCGCAAATACAGCGTCATGTCCAGCGTGTTGTGGTGCGTGGTGAACGGCCGGGCCGCCGCGCCACCGTAGATGGGCTGCAAAATCGGGGTTTCCACTTCCAGATACGACCGATCGGCGAGGAAATTGCGGATGGAATTGACGAGTTTGGTGCGCAACACAAACGTTTCGCGCACCTGCGGGTTCACAATCATGTCCACGTACCGCTGGCGGTAACGCTGCTCGGGGTCGGTGAAGGCATCGTAGCGTTTCTCCTCGCCGTTTTCTTCCACGTGGCGCGGCATGGGCAGCACACGCAGGGATTTTGAAAGCAACTTGAACTCCGTGACGTGGATTGTGATCTCGCCGGTCTGCGTGGTGAACACGTAACCGTGGATGCCGATGATGTCGCCTACATCGAGCAGTTTCTTGAAAACCGTGTTGTAAAGCGTTTTGTCTTCGCCGGGACAAATATCGTCGCGCCGCACGTAGATTTGCATCCGTCCGCTGGCATCCTGCAACTCGGCAAACGAGGCATTGCCCATCACGCGGAAGTTCATGAGCCGCCCGGCCAGCGATATGTTCTTGTAGTCGGTCTTGTTGCGTTCGTAGTTTTCCGTAATGTCGCGGATGCCCGCGTTCACGTCAAAACCCTCGGCGGGATATGGCTCAATGCCTAATTGGCGCAACTGTCCAAGTTTGTCGCGCCTGATACTCTCTTGCTCACTCAGTTGCATTGTTTGTTTTTCGTTTATGTTTTGTTGGCCGGATTAGCAAACCGTCCGCACGGGTGGGAGGTTTGCGGTTTTCCAAGGATACTATTTTTGCATTGCAACAATTCTCGGCTTGGCACTTCGGCTGATTTTTAACACAAAAGGTTAGTAGAAGCACATCAATCAAATCTTATACAAATGCTTCATAAAAGCAAGTCAGACACTATATTACCAAACCGATGCTGGCAGGTTTTTCTTATTCCCACGGATTTTTATGTCTAACTATTTCGTTCAATTTATTTTCAACTTCTGCTATCAATTTTTGCCCTGAAAATGTAATTGTCCCTTCGTGAGATACATATATTAACCAACTTGCATTAAAATCACAATAAGCAGATTCATTCCAATCAAAGTTTAGCGTATATGTGTCAACTTCATAATTTAACTGTTCTTCTGTTAAAAGATAAATTCTCTCACCTGAAATAGATTCAATAATCTCAATTATTCTCTCGACTTTCTTCGACCCAAAAACATCATCTTCAAAATAAATTATCGGTATTCTATTTTCAGTTTTGGCAACAGGTTCCCAATAATAATTTTCATCTTTCCAAGAGCCAAAGTCAAATTTGTCTCTTAATAAGGCTGTCAGTATTTGAGATTCTTCATCATTCAGCCGTCTCTCAAATGGAATAGGGGATATTTCAGTAAGTTCGTCTACATTTAGGCCATTTACAAACTGAATGAATTCTGATTTAATTACCTCGACCATTTTCAAGTGTCCAACTTTGTCAAATACCTTAGTTTTTATCTCAAACTCCCTCAAACAAGACGATATTATATCTTCCTTAATTGTTTCAACATTATCTTTGCGTCCAACCAAAAAATCAATACCATTCTTTAAGCCTGATACCATATTCTGATGCGTACTATAACCTTCCGAATAAAGTTTCAGAATGTATTCTTTTGTCTTAGCAATCATTTTCTCGGTGTCGGTCATAAAATTTCCACCAACTGACGGATTGAAGAACCCCACAGGCAGAAGCCGACGCTTGCGCCAGTGGGGTTTGGGCTGTTGGAAAGATACTATTTTCGGTGGCCTAATCGTCCAATGTGTGGCGCTTGATGTCTTTGCCGGGCGGCGGTTCGGCGATGCTTATGCCACGCCGCACGTAGGCCGGGGTTTCGGTACGCTCCCGGATTTGCTCGGCGGTCAGGTCGTTGCTCATGTGCTTGAGTTTTTCGCGCACATCGGACAGTTTCTGGCGTTTCAGGAATTGCGCCACTTCTTCTGAAGACTGTTTTTCCGGAACCACTTGCACCTCGACCACCGCTGCCGGGGCGGGTTCGGGATCGTTCAGCGTGGGTTGGCCCACGGCACCCACATCTTCGGTTGAAAATCTGGGGGTGGACGGTTTAGGCGCGAAGAAGCTTTCCATCTCGGCGATGGAAACCGGCGTTTTCACCGGGTTGGCGGCGGTTGTACCGCCGGGGGCGAATATTTTCACCTGCGCATCCGGCGCGTCGTCGAAGCCGGTGGCAATGATCGTCACGCGGATATTGGCTCCCAAGTCGTTGTCAATGATGTCCCCGTGGATCAGTTCGTCCACGTCCACACCCGTTTTCTCACCGATGTAGCGCATGATCTCGCTGGTCTCGCTCATGGTCATCTCGGCTTCCTGGCTGTAGAACATGGTCACCAGTATTTTTTTCGCACCCCGGATGTCGCGGCTGTTGAGCAGCGGCGAGTTCAACGCCGACTCAATCACTTTCCGGGCGCGGCTTTCACCGCTTGCCGTTGCCGAGCCGATTACCGCCTGGCCCGCATTCTTCATCACCTTCTTCACATCTTCAAAGTCCACGTTCACGTAGCCGGGCACGGTAATGATTTCGGCAATGGATTTGGCGGCGTTGGTCAGAATATTGTCCGCCTCGGCAAAAGCCTTGCTTTTGGGCAGGTCGCCGAAAATTTCAAACAGCTTGTCGTTCAAAATCAGCAGCACCGTATCGCAGTGCTGGCGCAGTTCCTCAATGCCCTTGTAGGCGTTGTTGAGTTTTATGCGCCCTTCAAAGCTGAACGGCGAGGTTACGATGGCAACCGTAAGCACGCCCATTTCCTTGGCGATGCGGGCAATGACCGGCGCGGCCCCCGTACCCGTGCCGCCGCCCATGCCAGCCGTGATAAACACCATTTTGGTGGCCGGTGTGAAAAGCCCCTTGATTTCCTCCTCGCTCTCCAGCGCCGCCGACCTACCCCTTTCCGGATCGGCCCCGGCTCCCAAGCCTTCGGTCAGGCTGGCTCCCAGTTGGAGTTTGGTGGGGATCGGGCTGGTGGCCAGTGCTTGCGCGTCGGTGTTGCAAACCACAAACTCGACATCGCGGATGCCTTGGCGGAACATGTGGTTGACGGCATTGCCGCCGCCGCCGCCCACGCCAATCACCTTGATGATGGATTGGTTGAGCAGGGGAAGATCGAATTTGACGTTGAGCATGGTGCGGGGAAATTAAGGGTCGGGGCAATCGTGGCAGAAAGCGGGAATCCGGAAATGATGAAAATATGAAAATGCTTGCACGGCTCAGGGCGGCAATGTGGCCGGACTTTCCGAGTCCGGCGTGCGTGCCGGGTTTGGGCTTTCCAAAAGATACTATTCTACCGCCGTTGTTTTGCCCGAACCCCGGAACCGTTTGCGCCGGTTGTCGGCTCAGTAATCGCTGTTTTCGTTGATGTCATCGGTGAGCCAAGTTTTCAGTTTGCCGAAAATGCCGCCGTTGGCGCGCGGGGTTGTTTCGGCTTTGGCCTGCACGGTGGGCTTGAGTTGCTGGTAGCGGTTTTCGCGCGCATCCAATGCCCGGAAACCGGCCAGCACCAAGCCTACGGAGGTTGCAAAGGCCGGATGTTTTATCTCATTGGTGCGGCTCTGGCCCAAGTGTTCGTGCGCGTAGCCGATGCGGGTGGGCATTCCGGTCAGGTCTTCAAACAGATCCTGAATGCCACCGAGCATGGCCGTGCCACCCGACAGCACAATGCCCACGTTGCGCACGCGGCTTTCGTAGCCGGAACGCACGATTTCGGCATACACCATCTCAATGATTTCCGACAGGCGGGCTTCGATGATGGTGGACAGTGTTTTCATCGAGACCATTGTGGGCAGCCGGTCGCGCAGGCCGGGCACTTCTATGCGGTCTTGGTGGCTGGCCGCTTCGGGCGTGGCCATGCCGTGCTTGGTTTTCATGGCTTCGGCCTGCAACTTGGTCACGCCGCAGCCGTGGGCAATGTCTTGGGTTATCACTTCGCCGCCAAACGGCAGCACGGCAATGTGCCGCACTATGCCTTCGTGGTAGATTACCACATCGGTGGTGCCGCCGCCCATGTCCACGAGTACCACGCCGCGTTCCTTTTCATCGTCGAGTAAAGTTGACAGGCTGGCCGCCAACGGGGCAAACACGAGCTGCTCCACTTCCAAGCCAAGCCGCTGCACGCACATCTCCATGTTTTTGAGCACGTTGGTCTGGGCACTGATGATGTAAAAATCGGCCTCCAGCCGCACGCCTAGCATCCCGACAGGATCTTTCACGCCATTTTCGTCATCCACGCGGTAGGTTTGCGGCATTACGTGGATCACTTGGCTGCCCAGCGGCGGAATGGTCTGGTACATGTCATCATTCAACTGGCTGATGTCTTGCACGCTGATTTCTGCTTGGGCCGAGCGGCGCGTGAGTCCGCCGCGTTGCAGTGCACCCTTGATGTAAATACTGTCTATGTTGGCATTGACGGCGTTGATCTTGATTTCGCCTTCCATGCCGGCCTGCAAGTCGCGCATGGCCTGCTGGATGGCTTGGGCGGTACGGTCTATTTTAGTGACCACACCCGAACGCACCACACCTTCCTCGAGGCGGGTTTTGCCCATTCCCAGTATCTCTATTTTCCCGTACTCGTTTTTCCGCCCTGCCACCACGCACACTTTGGTGCTGCCGATGTCAAGGCCCACTACTATTTTCTCATCCATGTTTGTTACTCGTTTTCGGCTTGCTGTGCCGGGTTTGCCGTTCTGCGCTTACCGTTGAAAAACAAGAGGCGGGTTTGGGCTTTCCAAAAGATACTATTTTCAAGGCTTAAATGCAACCGGTTGCAAGCCAGCGTTTCCTGTAACAGACCGGAAACCGCTATTCGCAGACAATCTGGTTGCCATACGCCACACTGACCCGACGGTAACGGTTCCAGCCCCGTGCGGGCAGGATGCGCCGGTAAAAAATCCTTATTTTTTCAAATTTCCGCTCAATATCAACCGGCTTGCCAAACTCAATGACCTGCCTGCTGATTTGCGGGTACATTTTTATGTCGCCATTCTCGCTTACGGCCACTTGTGCCAATAACGCCTTGAAAAAGCGTTCATTATCAATGCGCTTCAATAATTCGAAGACAGCCCTGCCGCTACTGTCGTCTTGAAGGTTTCCGCGCAGCAATTTTTTCAGGCCTGCCCCTTCCAGCAGCAGCACCCGCGCCGTAAACCGTTCCGAAAGGGGCAGTACGTCGCCATCTTCGCTGATGTAGGCATCAGGCAGGTTCGGGTCAACAACCCGTGCCAACGGGCGGTTCTGGACTATATTCACGTTCAGCCTGCCCGTCAGGTCGGCGTACACTTGGCAATTTTTAACGAATTTATTGGTTTTCAACCGCAATTCCAGATTTTTCAAATTGATTTCCCGGAAAGGCTCACCTTCAATGCGCTGCGTGCCGTTCTGGCTGAGCAACGACAGCACGTCTTCCTCATTGATGAAATAAGTGTCAAACGTATCTTCAATATCCACCCGGATTCCGGTGCAGATTTTCCGGTGCTGCTTGTTTTCCACAAACCCGATCAGCAAAAAAAACGCCGTGCCCGCCAACATGATCTTGACCGGCGTGCGCAAGCGGATTTTTTTGAGCCAACTGAGCATCTATATTTTTTGTCTTGAATTCGGGAGGTTTGGGCTATTTTTTCGATACTGTTTTCCACTGTAATCCAACAAGTCAGGTAACCAGAGTCGTCTTTTCATAGATTTCACGCATGGTCAGCGTTATGTCCAGCGATTGCAAATAGATGGTGTCTTCCATGTCATTGGTCACGGTCATGAGCCAGTGCTTGTCGTCCTGCCTGAAAAAAATCTCCACGCCGGGTTTGTTTTGGAAAATGAGCATGTATTCCCTGAAAGAGGGCAGTTTGCGGTATTGCTCGAATTTCCCGCTCCGGTCGTATTGTTCCGTACTGTCCGACAGCACCTCAACCAGCAGGCAGGGGTTTTTCACAATGTCCTTGCGGTTGTCGGCAAATTCAACGTCGCCGCAAATCACAAACGCATCGGGATACACGTACGAGTCGGCCAGTTGCACTTTCAGGTCGCTGCCAAAAACCATGCAGGGTTTTTGGCGCAGCGCAAGGTTCAGGGCGGTTGTGGTGTTGATGGCAATCCGGTTGTGATCCAGCGTTCCACCGGCCATCATCACCACTTCGCCTTTGCGGTATTCATACCGGAATTCCTGCTGGCTTTCCCAATCCAAGTATTCCTGCTTGGTGTAAAAAACCTCTTGTTCGGGTTGTGCGTTCATTGCCTGTTATAAGTTCGTTGCTTGCAAACTGTTGGACAGAATGGTATCTTTCAAAAAGGCCAAACCCTCCTTTCGCTAAACAATACTCGGCACCTGCCCGGCCAGCCAAGCCCGGATCGGCTCAATAAATGTGTCAATGTCACCGGCTCCCATGGTCAGCAGCACGTCGGGCTGCGAATGCGACAGGATTCCTAGCAACTCGCTTTTACGGCAAAGTTGCTTGGCGGGTGCGGTAATGCCGTCAAAAATTATCTGCGAGGTCACGCCCTCCATCGGCAGTTCGCGGGCGGGGTATATTTCCAGCAGGATCACTTCATCGGCCAGGCTGAGGCTTTCGGCAAACCCGGCGGCAAAGTCGCGCGTGCGGCTGAACAAATGCGGTTGGAAAATGGCGGTGATTTTGCGGCCCGGATACAAGGCCCGCACCGACTGCAAAAATGCCGCCACCTCGGCGGGATGGTGCGCGTAATCGTCAATGTAAACCGCCGTTTCGCTGCGGTATATGCATTCAAAACGCCGTTTCACGCCCCGGCAGGTTTCGAGTCCGTGGCGGATACTATTTTCGGAAACGCCCAGTTGCAGGGCCACCGCCGCCGCCGCCACCGCATTCTCCACATTATGGAAACCCGGCACTTGGATTTGCAAATCCCTGATGGTTCCGGTTGGCGTGTGCAGGTCGAACACAAAATACGGCGCATCAATGCGGATATTGGCCGACCAGAAATCGGCCTGCTCGCCCTGCGCATACGTGTAGGCACGCACATGGGATGGCGTTGGCAAGGGCAGACCTTTTTTGGCAATCAGCGTGCCGCCTTCCTTGATTTGGGCCACGTAATCGCGGAAGGATTTTTCAACTTCATCGTGGCTTCCGTAAATGTCCAAGTGGTCGGCATCCATGGACGTGACCACGGCAATATCGGGGTGCAATGCCAGAAAAGAACGGTCGTATTCATCGGCTTCGGCCACCACAACCGGCTCCTCGTCAGTGTTTTCCTTACCCAGCAACAAATTTGTTCCGTAATTTTGTGTAATTCCTCCCAGAAATGCGGTGCAGTTCTTGCCAGCCACGGTGAGCAAATGCGCCACCATGGACGAAGTGGTGGTTTTGCCGTGCGTGCCCGCCACGCCCACCGTAAACAAATCCTGCGTGAGCCGGCCCAGCACCTGCGAACGTTTCAGTATCTCAAAGCCACCCGCCCGGAAAAAAGCCAGTTCCCGGTGGCCGGGCGGCACGGCGGGCGTATAAACCACCAGCGTTCCTTGCGGCTGCCGGAAGGACTCGGGAATTTGCGCCACGTCATCTTCGTAATGCGCCGCGATACCCTCGGCTGCCAATTGCGCGGTCAGGGCGGTGGCGGTGCGGTCATAGCCAGCCACTTGGCAGCCCGAATGTTTGAACCAACGCGCCAAGGCACTCATGCCGATACCGCCGATGCCGATAAAATAAACCCGCGAAATGTCTTTCAGGTGCAAGATTCTGATGGTTTTTGGGATTGAAGCAAAAGTAGTCAAAAAACGCTGAACGTTCAGCGTTTGGGCAAGATTGCAAATTTTAGGATATGGCTTTCAGCCGGTTTCCGGAAAACCGGCTGAAAAACTATTGGTTGCGGATTGTTTTTTCATTCCGTTTTCCGTTCTAATTTTAGCCCCGACAAAATAGTATGTTTCAAAAACACCAAACCCCGTTTGTAACCGTATGAAAATCACCGTTGTAGGAGCCGGAGCCGTGGGAGCCACCACCGCCGATAATATTGTGCGCCGCGAACTGGCCGAAGAAGTAGTGCTGCTCGACATCAAGGAAGGCCTGAGCGAAGGCAAGGGCCTGGATATGTTCCAGACGGCCACGCTGCTGGAATTTGACACCAAAATCACCGGCTCCACGAACGATTACGGCAAAACCGCCGGTTCGGATGTGGTGGTCATCACGTCGGGCATTCCGCGCAAACCCGGCATGACGCGCGAAGACCTGATCGGCACCAACGCGGGCATTGTGAAGGGCGTGGTGGAAAACCTGCTCAAAAACTCGCCAGAGGCCATCATTGTCATCGTCTCCAACCCGATGGATACCATGACGTATCTGGCTTTGAAATCAGCCGGGGTTCCCAAAAACCGCATCATCGGCATGGGCGGCATCCTAGACAGTGCGCGTTTCAAAACATATCTTTCCATGGCACTCAATTGCTCGCCCAACGACTTGCAGGCCACGGTGATTGGCGGCCACGGCGACACAACCATGATTCCGCTCACGCGCCTTGCCACGTTCAACGGCGTGCCGGTGAGCCAGTTCCTGTCCGCAGACCAACTCAAACAAGTGGCGGCCGACACCATGGTGGGCGGCGCAACGCTGACCAAACTGATCGGCACTTCGGCTTGGTACGCCCCGGGAGCGGCCAGTGCGTTGCTGGTGGAAAGCATCGTGCGTGACCAAAAGAAGGTGTTTCCGTGCTGCGTTGCCTTGGATGGCGAATACGGCCAGACGGACATTTGCCTCGGTGTGCCGGTGGTGATTGGCAAAGGCGGCTGGGAACGAATTTTGGACTACAAACTTGATGCCGCCGAGCAGGAAGCCTTTGGCAAATCGGCGGAAGCGGTGCGCAGCATGAACAGTGTGCTGGACACGCTGTCGCTGTAAACATTCGTTTCTCTGAAAACGGCAAAAGCCTTCCCGATGGAAGGCTTTTGCCGTTTTTACAGCATGAGGTTTGGTGTTTTTAAAAGATACTATTTTGGAAAGGCCGCAACGCAGGTCAGACACTGCGTGTCAGACCGGAAACGGGAATCGGCGGCAGATGTTGCAGTGCCGGAGACGTTGCAGTGCAACGTCTCTACAGGCTGGGGGGTTTAGGCTTTTTTAAACATACTATTTTTGCCGCCGCTGCCGGATAAACCCGACGCTAAAACCTCACACCCACGCGCACATCCATGAAATCGGCTACTTCACGGTGGGATTTCAGGTTGATTCCGGCAAAAAAACGGTCGTTGAGCCGGAAGCGCAAGCCATACCGCTGATATACCGGATCGCGGTTGAAATGCCCTGCGTACAGGTACGCGCCCAACTGCGTGGAAAACTCGAAGCGGCCGATAATCAAGTCGTGCCCCGCCAATACCGAAATGCTGAACGGATTGCCGGGCAACTGTTCCTGCCTTAGTTTTTGTTGATGCACATGGCTCACCACCGCCTCCAAGCCCGCATTCAAGGCACTCAACCTCCCTGCGCGGCGCGTTATTTGGGCCGTCAGTCCGTAAACCGGGTAGCGGCGCGGCGCGTTCGGACCGATGGGTTTGGCAGTGAACAGCAATGCCGCCTCGTAACGGGTTTTGCGTTCTGAAAAGATACTATTCCTGATGCGCGAACGGACTTTCAAATCAACCGGATGCAAGGCGTAATCCACACCCAGACTCAGCGTCGGGTAGTTAATCCCCTTGTTGGGTTCGCGCATTCCGCCATTGGAAATATGGTTGTAATACGCAGCCATCCGCACAAATGTGCGGCTGTTGAGCCGGTAATTCAGGGCGACATTGAGTTGCAGCAAAAAACTGACGGGCGAGCTGTAGAACAGGTTTTGCGGGTTTTTGGCAGCATCATGCGTATTGTCGAGGTAACTGATTCCCATCCCGGTACGGAAGGAGAAATTTAATTTCCGGTTATAAGACAGGAACGGCTCAATGAAATAAACCAATGAGGTGGCACTGCCCAGAATGTCGCGGTTGTCAAAATTGACATACGAAACCGCCCCCCCCATGCGCGGATAGCAAAAGCAATAGTCCCAAGCCTTATCGCCGGTCAGTAGCCAGCTTCCTTCCAGCTCAACGCCCCACGGCCGCGAATCGGAAATGCTGCGGATGCTCTCCGAATGCGGAATGATGAAGCCGTAATGCGTGCGTAAGGCCACAACAAATGGCGGGCGGACAGTATGCGTGGAATCGGCGCGGGCAGAATAGTATCCCGGAAAAAGCAGAAACCCGGCCAGCAAAAAAAACAGGGCTTTCATACGTTGCGCATGGTTACGGATTATCAATAGTCACATTGGCAAGTTAAGCCCACGGCAAAGTGCTGTTAAATAATCTGTTTCAAAAAAGAATAGCGAAAACGTTTGAGTTTATCCTGATACAAATCATGGTATGCCTCCTTGTTTTCACTGTCCAAAAAGGATCTGTCTATCAATCCCCTGACTTTTAATTCCTTGTTTGTTGCCGAAATATCCGATATGATTTTTCTTGCCCTTTTTTCAAAAATGCCCACCCTCCTGCCAAATTCCAAAAAATCGTCATAAGCGTAAAAAGCATTGGCTTGGTAACTTTCGGTTTCAAAATCATTTTCAAAAAACCCGTCTTCCGCAGCCAAATCTGTAAAATCATCACCATGAAGCCGCGTGTTGAGCAGATCGTATGCAGGGGAAAGGATAAAATCTCCAGAACCAGATTCGATCAGGGAAAAATTTTTCAGGTGCGCATCCCCATTGGAAAACAGGCAATTGAAAAGCAGCAGTTTATAATATTTTTCGATTTCCACCTGATAAGAAACCACAAATTTCCGCATCAGCCGCGCGATCATTTCGTAACTGAACCTGTATTTGTAATTTTCACCATCCGTTTCTCCTGTTTGATTGGCAATAGACGCAAAATCTTCCTGCCGGTATTTCGTGCCGTCTGGCCGGTAGTCAAATCGTTTGGTCAAATATGCAGGTTGCTCATCTTTAAAAAAAACCATGGCACACGCTGCTGTTCGAATGCCAAATAGTTGACGGGCAATTTGCATTGTCAGGTGCTCATTGGCAGGCACTTGGGTTGCATTACGAATGTTCTGTGAAATGGGTTTCAGGATATATTCCCCGTTGGTCGAAGTGGGCATTAACTGGTTGTTCGATAGCCGGAGCGAATATTTTTCTTGTGCCCCGGAAATGGAAATCCGGCGGTGTTCGAGTAATATATCAGCTTCTCTCTGATGGCTGGCAAGCGATGGAAAAGACAGGAAAGGACTGACCGCAATGCCATCGAACAGTTCGCGCAACGCTTTCGGGCTATATTTTTTATATCCTTTGGCTAACGTGGCGGGACAACAATTAATACTTTGCATCATTCATCCAGCATTTCCCTGACTGTAACCGCCCCGATAGTATCCGAATGGGCGGTTTTGAGCAAAAGTGTGAAAAAATCGTTTTCGTCAATCTTCAGTTCCCGGCAAATGACTTGCTTATTCACTCCTTCGGGAAGCAAGTTGTAAAAAAATGCAAACAATGTCGGCGATTGGTAACCTTGTTGGTTTTTAGGCAATGTGAGGCTAATGGATTTGGCTGCCGGATTACGGAAATGTTCGTCCTTGTATTGAAAAACATAACCGGCGGCAGTGCATCCAAGCTCACCAACCAATTTGCCATTCAAGAAAACCTCAGCTTTCCGGCTCATTTTTCAACACGATTTTGAGTTCCATCCCCAATGCATCCAGTACTTTTACCATGGTTTCCAATGATGGATTGGCGTTTCCTTTTTCCAAGTAAAACAATGTGCGCCGCCCCACACCCGCAATCTCCGCCAAATCATCCGGGCCGATACGCAGTATTTGCCGCCTTTGCTTGATCGTTTCGCTTAGCTGCCGTGAAAACATAACGTAAATCGAGTTTTTTGTCTACTTAATCAGTAGTGCAATATAATGCATATTTTCAACAAAAACCAAAATTTCAAGCTTTTTAATGTGATAAAAACTGCTTTTTGGTCGTAAAATGCAACATACCGCACTTTGTTATGGGTATCAGCATTTTCAGTGCATCGTCACCCGGTACACGGTTTCCGTTTTGTCCGTGATTTTGAAGCGGTTGTCGATCCGCATTCCGGAAATCCACACAATGTCGTCGCCCGAGAGCAGCACGTGCGTGCGTTCCTTGATATTCTGCGGCACTTTGGCATCAATCAGGAAATCGCTGAGCTTTTTTTTCTGTTCCATGCCCAACGGACTGAATTTATCGCCCTGCCGCCAGATGCGGATTTTGAGCGGGAATTTCAGCAAGCCGTAATCCAAGGCCGCAATTTTGGGCGAAGTGGGAATTTTAAAATCGGCGGCGGGCAGTTTGTGCATTTCCAGCGATAGGATTTCGTTGGCGAAATTTTCGTGCGCGGCATCAATCGTGGCCGGAATAAAATCATGCAGCGGCTTGGGGGTGAGTACCAAATCGGTGCGGTCTTTGACCAGCCGGTGCGTGGGCGAGTCGAAATGGCGGCCCGGTTCGGCGGCCAGCACCTGCCAAATGTCGCGCGTTTGCGTGTGCGTGAAGTGAAACGGCTTGAGCAGGTATTCCAGTTTGGCAACCGGTTCGATTTCGGCTTGCAGCCGCCCGAAATCAATGAAATGCACGTCGTTTTCCTGTCGGCAAATTTGCGTTTGCAGCCGTTCGATTTCCGAAAATAGTATCTTTTCAATGGCCAAAACCCGATCGGCGGTGCGTTCAATGGTGTTTTCCAAATTCGGATTGATGGTTTTCAGCAGCGGCACCACTTCGTTGCGGATCAGGTTGCGCTGGTAATGTGATGATTGGTTGGACGAATCCTCGCGCCAAGCCAACTGGTTTTCAACCACATACGCGTAAATCTCTTCGCGGTCGGCAAAAAGCATGGGCCGGATGATGCGGCCGTTTTTGGGCTGGATGCCGTGCAGGCCCGCAATGCCCGTGCCTTTAGCCAAGTTCAGCAGCACCGTTTCCAGCGTGTCGTTGAGGTGGTGGGCGGCGGCGATATAGTCAAAGCCACCGGCGCGGCGCACGGTTTCAAACCATTCGTAGCGCAGCACGCGGGCGGCCATCTGCACCGAAATCTTTTCGCGGTCGGCAAAGGCTTGCGTGTCGAACTGCTCCACGAAAAACGGCACCTTGTATTTTTTGGCGAGCTTTTTTGTGAACTGTTCATCGGCCTCCGATTCTTCGCCGCGCAACCCGAAATTGCAGTGCGCCACGGCAAAATCCAGTTTGGCTTTCAAAAACAAATGTGTCATCACCACCGAATCCATGCCGCCACTGACGGCCAGCAGGATTTTATCGGTCGGGGCGAACAATGACTTTTCGTTAATGTATGTTAAAAACTTTTCCAGCATTTATTTAATTGAGAACTTTGACGGACAAATTTGGTGGGATTTTTGCGGCAAAGCAAAAATAGTATCTTTTGAAAATGCCAAACCCGTTTGACCAAAACTCCGTCATTGCGAGGCACGAAGCAATCTGTTTCGTGCCGTCGGCCCGAAACCTTCCGGGCAAGTGTCTGCGGCTCCGGGACAAACTTGCGGAGCGGCTTTTGGCGCGTCTGCCCGTGAACGGATTGCTTCGTTCCTCGCAATGACGTTTTCCGTTTGGGAAAGTAGTATCTTTTGAAAGTGCCAAACCCGGCCTTTTTAATTTCATCCGAATCATCCGATGCGTTTTCTATTCCGATCCGTTTGCTTATTGGTGTTGGTTGGCGGCGCGGTTCCGGCATTCGCGCAAAAGGAAAAAGTAAATTTGGAATATGCCGACAATCTGTTTGGCACTGTAAAAGACGGGCAGGAAACGCGGCGGCTGGTGGGCAATGTAAAACTCAGGCAAGGCAACACAACCATCAACTGCGACTCGGCTTATTTGTACAACGCCCGCAATTTTGTGGAGGCTTATGGCCACGTGCGCATTGTGGAAGGCGATTCGGTGACGATAACCGGCAACAACGGCACGTACAACGGCCAAACCAAGCAATCGGAAATGCGCGGCAATGTGGTCATGAACGACGGCACCAAGATACTGAACACCGAAATACTGGACTACGATATGCGCACCAGCGTGGCGCACTACCCCGACAATGGCCGCATTGTGGAGGGCGAAAACACAGTTACCAGCAAGCAGGGTTATTACAACACCCAAACCAAGGTTTTCACCTTTGAACGCGACGTGGTGATGGTGAACCCCAAATACACGCTCACTTCCGATAGGGTAGTGTATGCCACCAACGTAAAAACCGCGTATTTCAACACCCTCACGCGGATTGTGGGCAAGGATGGCACGCTGGTCTCGACCGATGGCGAATACAACACGGTGACTGGCGTTTCCAATTTCCGGGCGCGCAGTTCCATTGAATATTCGACCTACATCCTCACCGGCGACCGGCTCAACTACGACAAACTCAAGGAAAAAGGCGTGGCAACGGGCAACGTGGTGCTGTATGCCAAACAGGACAGCGTGGTGGTGGAAGGCGACACGGGGCGGTATTTCGGCGAATTTGGGCTTTCCAAAGTCCACGGCAGGGCACTGATGAAGAAAATAATGCAGCAGGACACGCTGTACATCACCGCCGACACGCTGGCCTCAGTGGAAAACAAGGAAACCAGCGTCAAAAAGATATTCGCCTACAACCACGTCAAAATCTTCAAGAAAGACCTGCAAGGCAAATGCGACTCGCTGGTGTACAACCAACTGGATTCGCTGATCCATTTTTACCACGACCCGGTGTTGTGGAATGACCAAAGCCAACTGATGGCTGACACCGTACGCATACAACTGGCCAACAACAAGATGGACCGGATGTTTTTGAAAACCAATTCGTTCGTGATTTCGCTGGATACGCTCCGAAACTACAACCAAGTGAAAGGACGGCAGATGGTGGCGTTTTTCAACGGCAAGGACAGCAAACTGGAACGGGTGACGGTAAACGGCAACGGCGAAAATGTGACGTGGGTACTCAACGACCTGAACACCGACATCCGGGGCGTGAATAAGGTGGAGTGCAGCAACATGATCATAAACCTGACCGATGGCAAGGTGAAGCGGGTGGCATTTCTGAACAAGCCGGACGCGATATTCATACCGCCGCACGAGATTGCCGAACCCGACACGCGGCTGCGCGGATTCAAATGGCGAGATGCGGAAAAACCGGCCCGGAAAGATGTGATGGTCAGGAAGGAAACGCCTTTGCCAGTGCCGAAAAAACCAAGGAAAAGCGAACCCAAAACAACGGCCAAAACGAAAGCCAAAGTCGCCGCCAAATTGAAACCGGGATAGCCGGTACGCAAGCCGCCGGTGCGCCAACCGAGCCAAAACAGCCAAGGCAGGCACGTTTTTTTATGCACAAGCCTGCAAGCGCAGCATAAGCCCACACATGAATAGTTGCCATTTGCACCCGAAAAAATACAACTCATCATAAAAGCGGCAACTTCAAACGATTATTTTAGGTATATTTACCAAAACAGAAAAACAGCACTAACACCGTGCGGACACGCGGCAATAAGCCGACCGAAAATTTCAATCTATGGGGCATTTCTAAACCAGCCAGACATGAAGCATTTTTTACATATTTCCCTACTCATTTACTTTTTGGCGTGTTCTTTTGGCGTTTTCGCCCGGCCACGCACCGCGCCTTCCACCGACGCACCTTCGGTGAGGCAAATACGGAACGTTTTCCAGAACGGCAGCCCGGTTTTCTCCAACGACAAGATCACCGTTTCAGGCGTGTTTCCCAACCCGGCATTTGCCACCGCCACCTTGGAATATGAAATCACGGGCGAATTGAAAGAAGCCAAATTTACCCTCAGCAACGTGCTGGGCAGCTCCGTGGCCGAATACAAACTGAGCAGGGAATCGCGCAAGTTGCAGTTTGCCGTCACCGACTTTGCGCCGGGCATCTACTTCTACACGCTTTCCACCGATGGCAAAAGCCTGTTTACCCGCAAACTCATCATCCGGCATCCGTCTTAGGTTTCGCCTTTGCCAAACATACTATTTCCGGTACGCCGCCGTTTCATTATCAGCCACCTGTGGCCAACGGACTATTGCCGCGCATTGTGTTGCGGTTCCGCCTTCTATTCGTTACCTTTGCGCCCTCTATGCAAAAAAACAGATTCATTCTCGCACTACTTTTGCTTTGCCTGGCATTTTCGGGATGCAGCCCGTTTGAAAAGCTCCGGAAAAGCACGGATGTGCAGAAGAAAGTGAAGGCCGCCTTTGAGTATTACGCAAACAAGAAATACTCCAAGGCCGACATTCTTTTTGAGGAAGTATTGCCACTGATCCAAGGCGCACCGGAAGCGGAAAAGGGCAATTTCTACCACGCTTACTCCAAGTATTACCTCCGGGACTACATCCTGAGCAAATACCAGTTCCAGAAATTCTACGAGACTTACGCCCGCAGCCAATACGCCGAAGAAGCCATGTACATGTATGCGGTTTCGCTGTACGAGGATTCGCCCAATTTCAACTTGGACCAGTCAAGTACCATTGATGCGTCGGCAGCATTGCAAAACTTCATCAACACCTACCCCGACAGCAAATACCGCGAGCAATGCACCAAGCTGATTGATGAATTGCGCAGGAAACTGGAGAAGAAAGCCTACGAATCGGCCATCTTGTACGCCCGCATCGGCAACCACAAGGCCGCAATGGTGGCTTTCAACAATTTCCAGCGCGGCTTTCCCGACTCCGACTACAACGAGGAAATCGCTTTCCGCAAGATTGAGAGCGAGTTTCTGCTGGCCGAGCAAAGCATCACCGCCAAACAAAAGGAACGCTATCAGGAAACCATGAGCTTGTACGAGACTTTTTTGGACAAGTATCCGCAAAGCCGTTTCCTGAGAAGAGCCGAAGGGTATTATGGCAAAAGCATGGATGCTATCGGTGCGGTTGGCAAAGACCTGCAAAGCCAGAAAGCCCAGGAACAGTAGGGGCAGCCCTTGCGGCCGCCCAAGACAATGCGGTTGAAAATTTCACATTCAGCATCCAAAACACCCATACCATGATTAAACCCAACGCCCTCTCGTCCATCATGACGCGCGACAATGACAAGATTGCCGCCCCTACTGGCAATGTCTATCAATCGGTAGCCATCATTGCGCGCCGGGCACGTGAACTTTCCATGCGCAACAAGGAAGAACTGAACGGCAAGCTGGCCGAATTCGCTTCGACGGTGGACAACTTGGAAGAAGTGTTTGAAAACCGCGAGCAAATCGAGATTTCAAAGTTCTACGAACGGATGCCCAAACCCGCTTCAGTGGCTATGGACGAGTTCTTGGCCGGCAAACTGTACTTCCGTTTCCGCGAG
The DNA here is from genome assembly GCA_043789005.1 of Sphingobacteriales bacterium. GTDB lineage: Bacteria > Bacteroidota > Bacteroidia > Cytophagales > 172606-1 > Xanthocytophaga. The sequence continues at coordinate 32,044 of JAYWIH010000109.1, forward strand.
GAAGAGGAAAAAGCACCGGAAATCTGATTCAGGGCATCCAAATGGCATCCAAACCCGCAAGGCTTTAAGACTTGCGGGTTTTCACATTAAGCTCGAACCCGTTTTATGCTGGCAGGCAGGAAAATACTCTTGGGCGTTTCGGGTAGCATTGCCGCCTACAAGGCAGCCTTGCTGGTGCGGCTGTTCATAAAGGCCGGTGCTGAAGTGAAAGTCGTTTTAACGACTTCTGCCGCCGGGTTCATCACCCCGCTCACGCTCGGCACACTGTCCAAAAATCCGGTTCTGACGGAGTTTTCCAACCATGAAACCGGCCAGTGGAACAACCATGTGGAACTGGGCCTGTGGGCCGATGCTTTGGTTATTGCCCCCGCAAGTGCCCACACACTTGCCAAATGCGCCACCGGATTGTGCGACAACTTGCTCACCGCCACGTATTTGTCGGCCAAATGCCCGGTGTTTTTTGCCCCGGCCATGGATCTGGATATGTACCGGCATCCGGCGGTGCGGGCAAACTTACAGAAACTGCAATCGTACGGAAACCTTATCATTCCTGCCGAACACGGCGAACTCGCCAGCGGCCTGACGGGCGAAGGACGCATGGCGGAACCGGAACACGTTGTCGAATTTCTGAATTCGGAATTCGGAATGCAGAATTCAAAAATAGTATCTTCTGAAAAGCCGAAACCCCAGGCCCGGGAACAAAATTCCGAATTCGGAATTCGGAATTCGGAATTTGATGGTGTTTTGACCGGCAAAAAAGTACTCATCACCGCCGGGCCAACTTACGAGCCGCTGGATCCGGTGCGTTTCATTGGCAACCACTCAACGGGCAAAATGGGTTTCGCCATCGCCGAAAGCATGGCCGCCCACGGCGCACAAGTGCAACTCGTGGCCGGGCCAACGCACCTGCAAGCCACGCACCCGCGCATCCGCGTGACGCGCGTGACGAGTGCGCAACAGATGTATGAGGCAGCGGCCGGGTTTTTTCCGGAATCCAACATTACGGTATTGGCCGCCGCCGTTGCCGATTACCGCCCGGAAACGCAAGCGGAGCAGAAAATCAAGAAAAAAGAGGAGCATTTCAGCTTGCCGCTGGTAAAAACCGTGGACATTGCCGCCACGCTGGGCAAACAAAAGCAGCCGCACCAGTTAATGGTGGGTTTTGCCTTGGAAACCGAGAATGAATTGGCAAACGCGCAGGAAAAATTGCTTCGCAAAAACCTGGACATGATTGTGCTCAACAGCCTGAACGACAAAGGCGCGGGTTTCGGACACGATACAAACAAAATCAGCGTTATCCAGAAGAGCGGCAACGTCCGGTTTTTCGACTTGAAGAACAAATCCGAAGTGGCGGCCGATATTGTCGGGCTGATTGCCAAAATGGTGGCTGGCTGATTGTGTTCCGGCCATGGATTCAGTCGCGGTTGCGTTGCAAACGCAAACCCAGTCGTCACGCGTCGCAGACGCGCGACAGGGATTTTTCGCTCATTCTGTCATTCAAAAATAGTATCTTTTCCATGCGCCAAACCTGCCTTCTACTTTTATTCCTTGCCGTTTGCGCCGGGCTTTCCGCGCAGGAATTGCGCTGCAACGTCAAAGTGGTCGCCAACAGCAACCAGATTGTATCCAACATCGGCGCGATTACTGACAAGCAGATATTCACGGAAATGCAACGCGCCATGTCGCAGTTCATGAACAATACGCGCTGGACAACCGACAATTTCAAGGAAGGCGAACGCATCAACTGCAACATCGTGATCACCATCACGCAGATTCTGGCGGTTGGGCAATACGAGGGCCAAGCCGTCGTCCAATCTTCGCGTCCGGTGTATGGCACTGATTACGAGTCGGTTGTGCTGACCTTTGTGGATCGTTTTTTCCGGTTCAGTTACAATCCGGGCGAGCAGATGAACTACAATGAGGCAGCTTTCACCTCCAACCTCACGTCACTGCTCGGCTTTTACGCCAACACGGTTATCGGTCTGGATTATGACACATTCGGCAAGATGGGCGGCACGACTTACCTGCAAAAGGCTTTCAACATCGCCAACGTGGCCGGGCAGGAAACCCAGGATGCGAGTTGGCTGCCCAACGGCGACACGCGCAGCCGCTACTGGCTGATTGAAAACCTGAATAGCCCGCAAATGCAGACATTCCGCGAAGGCCTGCACATCTATTACCGCCAAGCCATTGACAACTACGCCGCCAACGGCGACCAATCACGGACGCAGATTCTGGAATTTTTGACCAATGTGAAGCAGGTGAACCAGATACGGCCAAACTCGATTTGGACAAACACATTTTTTGATACCAAAGCCACCGAACTCATCAGTATTTTCTCGGAAGGAAACCCGCAGGACAAGGTGAAGGCGTACAACTTGCTCGTGGAACTGGATCCCACCAAGGCCGAACGCTACCGCAAACTGACCCGGTGAACAGCCCTCGAAGGGCCTCCTCCAACCCCCTCCGAAGGAGGTGGCTTTAAAAAATAGTATCTTTTTAAAAGCCCAAACCTGCTTACATCCATTCGAATGGGTAAACGCCAGATGCGCATTTTTCAGCGCGACATTTTGCCAAAAGCCTCCTCCCTGACCGGCAAGGAAGCGAACGTTGTGCTATCCAACCACGCCACGCTGCACGGCGTAGTGCTTGAGATTTCTGGCAGTAACTTGATAATCAAGGATATGCGCTTGAAAAAACACACTGTTCCGTTGGAGCAAATCAGTGAGATTACATTGGATTACACCGCCGAATGGTGAGCAGGTTTGGTTGTTTCAGAAGATACTATTTGGCTCCCCGGCTCCGCATTTTTCCTTTCCTATGCTTCATTCAATCCATCACATCGCCATTATTTGCGCCGATTACCAAGTTTCCAAGCAGTTTTACACCGAATTTCTGGGCTTGGAAATCGTGTGCGAAACTTACCGTGCCGCACGCGATTCGTGGAAACTTGACTTGGCCGTAAATGGGGTTTACCAAATCGAATTGTTCTCGTTTCCCAATCCGCCGCCCCGCCCGTCGCAACCGGAAGCGCAGGGCTTGCGGCATTTGGCTTTTGCGGTTACCGAACTGGAAGCCAGCATCTTGCAACTGAACAAGCACGGCATCGCCACCGAACCCATCCGCACTGACGAACTGACGGGCAAACGCTTCACCTTCTTTGCCGACCCCGACGGCCTTCCGCTGGAACTGTATGAGTTGTAAAAGCGGGTTTGGGCTTTTGTGGCGATACTGTTTTCCACAGTCCGCAAACCATCGCCATTGATTTCCCCCTTCAAATATTCACCAAGTCAAAGCCAAGCGTGTAATCAATGGCGGCATAATTGTCCGCGTTTTGCAACCATGCTTTTTCTTGGTGACTTAGTTCTACCAGTTTATTCGTGGATTTGCCGCCCAGCTTATTGGCAATATTTTCTAAACTTTCCATTTCCGTCTCACTGAACAGGTGCTTTTTAAAAATCACGTTTTTGGCCGGACAGAAAATATTCATTTCCTTTCCTTGAGTAGTTGCAATACGCTCAACCGTAACAAGTTGGTTAAACTCTGCCATCTCGAAAAGCGTTTCGTACCGTTTGGGTACGGGGCCATGTTGGATCGCAATGTAGGTGATGCCGCTGATGGAACGGCAGGTTTGCCTGTAGTGATAAAAATCGGCGTAAAACAACAATTTGTTCAGTTTGGTTTTCACCGGGTGGCAGCAATTGGCAAAGTATACGACCATCTGCAAGAACTTTTCCGTATCAAAAACCTTGTAACCATTATATCGGTTTGATTCCGTTGGCAAACCCAAGTCACGGACATGATCCGGATTTTTATTGCGGTGTTTCCCAGTAATAAGTTGCTCCACCAATTCAACGACTTGGTGGCGTTCTTTCCCAGCCATTGCATCACTTTTTTCCAGCAATTTCCTGAAATCCTCCGGATCCTTGGCAAGTTGTATAAGCCGAGCGTTCGATTCGTTAGGCACTTCCCCCATTTCATAATTCCGGTAGCTATTGACACCGAATCCCAACACTTCCGCCATTTTATTGGCTGGCAATTCGTACTGTTCGCGAATTGACTTGATCTCGTAAGGAAAAGGCAGACGGTGTTTTTCCCGGTATTGGTTGTGTACCTGATTTAAGTTCATCTCGTCCAATCCAGTGGATGTGAACTCCAAATCGTTTTCCTGATCGCGGAAATAATGGTAGACCACCTCGAATGGTTCCTTGCGGAAAGTGATTGTTTCTTTTCGGGTAAGCAATGACATTTCCTTACCGCTAATCGGGCTTTTCATGTTCATGTGGTTTTAAAGGGATAGAGCATCGGGTACTCGGAGATGTGGAATGAGATGCAAATGACTTGGCTGCCGAATCTGCCCAGTGTGATTTTAATATACACCTCCCTGCCGTTCAAGTCTTTGCCAAACACCCACATATCACTTTCCCGAAAGGCACTGTCCAACTTTGGGCCTTCGCTGTAATCCTGCCAGACAAGCTCTTTCAAGACTTCCTCCCGCCTGAGAGATGTGATTTCCAAATCGGCCAATGTTTGCAAGTTCTTAACACGGGCAATAAGAAGTACGCCCCAGATACTGAGTTTCTGCTTGAAATCATTCAGGAAAAACTCGATTTCCGATTGCGTTACCATTCAGGATACAAATATTATAATTATTCTTAATAAAACAACTTTAAAATTATTATTATAACATTTAGGGCGCAATATAACAACTTTAAAGTTAGCTGTTATAGTACAAGCGATTTGCGCCTGAATTTTCGGATTGCAGCCTTACGGGAATATTCGTAATTTAGTAGGCTGATTGAGGCTTGACTTTCAGCTTTCCCCACGATACTATTTCCTGATATTATTTCCCCTTGGCAATGCTCATAAACCTGCTGATAAAGAATTACGCGCTGATTCGGGAACTGGCCATGCAGCCCCACCCCGAACTGAGCATCATCACCGGCGAAACCGGAGCCGGAAAATCAATCATGCTCGGAGCCATCGGACTGCTACTCGGCAACCGCGCCGACACCCGCGCCTTGTACGACAGTGGCGAGAAGTGCGTGATTGAAGGCACATTTGAAGTTCCGGGCCACGACAGCTTGGCGCACGTGTTCGAGGAAGAGGAACTGGATTACGACACAACCAACATTGTGCGGCGCGAAATCAGCCCGAGCGGCAAGTCGCGGGCCTTCGTCAACGACACCCCCGTGACGCTGGACACGCTGCGCAAAATCGGCAGCCTGCTCGTGGATGTGCATTCGCAGCACGACACGCTGCAACTCGGCTCCAACGACTACCAATTGCAAATAATTGACACCTACGCCCAGAACCAACCGGTATTGGATGACTACCGGCAGGCGTACCGGCAACACCGCAAGCAGCAAAACGCTTACGATGATTTGGTGGAAAATGCCGATTCGCTGCGCAAGGAACTGGATTACAACAAGTTCCTGCTGGATGAACTCTCAGAGGCTGACTTGGCCGCCGACGAGGAGCAGGAAATCTTGGAAGGCCAACTGCGGATGCTGGAAAATGCCGAGGAGATAAAGCTGAAACTGAACACGGCCATTGACACGCTGGCCAATGCCGAAACGGCGGTAAACCTCGGTTTGCGGCAAGTGGTGGGCATTTTGGGGCAGTTGAGCACGCTCTCCGTGAAATACGCCGGCCTGCGAGAACGTGCCGAAAGTGCGCTGATTGACCTGAAAGACGTGGCCGCCGAACTGGAAACCGAGGAGAGCAGCATTGAATTTGATGCCGAACGCATCAACCAGATTCAGGAACGCCTGACCATGATCTACCGCCTGCAAAAAAAGCACAACGTGGACAGCATCCAGGAACTGCTCACAATCCAAGAAATGCTGGAGGCAAAAGTTGGCCGCGTACTCAACTTTGACGATGCCATTGCCGAAGCCCGCAAGGAACTGGACAAAAGCACGGAGGCACTGCTAAAACTGGCGCGGCGGCTCGCCGAAACCCGCGCCCAAGTAATGCCCAACATTGAAAGCGAATTGATGGAACTGCTCAAAGACGTGGGAATGCCCAATGCCACCATCAAAATCAAACACGAAACCGTGAAACCGCTGCCCAACGGCACGGATGCGGTCAGTTTTCGGTTCTCGGCCAACAAGGGCATGGCTCCGCAGGAACTCAAAAGCGTGGCTTCGGGCGGCGAGTTTTCGCGATTGATGCTGTGCGTAAAATACTTGCTGGCCGACAAAACCTCACTGCCCACGATTATTTTCGACGAAATTGACACGGGAATCTCCGGCGAGGTCGCCATCAAGGTTGGCCGGATGATCAAGCGCATGGCGGAGGCCAAACACCAAGTGCTGGCCATCAGCCACTTGCACCAGATTGCGGCCAAAGGCAACGTGCATTACTTTGTATATAAGGACAATTCGGCGGAGAAGACAGTGAGCAAGATCAAAAAACTGACCGATGCCGAACGCGTCAGCGAAATCGCCAAGATGATCGGCGGCGAAAACCCGTCGGCCAGCGCGATTAAGAACGCCAAGGAAATGCTGGCCACGGTGTAGAATTTCAGGGTTGGAAATAACTCTCCGGCGTGTGCAACCTTTGCGGGGAAACCTGTGTCTTGTCTTAAAAAAAGCCATGGGAAAACCAATTATCATAGTCTTTGCAATTCTATTGATGGGTTGTGCAAGTCCAAACGTCAATCCTACTTGTGCGGCTGGCAACATATCCAAAGCCCGTACAATGCTCGTGGGGAAATGGGACTGGAGGCAGACTTATATCCTTCTGCGTGGTATGGAAAATCCAGTTATTCAAACCCCCACAACCGATGGTGTGCGAAGGACATACCAATTCCGCAGGAACGGCAGCTTTGAATTCCGCGAAAACGATGTCTTGGCCCGACAAGGCCGTTGGGAAGTGAAACAGTTTAAAACGGGCGAATCCATACACATAACATTCACTGACCAAGGCGGGCAGAGTTTTGTGTCGGCACCGGCAGATATCTGCAACCAAGAGTTTACCTTACAGGAGGGTTACGATGATACTGGCGGCAGCGTTTTATACACGCGTATCGGAAAATAGTATCTTTCAAAAAGGCTAAACCCGCTTGTTTCGAGTAATTTTGCGACTTAAAATCTGCAAACAATCAAAACCAATCATACTCATGCTGACAGTTGCCAATCTTTCCGTACGCTTTGGAAAACGGGTCTTATACGAAGACGTGAACCTCAAATTCTCGCCCGGCAATTGCTACGGTGTGATCGGGGCCAACGGTGCGGGCAAATCCACATTCCTGAAAATCATCTCCAATGAAACCGACCCCACCACCGGCTCGGTAAGCATTGCGCCCGGCGAACGGATGTCGGTGCTGAAACAGAACCACTTTGAATTTGACGGGTATCCGGTATTGCAGACGGTAATCATGGGAAACCGCAAACTGTATGACATCATGCAGGAAAAAGACGCGATATACATGAAACCCGATTTTTCGGATGCCGATGGCGAAAAGGCCGCCGAACTGGAAGGGAAATTTGCGGAGATGAACGGCTGGGAAGCCGAAAGCGACGCGGCGACGATGCTCAGCAACTTGGGAATCGGTGAAAGCCTGCACCAAAAACTGATGAACGAACTCTCGAACAACGAGAAGGTGCGCGTGCTGCTGGCACAGGCGTTGTTCGGCAATCCAGATATTCTGCTGCTCGATAACCGACCAACGACTTGGATGTGGAAACAATCCTGTGGCTGGAGGATTTCTTGGCCGAGTTCAAAAATACCGTCCTCGTCGTCTCGCACGACCGGCATTTTCTAGATACGGTGTGTACGCACGTGGTAGACATTGATTTTGGGCGCATCCAGTTGTTTACCGGAAACTACACTTTCTGGTACGAATCGAGCCAGTTGGCGGCCCGCCAGCGGTCTGACCAGAACAAGAAAACCGAGGACAAGCGGCAGGAATTGCAGGAGTTCATCCGCCGGTTTTCGGCCAACGCCGCCAAATCGCGCCAAGCCACAAGCCGCAAGAAACTGCTCGAAAAACTGACCTTGGAAGACATCCAGCCGTCCACACGCAAGTATCCGGCCATCATGTTCAAGCAAGAACGCGAAGTGGGCGACCAGATTCTGGCCGTGGAAAATCTGAGTTACGTGCAAGACGGCAGCCCGCTGTTTTCCAATGTCTCGTTCCGGCTCGACAAGGGCGACAAGGTGGCGGTGCTGGCTAAGGACGGCATCACAATCACCACATTTTTCCGGGTTCTGGCCGGTGAACTCAAGCCCAAATCCGGCGAATTCAAGTGGGGCGTGACCATCAACCACTCGTACCTGCCCAACGACAATACCGAATATTTTGACACGGACTTGAACCTGGTGGACTGGCTGCGGCAGTATTCGGTGGAAAAAGACGAGACTTTTATCCGGGGCTTTCTGGGCCGGATGCTGTTTACGGGCGAGGAGACGCTGAAAAAATGCACGGTATTGTCGGGCGGCGAAAAGGTGCGCTGCATGGTGTCGCGGATGATGCTCCAAAACCCGAATTTCCTGCTGCTCGACGAACCGACCAACCACTTGGATTTGGAATCCATCACGGCGTTCAACAACGGCCTGAAGGATTTCAAGGGCAGCCTGATGCTGGCCACGCATGACCACGAATTTGTGCAGACCGTGGCCAACCGCATCATTGAACTCACCCCGGCGGGCATCATTGACAAATCCATGACCTACGACGAATACATCAGCAGCCCCGAAGTGAAGGCACTGCGCGAGGGAACGCACCAACTGGCGTGATGGGTTTTGCCAGGTAATTCTGCTGCCGGGATGAACTGGCAGAATAGTATGTTTTGAAAAGGCCAAACCCGCCGTTTGTGCCTGTAAACCGATGTTTGCCCTTTTGACGCAACGTGCGTTGAGATACTGATTGACAATCAGGCCGGCATAAGGCAAAGCGTAAGGATTTGTTCGCTTGCTCTTTTAAAAACTGTTGAAACCGCGATATTTGACCTCCTTCCGAAGCCCGGCCATGTCAAATACTTTATTATGTATTAGCCCCATGAATATTGTACCAAAACCCGGCCTTAAGAAGACAGTCCTATTGGGTGCATTTAATTTTTTGTTTCTGTTGGCGGCATTCGGTCAAAAGGTTTACCTGCCTTCGGAAGAATCGCTCAAAGAGCGTAAGACACCCGAGTGGTTTGGCAATGCCAAGCTCGGAATATTTGTACACTGGGGTTTATATTCCGTTCCCGGTTGGGCGCAGCCGGATTTCTCAGTGGACAAGGTGAAGGATTGGAAGCTATTTTACCGCAATAACCCATATGCGGAATGGTACCTGAACTCGTTGCGCATACCCGGTTCCCCGACTGTGGAATTCCATAAGAATAAATACGGTGCCGACTTCGACTATTACAATTTCAGGGATACGCTGGCCCTTAAATCCAAAAACTGGAAAGCGGAGCAATGGGCGAAAATATTTAAGGAAACCGGTGCCAAATACGTGGTCATCACTTCAAAACACAGTGATGGATTTGTCATGTATCCTTCAAAGGTGGCACATCCGTTTTTCGACAGGGAACAGATTACAAGCAAACGGGATTTTGTCGGCGAATTGGAAAAAGCTTCACGAAACCAGGGTTTGAAGTTTGGCGTGTACTATTGTGGCGGATTGGATTGGTCATTTACCCAAAGTCCGGTCACCAACCTGTGGCCAGACCTATTTCTGAATATGCCGACATCTGTAGCCTATACAGCCTATGCTGATTCGCATATGCACGAAATAATTCGCAAGTACAAACCCGACATCTTGTGGAACGATGTCAATTACCCCAAGAACGGGGATTTTTTGGGGATTTTCTCCGAACTCTTCAACGCCAACCCCAATGCCGTGACGAACGACCGATGGCAGAAACATGAGGGATTGCTTGATTATTCGACACCGGAATATCAGGTGCTTGACAGTATATCCCCGAAAAAGTGGGAAACATGCAGGGGGTTGGGATATTCTTTCGGTTTCAACAGGCTGGAAGACGACAAGCAGACAATTGCTTCCAAAGACCTCATACATTTGTTTGTTGACATTGTGAGTAAAAACGGCAACCTGCTTCTCAATGTCGGCCCGACAGATGATGGCACAATACCCCAGATACAGCTTGACCGCCTTACTGATTTGGGCAACTGGCTGAAAATTAACGGTGAAGGGATTTATGATTCCAAAACATGGAAAACGCATGGTTACAAGAATCCGGATGGCGTGGATTTGCGGTTTACAAGAAAAGGAAATGACCTGTATGTGTTCATATTCAATTTGCCTGGAAACAATACAATACATATCCCCGGTTTGAAAAGCGTGAAAAACTCTGAGGCTATTGCATTCGGCGATGCAAATAGAAAAGTAAAGATGGTGAGATTCAATAATGGGGTTGACATTAAGCTTCCTGACAATGCAAAGCCTTCTTTTTGCACGATGTTGAAGATTACCAATATAACAGATTGAGACAAATATTGATTGGCAGCAGTCCGGTTTTTTGGTGGACTCAGATTATTGAAAATTCCCAAACACGCCCTAAAGAAACATACATAACCCACAATAGTCACCCTTACAATCCACACATGAACAAAACCGGACCAATCATAATTATTGAAGACGATGTTGATGACCAGAATATTTTGACTGAGATTTTCAAAGAACTTGCTTACGAAAATAAGCTTGTTTTCTTTGGCGACAGCGTACTGGCTTTGGAGTATTTGACCAACACGGATATTGAACCTTTCCTTGTCCTTTCCGACATAAATATGCCCAAGTTAAATGGGATGGAACTGCGGGAGAAAATCCACAACAATGAGGATTTGAGATTGAAATCCATTCCCTACCTTTTCTTTTCCACGAGTGCTGAACAGAAACACGTGATAGACGCTTATTCAAGGTCCATTCAAGGATTCTTTATCAAACCAAGTGGTTATGAATCAAACCAAGTGGTTATGACAAACTGAAAAAGATTATCGTGACGATTGTAGCGTATTGGCAGGAATGCGAATCGCCGAACTACATCAGGAATGCCCAACAATACGCACGTGTTTGATAAAGGGACTTGCCGGGATATGACACGAACGCACAACACGGGAGTGCGACCAAATCCGCGCCCGGCTGTTGCATTGCCTGGGTAAGGGTGATTGAAAACGGTTTTTTGTCGTTCCGGCAAAGGAAGAATGAGTACCAAAACAGTATCTTTTAAAAAGCCCAAACCTCCCTGAAGAATCGCAAGGTTTTGCCATCCTGAATCCACCTCCCGGATTCTGTTTTTTTGCGAAAACCCGATCAAACCGAACGGCATGAACCTGTTTGCCAATGCTATCCGCAGCCTTCAGAAAACCCGGCGCAGTTTCCGGTATGCCTTCCGGGGCATCGGGTTGGTTTTCATCCACGAAAACAACACGCGCATCCATTTGCTGGCAACCGTATCAGTCCTGCTTGCCGGATGGTTTTTCCGCTTAGACCATATCGAGTGGGCAATTATCCTGATGCAAATCGGGCTGGTGTGGGCGGCGGAGGCTTTCAACAGTGCCATCGAAAAGGTTGTGGACTTGGTTTCACCCGGCTTCAACCCCAAGGCCGGAGCCATCAAGGACATTGCCGCCGGAGCCGTACTGCTCATCGCCATCGTGGCCGCCGTGGTGGGGTTGGTGGTGTTTGGCCGGAAAATAATGCTGTGGCTGTAAGCCAAGTATAAATACTTACGTTTGGCGCAGTTTTACCCCATTGTTAAATTATTGTTTCGTGATGGTAACATTTGGCATTGCACGGAATCAGTCTCAAATCTTCAACTAACTGATAATTAGAAAGTTATCTAATAATTTATAAGCGTTTTAAATAGCCCCGGTCATTCAAGCATAACGATGCGTTAAATTCGGGTTAACATTTGGAGCCTACTTTTGTGGCATGACAATTTCCAAACCAAAACCAACCGGAATCATGACCACACAAAGAACTGCCCAACTATTGGGGGTAGCCACCTTATCAATGCTGGCCTTTAGCGGCTGCACCAATGAAGAAAAAACGACTGCGCCGCCCACTACGGCAGTAGTGTTGCAGAACCACTCTGCCACGCCCGCTTTTGTAAAAAAGTTGGCGGGTTTTGAAGGTCTTGAAGTATTTTCATTAATTGGTTCCGACGACAAATTGGCCGAGTCGCCAAACTACGTATTTACTGGATCGGCGGATGGGGCTGGCTTGCTGAAAAATGCCGACGGCACTTTCACCATGCTCGTAAATCACGAAGACAATTTTGCCGTTTCGCGCGTCACGCTCGACAAAACATTCAAACCCGTCAAAGGCGAATATCTTTTGAATTCCACGGGAGGCATTTGGCGGCTTTGCTCGGCCACGATGGCAACACCCGAGGAACACGGTTTCGGCCCCACGTTTCTGACTTGCGGTGAAAGCGGAGAAGATTCCCAAACCCATGCGCTGGATCCGCTTGAAATTAATCCTACCGCCTCTAAATCAAAAGCCGTGGCTGCCTTGGGTCAGTCCAATGCGGAAAATGCAATGCCTTTGAACAAGAATGCTTACGCTGGCAAAACCATAGTCATCATCGGTGACGATGATTCGCGTGCTAATGGCGGACAAGTACTCATGTACGTGGGCAATACCGTGGGCGACCTGCAAAATGGCAGCCTGTATATGCTGCGGAGGAAAGACCTGAACCAGCGCGAACTGGACTTCAATGTGGGTGCTGCCATTGACGTGGAGTTTGTCAAGATAGACAACCACATCGCACTGAAAGGTTCGGAAATCAATGCCAGAGTAGATGTGTTGAAAGCAATTAAGTTTGGCCGGGTTGAGGATCTTGACTACCGCAAGGGCAGTGCCGCCAACAACCGGGAAGTTTATTTCAACGTGACCGGGCAGGACGGCAACGCCGACCGCTCCAAGTATGGCCGCGTGTACAAATTGAACTTGGATGCCGCCGACCCGCTGAAAGGCAAACTGGAATTGGTGCTGAACGGTGACGACCGGACGGGTATTGCCAAGGAATTCCAGAATGTGGACAACATCTACGTGGGCGAAAACTACCTGTACACGCAGGAAGACCCCAACAGCTACGGTGATGAAACCCATGATGCTTACATCTATCAGTACAACCTGGGTAGCAAGGAGCTCAAGAAAGTAGTAGAACTGGATCACCGCCGCACCGCTGCCGACAAGGAAAAATACAACCGGAATACTGCGGGAACCACTTATGTGGAATCGAGGTTCGGTGCTTGGGAATATGGTGCCATGATTGACATTTCCAAGGAAACCGGTATCGCCAACACCTTCGCGATTTGCATACAACCGCACTCTTGGCGCGGTGATGCCTACAAAGGCAAGGATGGCGGCACAATACGCCCCGATGAAAACCAAGCCAGCCAAATCATCATCATCAAAGGCTTGCCCAAATAATTGAAAGCAACGTTGGGAAAAAACAATTTTCCGGTCACAACCAAATGCCCCGACTCCGACTATTTCGGGTTGGGGCATTTGATTTAACGGACTGCTTGCAAACAACAAACTTAAACTTGCAGTTGGCACACGAAAAAACGAAGCCCCGAATAAGGCGGGTTTGGGCTTTTCAAAACATACTGTTTTCCAAGGCAAAGCCGACTGCGGCAAAAATCCCGACAAGACAAAACCAAGAATCATGAAAAAACTCATTCCTATCGAATTATCACTGTTTTCCAGCCTCTTTTTTGCGTTGCTCTGCGTGCAAAGTTGCACCCCGCCACAGACAACAGTTGTCCAAGTGAAAACACAGTATGCCGCTGCATTAATTGATTTGGACAAGACAGCCGCTTTGTGGTTGCGGAAAGTGGAGGAGAAAGCACCGGAATCCGAATTGAGAGAAGCTTTTTTGAATACCCGGACTGCTTACAAAAAAGTGGAGTTTCTCTCGGAATATTATTTCTCCAACACCAGCAAGGCTATCAATGGCGCGCCCATTGATGAAGTGGAGGAAGACGCACCCGATGTGGTCATCCCTCCTTCGGGCTTTCAGGTGGCGGAAGAATTCATGTATCCCTACCGGCCGGAAACGCACGCGGAGTTGCTCACACAGGCCAAACTGATCCGCTCTGTTGTCACGCGCCTGATCCTGACCAACCAAACAACTGAGTTTACGGACAGCCACATTTTCGATGCCACGCGGCTGGAAATATTCAGGGTTCTCACACTCGGCTTGTCAGGTTTCGATTCGCCCATCGCGCAACAATCAATACCCGAGGCAGCTTCGGCGTTGGCTTCATTGAAAACCGCTTTCACGGTTTACAGTAAAAATCTGGAAGCCAAAAACAGTTCGCTGAATCAGGCCATCCACCGGAATTTCGACGAGGCCATTGCCTATCTGGGAAAACATACCGATTTCAATTCATTTGACCGGCTGACGTTCATATCGGAATATGCCAATCCGCTATCGGCTGGGTTATTGGAAGCACA
>JAYWIH010000110.1:0-11347 GCA_043789005.1 Sphingobacteriales bacterium
TCCTGCTGAGAGGGGTGAAAAAAAGGAGCCTTTGCTCCCCTCTCAGCAGGAGAGGGGCCGGGGGTGAGGTTTTTTGCCATTCTGTCAGTTTCTTGTAACTGGCAAACGGTTTGACACACATGTATCAATTCACAAATCAGCCATTAAACCATCCGTACCATGACAGTTACCGAAGAAAAGGGAACCATCTCGATCCATACCGAGAACATTTTCCCGATCATCAAGAAATTCCTCTATTCCGACCACGAAATTTTCCTGCGCGAATTGGTTTCCAACGCCGTGGATGCCGTTCAGAAACTCAAACGTCTGTCGTCCATAGGCGAATTTGCGGGCGAACTCGGCGAGTTAAAGATAACCGTTGAAGTTGACGAGGCTGCCAAAACCCTCACCATCCGCGACAATGGCCTCGGCATGACGGCCGACGAAATCAAGAAATACATCAACCAGATTGCCTTTTCGGGAGCCAAGGAATTCTTGGAAAAATACAAGGATGCGGGCAGCGAACACCAGATTATCGGCAACTTCGGCCTGGGCTTTTATTCGGCGTTCATGGTGGCCGAAAGCGTGGAAATCCTCACGCTCTCGCACCAACAGGGAGCGGAAGCGGCGCGTTGGGTAAGCAACGGCAACACCGAATTTGAAATCACCAAGACCGACAAGACTACGCGCGGCACCGACATTGTGCTGCACCTCGCCGACGACTCGAAGGAGTTTTTGGAAAAGGCACGCATTGAAACCATCCTGAAAAAATACAGCCGTTTCATGCCCGTTGACATTGAGTTTGACGGCAAAACCATCAACGATGCCAAGCCGCTTTGGACTAAACCGCCAGCGGAACTGAAAGACGAGGACTACGTGAAATTCTACCACGACCTGTATCCGTTTGCCGAAGACCCGCTGTTCTGGATTCACTTGAACGTGGATTATCCGTTCAACCTGACGGGCATCCTGTATTTCCCCAAAATCAAGAATGACTTGTCGCTGCACCGCGAAAAAATACAATTGTACTCGCGCCAGGTTTTCATCACCGATGAGGTAAAAGACGTGGTGCCCGAGTTTCTGATGATGCTGCACGGCGTGATTGACTCGCCCGATATTCCGCTCAACGTGTCGCGCAGCTACTTGCAGTCGGATGGCAATGTGAAGAAGATAAACACGCACATCACCAAGAAAGTCGCCGACAAGTTGCAGGAACTGTTCAAGACCGACCGGAAGGCGTTTGAGGAGAAATTCGACGACATTGGCCTGTTTGTGAAATACGGCATGATTGCCGACGAGAAATTTTATGAGAAGGCCAAGGATTTCTGCCTGCTCAAAAATACCGAAAGCCAATATTCCACCATTGAGGAATACCGCCAGAAAACCCAGCCAGTGCAGACCGACAAGGATGGCAACTTGGTGCTGCTCTACACCAACGACCCCGACAAGCAGGACACGTTCATCCAATCGGCCCGGAAACGCAGCTACGATGTGCTGCTGCTCAACGGCCCGCTCGACAGCCATTTTGTGGGCGTGTTGGAACAGAAATTTGAGAAAACCACGCTCAAACGGGTGGATGCCGACACGATTGATAAGCTGATTGATACCGGAACCGTGACCGAAGGCGTACTCAACGATGAGGAAAAAACGAAACTGAAGGAATGGTTCGACCAGACACTGGACAACAAAAACCTGATGGTGAGCGTGGAATCATTGCCCACCGACGAACTGCCCGTGACCATAACCCTGCCCGAATTCATGCGCCGGATGCAGGACATGGCCAAAGTGGGCGGTGGCAACGCCATGTTCGGCAACTTCCCGATGAGCTACCAAGTGGCCGTGAATGGCAACCACGCCCTGACCCAGAAAATACTGCAAGCCGACGAAACCGAACGCAAACGCCTGATCCGGCACGTGTACGATTTGGCGTTGCTGTCGCAGAATATGCTCACCGGCAGCCACTTGACTTCATTCATTGAACGGACGCTGGCCCTGACAAAATAGGTGCAGGCATCATACCTCCGGGCGTGTGTCCTTTGCAGTGTGGTGGTTTCAAAGAGACCAAAAGAATGGTTCATGTCAAATAAATTGTCTTTCATCTGAAACCGACCAAGCCATGAGAACCATCCTTTGCCTGTTGCTCATCAGTAGCGTGACATTGCTTTCTTGCAAAAAAGAAGTGCCCGTGGAGGATCCGTTCAAAGCTTTCTGGGACACCTTCAAGGGTGATGTCACCGCACAGGTCAACGGTTTCCCCGCCACCCGCAACGGCCACTCCCTGCACGTGCGGGGAAGCCTCTACAAAGCACCCGGCTGGGACAGTTCGAGGGCCGCCATCTCCCTGATTTTGGTGACCGGCAACAGGGAAACGCGGCAAACAATGGGCATGGGCTCGTTTCCCGCCCGGCCGGGTACCTATCCCATCCTGTACTCCTCCGATTTTGCCCGCTCCAACAAATCCGACACCATCTGCACCTCGTTCCTGTCGCTTTTCGGAGCGGACGGGGATGCCTTGCTGGAAAACTATTATATTCTGCCCAGTGAAATCAACTACATCAAGATTACCTATATTGACAAGACGGAAATCCGTGGGGAGTTCAATGTGGGCTTCAGGAAAAACTCAGGCACTTCCAGGTCCAACATACCTGAAACCATAGTTTACACCAATGGAAAATTCAACGCCAAAATCACCATGAATGTTGTGGAATAGCGTGTTTGCCCGTTCATCGAACGCACGCTGGGCCTGACAAAATAGTATGTTTTGCAAAGGCGAAACCTGTCCGGATGATTTTCACCGGACAGGTTTTTTTATGCCCGTTGGCGGCCTCGGTGCTGCTTTTCCGGCTTTAAAATAAAGTCCGGCAACCATATTTCTGCGGATGTTTTTGTCTGGAAAATCCGTCCATCCGCATTGCGGGCAGATTCTTTCCGATGTAATGTTGTGCTGTGGTTTCGTTGTGGTTTTTTGCGTCCTAAAACTATCTTTGCTATTCACCCTTTCTAATCATACACTCATGGGAAAAGTCCTCCTTTCATTTTTCGCAGTGGCTCTTTTGTCTTCCGGTTGCGCCAGTATCGTAAGCAAATCCCGGTATCCGGTTCGGATTACCAGCGTCCCCGACAAAACTTCGTTCACCATCACAAACCGTGATGGCATGGAAGTAGCCAGCGGCATCACTCCCAATACAGTCGTTTTGAAAAGCAGCAGTGGTTTCTTCAAAAAAGCCATTTACGCCATCAAATTCAAAAAGGAAGGGTACGAAGACAAGCTGATCACCTTGGAAAGTGACATCAATGGCTGGTATTTCGGGAATATTGTCTTTGGCGGGTTCATCGGCCTGCTGATTGTGGATCCGGCCACGGGTGCCATGTACAAGATCGGCGAAAAAGAAATACAAGGGTTTTTGAACCAGGTTACCGGCAGCATCGGAAAGGAAGGCAGCCCTGCCTTGAATATCATGTCCATAGACGAAATCCCGGCAGACATGAGAGATGCACTGATTAAAATCAATTAATCGGGTAATCGTCCTTTTTAATTGCCAAGCCTGCTGTTAAAGCAGGCTTTTTTGTTTTGGGATGAGAGCGTTTCAGGACGGCAAATTATTTCCCGGCAATTGGAAACCAAACCGCCGCAATAAATCATGCGCCGTGAAAACACCTTCGGCGGGCAATCCGAGCCAACGGGCGGCATTCTGGAATAGTATCGCTGGCGAAGGCGAAACCCCGCCCGCCGTGGCTGGCTGCCGCAAGGCGCGGATGGAAGCCGAACCCGCCGATTTAGAAAGCTTGTGTCCGGCAGCATCCAGAAGCAGCGGATGATGGTAAAATATTATTTCCGTAAATTGCTGTTTGTCAAGTAGTTGCGCTAAATACAATTGCGCCGCCGTGGAAGGCAATAAATCCGCGCCGCGCACAATAAGGTTTGTGTCGTAGCGTAAATCATCGGCCAGCGAGGCCACTTGGTAGGCCGGAATGCCGTCTTTGCGCCGGATTACAAAATCGCCCATCAGTTCGGCCACCCGATAACGTGGGCCGTCGGTGGCCGCCCGCCGAATGGCATTCGGCATTACACGCACATCTTCCGGCACGCGGATGCGCCAGGCAACGTTTGGCGCATTCAATGGCAAATGCTTATTGCGGCAAGTGCCTGCGTACAAGCCATTTACCGCAAGCGATTGGCTTTTTGCGCGCGAACAATCGCAGGCATACACGAGGCCGGTCTGCCGCAATTCGGCCAGCAAACCGTGGTACGAATCCAGCCGGAATCTTTGCGAGAAGTTTTGACCGAAATCGTCCGGGCTTTGCGGCCCCGCATCCCAATCCAAACCCAGCCATTCGAGTGTTTCAAAAACGTCGGCGGTGTATTCGGGCCGCGCACGGTCGCTGTCCAAATCATCAATCCGCAGCCGCAGCACACCGCCCGATTTGCGCACCCATAACCAAGTGAATACGAACGAAAACGCATTGCCCGCGTGCAGGAAACCGCTCGGTGTGGGAGCCAGCCGGGAAACAACGGGTGGGTTTGGGGTTTTCAAAAGATACTATTTTCTTGGATTTCAAAACGCAAACGGCTGCTTCCAAACAGCCCTGAAGGGGCGCACTCCGCCAACACAGGGTGAAGCACTGTGCCGAAGCTGCCCGTATCACGAATTAAACTGGTTCATCGCCGCTGGCAAGCCCGCCGCGCAAAACGCGAACGTAGCTTCGCAGGCGCGTTCTATGTGCAATGGCAAACCGGCAAATTCATCTTTGGCAAAGTTTTGCAGCACATAGTCCACTTGGCGGCCTTTGGCAAAATTGCTGCCGATGCCAAACCGCAGCCGGGCGTATTCGGGCGTGTTTAGCGTGGCTTCAATGTCGCGGAAACCATTGTGGCCGCCGTGCGTGCCTTTGGGTCGCAGGCGCAGTTTGCCAAAATCCAGAGCCAGGTCGTCGGCGATGACGAGCAGGTTTTCGAGCGGTATTTTCTCGTCTTTCAGCCAGTAGTTCACCGCCCGGCCGCTCAGGTTCATGTACGTGGTCGGCTTTATCAGCACCAGCGTCTTGCCTTTGTAGCGGCCTTCGGCGCGGTAGGCGAGGCGTTCAAACTTGAAATCCACTTGCATTTTATCGGCCAGTTGGTCAAGCACCAGAAAGCCAATGTTGTGGCGCGTGAGTTCGTATTCCGGCCCGATGTTGCCCAGTCCGGCAATCAAGTATTTCATGTGTCAATGAAGAATAAAGGATGGAAAATGAAAAGTGCGGGCTGTTCCGTGGCGTGTGTTTCCACGCGCCGCCCTCGTGTCTTCACGAGCCACCGGCACAAGGGCAACCGGCTTCCGGACAGCGGGAAACGGACACCCAAAAATAGTATCTTTTCAAAAGTCCAAACCTGTTTGCCCGCATAATAATGCGTTGATTTTTGGCGGGCAGATTGCGTACTTTTGTTTGCCGTAAAGCGGTTCGCACGTTGGTTTTTCATTTTTTCACTCTCCATTTTCCCTTGGTCACGCTTCGATACAACTCACTCAACGAGCTGCCGTTCATTGCCGGAATGCTGCTCAAACTGGCCGATGACTGCCGCGTGTGGCTGCTGGAAGGCGACATGGGAGCCGGAAAAACCACCTTGGTCAAGGCCGTCTGCGCCAAATTGGGCGTGGCTGATGCTGTGCAAAGCCCTACTTTCGCGCTGGTAAACGAGTACCTGACCGCCGCCAACCAACCCTGCTACCACTTCGATTTCTATCGCATACGCCACGAAACCGAGGCCATGGACATGGGCGTGGAAGAGTATTTTGATTCGGGAAATTACTGTTTTGTGGAATGGCCCGAAAAAATCCCGCATTCGCTGCCTGCAAGATATCTGAAAATAAGTATTAATTTGGATGCAGCAAAGGGCAGGATTCTGCGCGTGGAGCAGGTTTTGGCAAATGCCTGACTTGCAGTGCGGTTCCTCAAAACCGCCCGGCCAAAATAGTATCGTTTCAACAGCCCAAACCCGCCCACCGTTTTCCAGCAGCAAACGTAGAAAGGTGAACGCCCTACCATAAAACGGTTTCCCATGAACTCCCCTTTCCCTGCACCCACCGAAGAACTCGCCACCCCAACGGCCCTGACCCAGACGGCACTTTATCCGCAAGAATCCTTGCAGGCAGTGAAAAACACGCAGAAACAACTGTTCATCGGCCTGCCCAAAGAACGCGACATGGACGAAAGCCGGCTGGTGCTCACGCCCGAATCCACGGCCATTCTGGTGCGCAATGGCAACCGGGTTTGCGTGGAAACCGGTGCGGGCGAAAACGCCAAGTTCAGCGACCAAGCGTACAGCGATGCCGGTGCTGCGATTGTATATTCGGCCAAGGAAGCCTTTGAAGCCGACATCGTACTGAAAGTGGAGCCGCCCACCCATGAGGAAATACAGTACCTGAAACCGGGACGCACGTTGATCTCGGCCTTGCAGACGGCCAAGCTCACCAAGGATTACGTGGAGGCATTGGGCAAACGGAAAGTGACCGCCTTGGCTTTTGAACTGATTCAGGACAAAGTGGGCGGGATGCCCGTGGTGCGTGCCATGAGCGAAATTGCGGGCAACACGGTGATGCTCATTGCCGCCGAGTACCTGAACAGTGCCAACAAGGGCCGGGGTATTATTTTGGGTGGCATTACGGGTGTGCCGCCCACCAAGGTGGTGGTGCTGGGTTCGGGCACGGTGGCCGAATATGCCGCCCGCACGGCTATTGGCATGGGAGCCG
This sequence comes from Sphingobacteriales bacterium, assembly GCA_043789005.1. Taxonomy (GTDB): domain Bacteria; phylum Bacteroidota; class Bacteroidia; order Cytophagales; family 172606-1; genus Xanthocytophaga. The sequence continues at coordinate 6,711 of JAYWIH010000110.1, forward strand.
AAATCAAGGTTTTCGACCGCTACATTTACCGCTTGCGCCGCCTCAAATACGCCGTGGGGCAGCAAATCCATACATCAACCCTCGAAACCGACCTGCTGGCCGAAGCCATCAGCCGCGCCGATGTGGTGGTTGGCGCCATGCGCCCCGAAGAAGGCCGCAGCCCGATTGTGGTGACCGACGAAATGGTGGCCGCCATGAAACGCGACTCGGTGATCATTGATGTGAGCATTGACCAGGGCGGCTGCTTCGCGACTTCCGAAATCACCACGCACCAGAACCCGGTTTTCCGCAAATACGATGTGATCCATTATTGCGTGCCCAACATCGGGTCGCGCGTGGCGCACACGGCCACGATGGCTTTGAGCCATATTTTCACTCCTTACCTGCTCGAAATGGGTGCGCTGGGCGGCGTGGAGGAAATGATGTTCCGCAACAAGTGGTTCATGCGCGGCATCTATACCTACAAGGGCAGCGTGACCAATGCGCACATCGCCAAAAAATTCAATATGCCGCACAAGGATTTGAACCTGCTGATGGCCGCGCGGTTGTGACCACAAACATCCCCAACCCACTCTGAAGGAAAAGGCTTTTGAAGAGTCGGGTTTGGCGTTTTTAAAACATACTATTTTTGAGTTCAGGCGAAAATGCCCGAACCATGCTTTTCACTCCCCTGTGGGGTTGGGGGCTGCACAACTTTCCGCGCCGCCAATGCGTAAAAGCAACTGCCAACCAACTTCCGTGGATCCATGAAAAAGACTTTTGCAGTGGCATTGGGCTTGTGCGTTTGCATGGCCGGTGCCGGAAGTTTCGCGCAGGGAGCGAAAACCCATAAAAAGCCGGTTTTGGCCAAGCAAGCACCCAAAGACATTGTGCAGACGGTGGCGGCCATTCCCGAACTTGCCACATTGGTAACCGCTTTCAAAGCCGCCGACCTGACCGGTGCGCTGGGCCAAGCGGGGCCGTTCACGGTTTTTGCGCCCACCAACGATGCCTTCAAACTGGTTGCCGGGCTGCCGGATATGCTGAAAGCCGAAAACAAGGAGCGGCTGGTCAATGTGCTGAAGGCCCACGTGGTTTCGGGCAAGCTCACCGCCAGCGACCTTCGCGATGGCCAAACGCTGACAACCTTGGGTGGCGAGGAACTGATGGTTTCGGTTTCGGGCAATAAAATACTAATCAACGGAGCCGAAGTGACGCAACCCAACCTGATGGCCGCCAACGGCGTGGTTCACGTGATAAGCCAAGTGATGATGCCCGGTGCAAACATGGGCAACAAATGAGCCGGAGGTATAGCAAAGTCACTGGTTTCCGCGCACCAGCAACCGCCAAACCCTTTCCAGCGGGCCAACCCGGTATCTGCCCTGCCACCACCAACTGAACAATACCTGCAAGATGAATAAGGCGATGGTGAGCAGAACGGTGAAAACGGGGCGTATCTGGCCGTGCAAACCCAAGCCGACACCGTAAAAAATGCCAATCCCAATCACGGACTGCGCTATGTAGTTGGTCAGCGTCATCCGCCCGGCATAAGACAGGATCATGATTCTTTTCCGCCAGAAAGGAAAGTGGTACAATGCCATGACCAAGCCGATATGCACCGCCACGATGACCGGCGTTTTTGCGTGTGCCAAAACCAGGCGCGGCAGGCTTCCCGACGAAAAAAGAGTCCCCGGACTGATTCCGGCCGCCACAACCCAAGCCGCCGTAACTGCCAAGATGAATATGCCCGCAAACAGCAGTGCCAAGAGGGTTTTTCTGATATGCGTCCGGTGCGTGTTGTATTGGCGGCGCACCGCACCCGGAGAAAACAATTGGAGCCGCCCGCACCACACACCCAGCAGGAAATAACCGACAACAACCGCAATATTACTGATGTGTTCGCCGATGTGCAGCCAACTTGCATTTACAATGCGCACATTGGCTTGCAGCATTGTCCAGTAAGAGGAAGTGCTGGTGAGGGTGCGTACGGCGGCCCTTTCGCCCTCATCCGCCGGTGGGTTCATGACAAGCCATTTTCCGGCCGTTTCGTAGGCCACATTGGGGGCGACAACCAGAAACAGGCCCAGAAAGAAAAGCCACTGGGGCGTGAGGCGGCGCAAGGGCAGCAAAAACAGACCGGCAATGGCATACCAGCGCAAAATATCGCCCGACCACAATAAATAGGCGTGGCACAAGCCGAACAGGAAAAGCACCGCCAGCCTCCTGCAAAACACGGCACCGAAGGCACTTCCTTTCGCTTCGGATTTTTGCAACTGCATATAGAAGCCAAGACCGAAAAGCAGCGAGAACAAGGCCCTGAATTTGTCTTGCGCCAGTGTTCTGACCAAGTATTCGGCCAGTGCATCTACCGGGGCAATGGACAAAGCCGTGGCGTTTGCTTCATTCCAGCCGGAATAAACCTCGGTCATGCGAACCAGAAAAACACCGAAAAGGGCGTAGCCGCGCAGCACATCCACCAATTGCATACGTGGAGAATGTAATTGGTGCAATGTTTTTTCCGGTTCGGTAGAGGTGTTCATGGGGTGCGGGTTTTAATCGTTGTGAATGGCGGGCAGAATTGCCGGTGCGGCGGCAAAGACAAAACCAACCGGGATGCTTTCTGTCACGTCCCGGCAAACACCGTTTCAACATCCGGCGCAAAGCCCGCCAGCACCGCTGACTGCACCAAACCCTTGTCCATCACCAACTCCTTCAGTTCGTAATCGCCATCCATGAACGTGTAGATTTCAACGGATTTTAGTTTGGGGTCAACGAGCCAGTATTCAGGAACCCGGTGTTTTTTGTAAACTTTCATCTTGTCGCCCCGGTCATATTTGGCCGTGCCGGGCGAAAGTATCTCCACCACCAAATCCGGCGCGCCTTCCACGCCATTGTCCGTGATGATGGCTTTCCGGGTTTCGGAAATGAAAATCAGGTCGGGAACCAGCGCGTTTTCCTCATCCAAGAACACATCAATTGGCGCAAAAAGGACGATGCCGAGTTTTTTGTCCCGGACAAAGTTCCTGAGGGATTCATTGAGATTGCTCAATACAATCTGGTGTCTCGGATGCGGGGAGGTTTTCTTCACTATTTCGCCATTAATGAGTTCGTAGGTGAAACCCGGCTCAAAATCGTCGCGGCCAAGATATTCCCGTACCGTGGTTTTCTTTTCCGCAAGCAGCGTTTCCATGGTTTTTGCAGGTTGGTTGAATCAAATCTACTCATAATACAATCGCATTCAAAACCGATATGTACATACCGATTCCCTGTTCAATTTCGGATACGTAAATGAATTCATCCGCCGAATGCGAACGCGCCGAATTGCCCGGCCCCATTTTCAGGCTCGGCACGCTGAGCAGGGCTTGGTCGGAGGTGGTGGGCGAGCCGTAGGTGGTGAGTCCGAGGGTTTTTCCGGCTTGCACAACCGGATGTCCGGGCGGAATGCTGGAGGGCGTGAGTCGCACCGAACGCGGATTGACTTCGGATAACAAGTTGGCTTTCAGTACTTCCAGCACGTCCTCGTTGCTGTATTTATCGGTGGTGCGGACATCAATCGTGAACGTGCAGGCATCGGGCACCACATTGTGCTGCGAACCGGCCTGGATAATGGTGACCGACATCTTGACCGGCCCCAACATCTCCGACACCTCTGCAAACCGGTGGTTCCTGATCCAGTCAATGTCGCGCAGGGCCTTGTAAATCGCGTTTTCACCTTCTTCGCGGGCCGCGTGTCCGGCTTTGCCGTGGGCGGTGCAGTCCACCACCATCAGGCCTTTTTCGGCAATTGCCATTTGCATTTGCGTGGGTTCGCCCACAATCGCGAAATCCAGCGGCGGCAAGTGCGAAATCAGCATTTCCAGTCCGTCGCGGCCCGAAATCTCCTCCTCCGCCGTGGCCGCCAGCACAAAATTGTAGCGCAGGTTGGGGGTATCGTAAAAATGCAGGAAAACCGCCATCAGCGATACAAGGCAGCCGCCCGCGTCATTGCTGCCCAAGCCGTAAAGTTTCCCGTCGCTGACCAGCGGCTCAAACGGGTCGAGCGTGTATGAGGCGTTGGGTTTCACCGTGTCGTGGTGCGAATTGAGCAGGATTGTGGGTTTTTGCGAGTCGAAATAACGATTCGCCGCCCACACATTGTTTTGCAGGCGTTGGAAATCCACGCCGTTTTCGCGCAGGAAACTGGCGATGCAATCCGCTGTCCGGTCTTCCTGCTTGGAAAACGACGGAATGGCAATGAGGCATTGGAGCAGGGCAGTGGCTTTTTGCGCAAGCGTGGAAGTCATAAAATCTTGGTTTGTACAGCAATGTTTGGTTGCGGATGCGCAAATAATTACGCAAAATAAATAAACAAACACGAAAATTATTGAAAATTTGCCAAGCGTAAAGCCTGACTAAAAGGCAGGTTTGGTGCTTTGAAAACATACTATTTTCCGGGCAGAAATTATCGCAAGAGCAACTGATTGTACCACGGCTATGTTTACGGTTGTTTCAGGCAAACTTGAGAAAACCGGCTGGACGTAAATTGAAATTCCGACGGATATGACCGGAACAAAACTTGTCGGTTGTGCTTCAAAATGTATGATGGCAGTTTCGGTTGTAAATGATCTGATTCATGAGTCGAATATGATTCTCTTTCTTCTTGGAAAAGCAGGTGGTTT
>JAYWIH010000111.1:0-3174 GCA_043789005.1 Sphingobacteriales bacterium
GAAAGCCGTCTGCATCAGCGTGTTAGCCAAGCCGTAAGCATTGCCCCGGTACGCATTGTAATCCGATTTGAAATCGCGGTGTGCGTAGCCGCGTTTGTAAACCACTGACTCCCGGATATTCTGACCCGTAAACCGTTCCAGCCGCTCCATGACCATGTGGTAGTATTTCTCCCGGATTTCCTCGGTATCCTCCAAATCGGGCGCGACGGGGATCAGGATGAACAGGTTCTCGCAGCCTTCGGGAGCCACGCTGGAATCGGTTTTGGACGGAGCCGAAACGTAGAAGAGCGGCTTAGTGGGCCATTGTGGCTCGGTGTAAATCTCGTGGGCGTGCAGCGTGAAATCCTCATCGAAAAACAAGTTGTGGTGCAATAATTTATCCACGCGCCGGTTCACACCCAAGTAAAACAGCAGCGAAGACGGAGCCATGACGCGGCTTTTCCAGTATTGCTCACCGTAATTCCGGTGTTTGTCGCCCAGCACGTCCGCGTCAATGTGGTGGTAGTCAGCCCCGGCAACCACCACGTCGGCCTCATACGCGGCATTTTGGGTAACGACTTTCCGGGCCTGCTGCCCATTGATTTCCATGCGTTGCACATTCTCGCCAAAGCGGAATTTTACACCTTTTTCCTCGGCCAGTTTTACCATCGCTTTCACTATTTCGTGCATCCCGCCCATCGGATACCAAGTGCCCATGCTGATTTCGGCGTAGTTCATCAGGCTGTACATGGCAGGCGTGTTCTGCGGGATGGCTCCCAAAAACAGAATCGGAAACTCCATGAGTTTCAGGATTTTATCATGGCTGAAAAACTTGCGGATGTGGCTGTGGAACGATTGCAGCACGTCGAGCCGCGTTACATCGGCCAGCAGTTTCAAGCTCACGAACTCACCAAGGCGGCGGCTGGGCTTCCAGACAAACTTGTGCATACCCACCTTGTATTTGTAGGCGGCCTGCTCCAAGAATGCGTGGAATCGCGCCGTGCTGCCCGGCTCCATGGTTTCAAACAGGCGGGCCACGTTGTCAGTGCCAGCAGGCAGGTTTACCACTTCGTTTTCCGGAAAAATGACGGCATAAGACGGATCGAGGCGCACCAGATTGTAGTAATCGGCGGGTTTTTTGCCGAACCTTTGGAAATAATCTTCAAACACATCGGGCATCCAATACCAACTCGGCCCCATGTCGAATGTGAAACCTTCGGCTTTGAACAGCCTTGCCCGGCCACCCGGCCCGTCGTTTTTTTCGAGAACCGTAACCTCATAACCGGCATCGGCCAGGCAGGTGGCGGCGGCAATGCCAGCAAAACCGGCACCAATGACAATGATTTTTTTCATCAAAATAAAACTGGTCAGCGAGGCAATGTACCGTTTAAACCGGGGTCGCGGCGCGAAAGTTTGAAAAAAACGCCCAAATCATGCATCCGGTTTTGGACCCAAAACAAACGGGTCGGGTTTGGCACTTTCAAAAGATACTATTTTTGGCACTGATGAATTGGCGCGAAAACCCTCACCCCAGCAGCCGCCACAACGCCGAGGCAAACAGCAGCACCAACGCCGCCGGAGTCAGTATTTTCCAACACAAGTGCATCAGTTGGTCAATGCGCAGGCGCGGATACGTCCAGCGCACCCACATCTGCACGAAAATCCCGGTGAAGGCTTTCAAAATCAGCCAGAACGCGCCCGATATTGTGCCGTAAACCGTGCCGGGTGCGCCGCTCGTCCAGTCGGCCAGCCGCAGCCCGCCAATGTTGGGGAAAGGCGTGTTCCAGCCGCCAAAAAACAAAACCGCCCCCAATAGGCTCACCAGCAGCATCATGCCGTATTCCGAGAGAAACAACAAGGCCCAGCGGAAACCGGAATATTCGGTATGGAAGCCACCCACCAGTTCTGATTCGGCTTCGGGCATATCAAACGGGGCGCGGTTGCACTCGGCAAGCGTGGCGATGAAAAAGATTAGGTAAACGATGAAAAACAGCGGCATTTGCACCACATTCCATTGCAAAAAGCCGCCCACCCGCGTGATATCAATGCCGAGGTTTCGGCTTCCGAAAAGATAGTATTTTGCCGGTTCCGTGCCGCCCAGAAATTCGTTGGCGTAAATTCCCTGCTGGTAGCAAATCTGCTGCAAATCAAGCGTCTGGCAATAGACCACCACGCACAAAACCGATAGCCCGACCGGAATCTCGTAGGAGACAATCTGGGCGGCGGCACGCATGGCACCCAGCATCGAATACTTGTTGCTGCTGCCCCAGCCCGCCGCCAACAACCCGATGATGTCAATGGAAATGATGGTGAGCAGGTAAAAAACGCCCACCGCCGCCCCCGAACCTTGCAGCGTGGGCGTGAGCGGCAGCACCGCAAACCCGGCAAACACCGCCGTGAAAATAACCGCCGGAGCCGCCAAAAACACCCATTTGTCGGCCTTTTCGGGAACAATGTCCTCCTTTTGCAACAGTTTCAGCAGGTCGGCCAGCGTCTGCCCCATGCCGTAAGGCCCGATTTCCGTCGGGCCGATGCGGTCTTGAATAAAAGCGGACACTTTGCGTTCGGCATACACGGCAAACACCATGTAGGTGAGCAGGAACATGAGGAACACGAGGAATGCGAGCATTGGCGGGCGGTAAGGATTCAACCTTGGAAACAGGGCTGGAAAATGGAAAACCCGGCGGGGCCGCGAATGCCTTGCCGGGTTTGGGCTTTTGCAAACATACTATTTTTGAAGGTTGCCATCGCCGGGACAGCCATTATTTCAAAGGCCGAACGCGTAGCCCAACGACAGCGAAAGGCTGCCTTGCGAAATGGTCTTCGGCTCATCAACGATATCATCGCGCAAGAGGTTTGGTTCATCGCCCAGAATATTGTTGAGGCCCAAGTCAAACCGGGCATCGAGTGTCATGCGGTGGCGCGGCGATACCTTGAAATCGGCTCCCAATCCCAAGACAAAACTTCCGTGCTGGCTTGCAAACCAATCTTTCACTCCTTCTGAATCGGTTTTGTCTGGCAGTTCGGATATGGTTGCATTCAGCAAGAAAGCGGGGGCATAGCCCAGATTGAGGTAAGGTTTGAACTTGTCCCGGCCAACAAAATAAAAATTGATGAAAACCGGAACTTGGAAGTACGCCAGCCGGAAATCAAAACTCCGCGATTCAGTGGCCGAACTGTTGATTTTCAGTGTCC
>JAYWIH010000112.1:0-11323 GCA_043789005.1 Sphingobacteriales bacterium
AGTTGGTTTGGGCAAGGGCCATGTGGACAAAGGCAAAAGTGAGACAAAGCGATACAAACGTTTTCAGGTGGCGCATGGGCGTTTGGGCGGGTCAGGGAAAATAGTATGTTTTAAAAAGGCAAAACCCACCCGCAAAGTAGTGGTTTTGTGCGGATTCGAAATGCCTTCGCCCAAAAACGCGCCGCCATGCCCGGGTATCCGGCCCCGGCCGCATCCACGGATAAAAAAAGCGGATGGTGCCGGGGCGGGTTTGGCCTTCGCGAAACCTGCCTGCCGGACAGGCAGGGATACTATTCCCAATCCGTTCCCGATGAAACGGATTTCCCGGCAAACCCGGAGCATTGCCATGCGGGCGGATAAATATTCGCATAAATTTCACGGGGAACCGCGCAAGATTGGGGCGGACTGCTTAATTTCGCGCCGTGCCGGTGTGCATCACACCCAACCCCACCGACCGAAAAACCATCAAAACCATGAAACGAATAGCGATTCTCACCTCCGGCGGTGATGCACCCGGCATGAATGCCTGCGTACGGGCGGCGGTGCGCAGCGCCATCTATTACGGCTTGGAAGTGTATGGCATCGGTCACGGCTACAATGGCATGATCAACGGCGAAATATCGCAGATGTATTCCTATTCGGTCAGCAACATCATCCAGAAAGGCGGCACCATCCTTAAGTCGGCACGCAGCAAGGAGTTCATGACCAAGGAAGGACGCGCCAAAGCACACGGGCAACTCCAGAAATTCGGCATTGAGGGCTTGGTGGCCATTGGCGGCAACGGGACTTTTGCCGGAGCCAGCCTCTTTTTCGAGGAATTCGGCATCCCGACCGTGGGTGCGCCGGGCACCATTGACAACGACCTGTACGGCACCGATTTCACCATCGGTTTCGACACGGCAGTGAATACCGCACTCGACGCGATTGACAAGATCCGCGACACCGCCGACTCGCACGACCGGATATTCTTCATCGAGGTCATGGGCCGCGATTCGGGCTACATCGCCATCCAGTCGGGCATTGGCGGCGGTGCGGAACTGGTCATGGTTCCCGAAACGTTTACCCCAATCGAGGAAGTGATCAAAACCATTGAGGAAGGCTGGAGCCGGTCCAAATCGTCGTTCATCATCATCGTGGCCGAGGGCGAGGGCGGCGGCGCAACGGAAGTGGGCAATACCGTGAAACAACGCTTCCCCGAGGCCGACATCCGTATCACCAACTTGGGCCACGTGCAGCGCGGCGGCAGCCCCACCGCCTTCGACCGCATCCTGGCCAGCCGCTTGGGTGTGGGCGCGGTGGAAGGGCTCATCAACGGGCACAAGGGCGTGATGGTGGGCGTGATCAACAACAAGCTGGCCTACACGCCCTTCAACGACTGCATCAATCTCAGTAAGCCCATCAGCGACGACCTGGTGCGCATCGTGGAGATTCTGAGCGTGTAAAGCCCCAAGGGCTGTTTGCCTGCCCGGCAGGTTTGGCGTTTTCAAAAGATACTATTTTGCCCCTCCCAGAGCCGGGGGCTTTCTTCACGCAACCTTTCAAAGACTTGATACTGACAACCGTTTTCGCCGCCCTCAAAATTTCCGGCATCGGGCTGGTGCCCGTTTTCATCGTGCTGGCCTCGGCAGTGTTCCTGTGGGGCATGGTGGTGCAGAACAGCCTGAAAACGCGCAAAATCCGCATGGAAACGCAATTGCAGAATGTGGGTAAGGCGGCACTGCTTCGGATGCAACTTCTGGCTCGCTTGGGCGGCTTGGTGCAAACCGACTTGGTGGCCGACCAGGAAGGCTACGACGAGGCCAAGCTCACCGCCGAAATGGCGCGGGTCGGCACCACCGTCGAAAACCTGGGCTTTGCCGACAACCCGGAGGCACGGCAACTGCAAGGCAGCCTTGCCAGCAACGCAACGCTTCTCGTAACGGCGCAACGCCAGTTCCGGGCGGCACGCGAAAGCTACAACGAACTCTGCCAGCAAATGCCCTACAAGCTGGTGGCGGCGGTGGCGGGCTTCAAACCGGAGCCGGTAATCAAATAGGCCGGGATGGCTCGGTGCGGCTGGGTTGATGGCCTCCCCCCAACCCCCGGCCTCCCCTAAATCCCCTCCGAAAGAGGGGACTTTTAAACGGGCGGGTTTGGGCTTCTGAAAAGATACTATTTTGCCGGTTCTCTTTAACCCCCTCTTTCGGAGGGGGTTAGGGGGAGGCCGTTTCGCATATCCCCTCACAATCCCAAACGGCCCATTGTTTCGCCGAGTGCGGCTTCCATTTCGGCAAAACGCCGCAGCACACCTTGCACAAACGCTTGATCTTCAATTATTTGGCGCACCTCCGCTTCGCTGGCCACGTCCAGTTCACTGATTTTGTACGTTTGTTCCAGCATTCCCCGCTCCAGCTTGACAATGTATTTGCCATTCCAAGCAAAAAGCGTGATCTGGCATTCGGAATGCGGGATTTGGGCGAGTACGCGCATGGCATCAGGGTTGGTTACGGGTTTGGGCTTTTTTGAACATATTCATGGGCCGTGGCGTACTATTTTCCGGCCTGCTCCAGCAGGAACGCCTTGAAATCCGGGGAGTTGTAGGCGGCCATGCCTTCGTGCCGGAATGCGAGTTTGCCCGCGCCTGAAATCACGAACGTGGCCGGAATTGTTTTGCCGGCATACATGGCCGGAATGGAATTGTCCGCGAGACGGTACGCGGGAAACGTGTATTTTTTACGGCGCATGAACCGCCGCAATTTATCCACGTCCTCATCCACGGAAACCATCACGAAAGCCACGTTTTCCGATTGGGTGGCGGTGTACAAGTCTTGTATTCCGGGCATTTCGGCCACGCAGGGCGGACACCAAGTAGTCCAGAAATTCATGAAAATGGCTTTTCCTTTCAGTTCCTTGAGCAAAACGGGCTTGCCGTCGAGTGTGCGCAAGGCAATGCTATAGCTGGCCTCGGGCTGTTGCGCGGGCGGGGTTTCAACGTTGGTTTCCGTGCGGGCGTTGGCCAGACCCGTAGCCAACACCAAGCGTTGCGCCTGCCCGATCACTTCGGTGTGCCAGCCGGTTAGGTACAAACCCGCCGGAATGCCCAGCCAAAGCAGCCATCCGAAGGCGGGATGTTTTAAAAATGCGGGGATACGCATGGTCCGGTTAAATTGCCAAGTGAAAACCACGAAACGGGCGAACCCAAGGCACGCATATTTGGGCAGGGCGGGTTTTCGTGTCTGAAAAGATACTATTTTTGGAACATCATTCACGCATTTACTTCAATCCCCATGAAAAAGACCCTCATCACCGCCATGCTCGCCGCCACCGGTTTGGGCGCGTGGGCGCAAGATACGAAAACAACCTACGGCGAGGCTTTTGCGCCCAAAGACGTGATTCCGGCCGCCCAGATAGCCTCGGCGGTGCAGGGAAAGGATTCGGCGTTTGTGCAGGCCGAAGGAACCGTGAAGGAAGTGTGCCAAGCCAAGGGCTGCTGGATGAAAGTGGACGCGGGCAACGGGCAGGAAATGCTGGTGCGTTTCAAGGGCTACGCGTTTTTCATGCCCAAGGATGCGGCGGGCAAGAAAGTGACCCTGAAAGGCAAGGCGTTCCAGTACGAAACGTCGGTGGCCGAACTGCGCCACTACGCCGAGGATGCCGGAAAATCAAAGAAGGAAATCGCCAGCATCAAGAAGCCGCAGCAGTCGGTGCGCTTTGTGGCCGACGGCGTGATTTTGGAGTGAGGTTGCGGCTTACCGGAGATATGCGGCAGAATAGTATGTTTCAAAAAGCCCAAACCCGCCGATTCATCCAAAGGCCGATATGCGCTGCCGGTCTGACACACAGTGTCTGACCGGCGGTGCGGTTTTCCTAAAATAGTATCTTTTAAAAAGGCCAAACCCGCCCTGCCGTAAAAAAAGCCTTTCCGAAACGGAAAGGCTTTTTTTCCAAACACTACACTCAAACAAGGTCTTCACATGGTTTCCTGCGGTTCTTTCTCGGGCAAAGGAGCATTTTCCTTCGGTTCGGTTTCGGGGCACCATTGTCCGCACCGCCGGGCGTAGGCATCGCGGAAGCTGGCGCGTTCTTCGGGGGTCATGGATGAGAATCGTTTTTCCCCGCCTTTGCGCCCGAAACCGCGGCGGCCCCACAAACGGAAACCCAGCAGCACCCGGGCCAGCACAAAAAGCCCCAGTGCCTGCCCGAACGTGAGGGCCGGGCCGCTGAACAATGCCGGAACCAAGTTGTTCCACAGGGTCATGACCACCCAGCCAAACAGGAAAAACCCGGCAGTGATGAAAAAAGCGGCCCTTGCCACGTAAAAAAACCACTGTCGTTTCATGTGCCTTTAAATTTCATGTGGGATATTGTCAGTCGTTTACAATCTCGTTGTAGAGCGTTTCCAAGCGTTTGCGCAGGTGCAGCACCGCATACCGCTTGCGCGAAAGCAGCGTGTTGACGGCCACGCCGGTCTGTTCCGAAATATCCTTGAAACTGCGGCCTTCCAGCTCGTGCCACACAAACACGTCGCGCTGCTCGGCGGGTAGCTGGTCCAGTGCCTCGGCCAGCGCGTCCCAGATGCGGGTGCGGTTGTAGGCATTTTCCGGCCCGTCATGCGGGTCGAACAGCAGGTTGGACAGGCTCCAGTTTTCCTCATCGTCGCCGGTGCGCAGGTGCTGCTCCAGCGATTCGGGTTTTTTCTTGCGGTAGCGGTCAATGATCTTGTTGCGGGCCACGCGGAACAGCCACGCACTCATCTGCTCAATGGGTTCGAGGACGTTGAACGTTTCGGCCAGTTGGTAGAACACATCCTGAAGAATGTCTTCCGCGTCGGTCTTTTCGGGCACCCGCTTGCGGATGAACGCCAGCAAGCGTTGTTTTTCGTGCTGGAAGGCTAATTTTATCGTCCGGTTCCTGAGTTCCTGCGCATCCAGCGGCAGGGCAACCACTTTGTTGATCGGTTTCAATAGGAAAATCTTTCTGTTGGGTGAGAAGACGGATATGGCAGGCATAATATTGTAACGGCAAAACAATTGCCGCACCGGTTTGGTGCGGTTCCGCTGGCAATCGGCAGGAAAACACCTCCGGCAGGCCAAAGCCGGGTTTGGTGTTTCCGAAACATACTATCTTGCGGCGCGGATTTCCACGCCTTACAGAACCTGACTTTAACAACGCCCAAACATGAACCTGTTTTATTTCCTGTTGGTTTTCATTGCCGGCATCGGCGTGACGTTGCAATTGGGTGTCAATTCGCAGTTGCGGCAAGTGGTCGGTAGCCCGGTATTGTCGGCCTTGGTTTCGTTTCTGGTGGGCACTTCGGCCTTGCTGCTGTATGTGCTGGCAACGGCCCGCAACACGCTGCCCGCCTTGGAAACCTTCCGTGGCATTGCCTGGTGGAAATACGCGGGCGGTATGCTGGGGGCGTTTTACATCACTACGGTCATCATCGCCGCGCCGCGCATCGGGGCGGCCAACGTGCTGGCCCTGATTGTGGCAGGCCAGTTGCTGGCCGCCCTGGCCTGCGACCACTTCGGCTGGATCGGCTTCACCGTACAGCCCATCACCATTTACCGGGTGTTGGGCGCGTTGCTGATCATGGCGGGTGTGCTGCTGATGCAGCGCAAATGAGCCGGAATAGTACCTTTTGAAAACGCCAAACCCGGCAGTGGAGGCCACCGCCGGGTTTGGAAAGATAACGGGCTTTTACGAACACTTTACAAAATCTTGAAGCCGACCGAAACCTGATACAGCCCGCCTTTGGGTTTGCCCAAGCCCACCCGATCCCAGTCGCCGGTTTCGGTGAGTGCGCCTTCGTAGCGGCCGTCAATGGTGAGTGCGCCAATATCAAAGCCCACCCCGGCTTGGTAGCCCAGCACGGCCTTCCGGTAGGCTTCCGAAATGCTGCTTTGCTCCTTCACAAATTCCGAAACGCCTTTGCCATTCAGGTTGAACGAGGCCATCGGGCCGCCAAACAGCCGGATGTTGAACTTGTCGGTGTTGATCAGCGACAGGCCCAGAATCACCGGCACATCCACGTTGTTGAGGCGCAACTTGTAGCTGCCACTGCGCACATTGGGATCCACGGACTGGTCAATGTTGATTTTTGCTCCCTTGGTGGCAAAGAATACTTCGGGCTGGATATAAATCCGGCCCGCATTGAACCGCAGGAACAAGCCCGCATGGTAGCCCAACTGGTATTCGGATGAGAAATTACGCGTGTCGCGCACCAGCGTGGAAAAATTAAGCCCAGCCTTGGGGCCAAACGTGAATACGGGCGGCTTGTCGCGCTGGGCCTGCGCCGTGCCGATGCAAAGCAAGGCCAGAATCAGAAAAATGGTTTTCTTTGACATGGTTGTAAGGGTTTGTGTTACAGAGAGATAACGCTTGCCTTCCGGCTCAGATTGCGCGTTGGCAAGCATTTAATGGGCTATGTTTCAGGTGTCAGGCAAAAACTCTGCCAACCTGTTGGGAATGGCCGCAAAAAAACTTCGTGACTGTTGGTGTACCGGCAAGCGGCAAGGTAAACACCGGCGGTATGTGCGTAGCCGGACTTTCCAAGTCCGGCGGGCAGGGGGTTTGGGCTTTGCGGAAGATACTATTTTGGAGTGTGGTGCCGGTTGCTCAAAACTGCGCTGACTTGGCGGGCGTGTGCCTTTGCAAGGAGGTTTTGGCTTTTGAAAACATACTATTTTGCCGTTTCAGAATAATCGGGCAGCGGGCGGGCGGCCAGTATCTGGTACCAATCGGCAAAGGTGGTGAACTCGGATTGTTTTTTGGCCCAGACAATGTACCGTTCCAGTTTCAAAATCATCGCCCCGTTTGCCGAATGCCTGCTCACGTAAAATGGCAATCCGAACCTGCCTTTGTCCGAAATGTCGGCGAATTCCCACGGGTGGAAATACAGGTTCACGCAGCCATCGGCTTTCCATATCCGGCGCGTGGCGAGTTTGATCCACGCCAGCGGAAAGTTCTTGAAACTGAGCCAGAACACCGGAAACCGCACTCCCGGCGTAACCGAGGCGGGAATCTGCAACACACCCTCCTTCCAGAACGGCGTGCGGGGCTTGGAAAGGTGGTTGTAGCGGCCGGGCACAAACGTGGGGTGCAGCGATGAGTTGTACAGGTAGCCCGCCTTGGCTATTTCCAGTTCGTCCACGGGCATCATCCGGGCCATGCGATAGCCGGTCACGGGCTTTTGGATTAGGTTTTCCAGCACGTCCCTTGACTTTTGAAGGTCGGCGTTCTCGAAACTCGAATGGTGATAGCCGTGCGAGGCGATTTCGTGCGTGCGGGAGATTTCGCGGATCAGTTCCGGATGGTGCAGCGCGAAGTTGGCGGTGGTGAAGAAGGTGGCCGTGGCTTGGTGCGCCTCCAGCAAGCCCAGCACGGCCCGCAAACCCGTTTCCGAAACGCGCATCTGCTCGTCCATGGGCAGGTTTTTGCCGTATTCCAAGGGCGTGTCAAATTCCTCCACGTCAAAGCTGAGGATGGTTTTGTGGGGCATGGTGTAAGGCCGTCAGATAAAATCGTTGTCCAAGGTTTCCAGCGTGTAGGAGTCATCCGGCGCGTTTTTCCGGATGCCCAGCGAGGTTTTCTTGACAATGTAGCTGGGGCGTTGCTTGGCCTGCATGAACAATTTGCCGATGTACTCGCCGATGATGCCCAGCATGACTAATTGCAGGCCGCCGATGAAAAGCACGCCCATGATCACCGATGTCCAGCCGGAGGCGTTCCAATCGGTAAACAGAAAGCTCGCGAACGCAAACACGCCGTACAGAAAGCCGATGGCCGAAAGCAAAAAGCCGAGCAGCATGGCCAGCCGCAACGGTCTGACGCTGAACGAAGTGATGCCATCCAAGGCGAACAGCAGCATCTTGGTAAACGAGTATTTGGTCTGGCCCGACAGGCGCGGGTTGGGCGTGTATTCCAAGCAACATTGCCGGAAACCGACCCACTTGACCAAGCCGCGCATGAAAGGCTCGCGTTCGGGCAGTTGCCTGATCACATTGACCACTGCCCGGTCCATGAGCCGGAAATCGGCGGTGCCTTCCTCAATTTCGATTTCCGACAGCGAGTTCATGAGTTTGTAGAAGAACCCGGACGATTTGCGCTTGAAAAAAGAAAGTTTCTTGTCGTCCACGCGCTTGGTGTACACCACGTCGTAGCCTTCCTGCCATTTGTACAGCATCTCGGCAATCAGTTCGGGCGGGTGCTGGTTGTCGGCATCCAGGCTCACCACGCAGTCGCCGGTGGCGGCATCCAAACCGGCCTTGATGGCATTTTGGTGGCCGAAATTGCGCGAAAACGAGATGTAATGCACGGATGGATTGTCCAGCCGGATCCGCTCCACTTCCATCAGGGTATTATCCTTGCTGCCATCGTCCACGAAAATCACTTCGTAGCGGCACCGGATTTGCTGGAAAACCGCCTCCAGTTTCCGGGCCAGCATGCCAATGTTGCCTTCCTCGTTGAAACTCGGAACCACAACGGATACTTTGAAATCCATACAGTTAAAGGGCTAAGGTAGTGTATACTTGCTGAATGCTTGATTTCAGGGGAATCGTGAATTTCAGGGGAATGGTAACCCGGAAAAAATAGTATCGCCGCAAAACACCAAACCCGCCCGGACAGCCGGGCATCCGCGCCGGTCAGCCCAGTGCCGGGGCGGCCAATGATACGGAACCGGCCGGAACCGGTTCGGATAGCACGGAGGCGTTGTCCGGAAACTTCCTGAACAGCAATTCGTGCATCACCACAAACCAGACAATGGCGCACGGCAGGGCCTTGAGTCCGTAGGGAAACACGTAGGTTTCGCGCAGGTAGCGCGGAAAAAGGTCACTGGGCGACATGCAGGTGAGCAGCAGCACAAACACAAACAGGGCCGTTTGCCACGGCCTGCGTTCGCTGAACGCGTACCATACCGCCACGCCCGTCACCGCCATGATGTACGTGGCCGACTCGGCCCCCGGACTGAAAATGACCATCCAGATCAGGATTGAAGACAGGAAAAGCAGCCGGAACGTACGGTTTTTGCAGGCGGCACGGCGCAGGTACGCAAGGCAGAAAACCGCCACCCCGGCCAGCATGATGGCTTCGCGCGGCACACCGGCGTATATCACCGTGCGGATGATGCGCATCAGCGAGGCATCGGTGTGGTAGCCCACCTTGTCCACAAGGGCGGCGTACCACTGCTTGTATAGGAACACAACCTGCTCGAACGGCACCAGAATGGCGGGCAGCAGGAACAGCACCACCGACCAGAACAGCAGCGCGCCGATGAACTTGATTTTTTGCGGGTACAACAGGAAAAACGCCGCCCCGATCAGCCCGTAAACCTTGAAAAACGCCCCCAACGCAATCCAGAAAGCCGCCCAGAACACGTTTTTCCGCTCAAAATTCACGAAGGCGAGCACGATGAAGGCTGTAAGTGCGGGATTGGCCTGCACATTCTGCGTGGCCGTGAGGAATTCCAAGAACACCGCCCAATAGATAAAAACCTTGTATTTATCCGCAATGGGCATCTGATAAATAGCCCAGAAAAAAAGCAGCGTGTTGGCGATTGTCCACAGGTGCAGGCCCAGCCAATCGGGCAGCAAAGCCGCCGGGGCGATGAACACCGCGAACACCGGGCCGTACTTGTAATTGTCGTAATACTCACCCGGAAACAGCGCGTAAAGGTCTTGCCCGTGAATCAGGTGCGGAAACGAATACTTGAAAATGTAGTAGTTGTTGATTTCGGCAATAAGCAGGTGCTGGATGGTCACGACAACCGTAACCAGCAGAAAAAAGCCGAGGACAAATCGGTAGTCGCGGAAAGCCGGGTGCTGGAAAAAACGGGTCAGTGGCATCAGTTGCGTAAAAATATGGTGCGGTGTTTGGCCCGCAGCCATTTGAAAACACGGCGGCTGCGTAAAACCGCCACAAAGTTATCTGCAATTCAAAAGGAAAACACCGGCACAACCATTAAAATCTGATTAAAAATGCCGGATGTAGTGTTATTGCGAAACCCGCGCAAGCCTGTGCCTGAAAACAGTATCTTTTGGAAAGGCAAAACCCCCTCATCCGCCACCAAAGGCAGCGGATGAGACGAAAACCGCTGGCAAAACCGCCTTGCTATTTGAGCAGGCTGCCGAAAATGCCGCCCAAAATGTCCTGCGCCGAGCCACCTGTTGAGCGTTGCGGAGCCGCATTGCCGCCACCGCCCAGCACCGAACCCAGCAGGCCGCCGATGCCGCCGCCGCTATTGGCATTGCCGCCACCGCCGCCCATCAGGCCGCCCAACATTCCGCCAATGTCGTTGCCGCCCTGCCGCGACTGGTTCACCCGGCCGTTGAGCATATTGAGTATCAGCGGAATGGCCATCATGGCGATGGTTTGGGCCACCCCCGGTGACAGGCCGAGCCGGTTGCTCAGTTGCGAGGTCACGCCGGGCATCAGGCCGTTCACCGCCGGGCTGTCGGGCGAGGTGTCCATGCCCGACAGCATTTCCTGCACGGACGAGTAATCGCCGCTCTGCACCTGCTGGTTCAGGCTCTGCATGATGCTTTCGCTAGCCACGCCCGCCACATCCTGCGGGTTCACGCCCGCCTGCTGCAAGTCGGGGTGGCTGCCCATGTTGCCGCCCAAGTGCTGCTGGGCCATGTTCATGAGTTGTTCAAACATGATTCTATTCGGTTAAGTGGATGAAAATAGTATGTTTCAAAAGGCGCAAACCCCCGGCTTTGCCACCGGAGAGGCAACGGAGACCGGGTTTTGCGGTTTTCCCGAAGTTTACGAACATTTCCGCCAATCGGCAACGGCTGGCAGGCCATCCGCAAAACTAAATGGCACGCAATGGTGCCGGGGCCAAAATCCTTTTCGCGATAAAAGCCTATATTTGTGCGGATGCAAGCCGTTCCATCGCTGCCGGTGCAAGCCGGGAGAGGAAAGTCCGGGCAGCGCAGGGCAGCGTACTTCCTAACGGGAAGGTGCCGGTTTGGCGACGAACCGGCAACAGAAAGTGCCACAGAAAATATACCGCCCGAGTAGCAATGAGTAAATGAAAAAATGAGTGATTGAGCAAATGGACTCCTACATTTATTCGCTCATTTGTCAACTTACTCATTTACTCATTGCTATTCGGGTAAGGGTGAAAAGGTGGGGTAAAAGCCCACCGCACCCGTGGCGACACGGGTGGCAGGGCAAACCTTACGCGCTGAAAGACCAAATAAGCTGGCGCAAAGGGCGGCCCGTCCGAGCCAGCGGGTAGGTCGTTAGAGGCCAACGGCGACGTTGGCAGTAGATCAATGATGGAAGTTCCGGAGCAATCCGGAAAACAGAACCCGGCTTACAGGCTTGCATCCTTTTT
>JAYWIH010000113.1:0-11191 GCA_043789005.1 Sphingobacteriales bacterium
CGGCGGCGTGTAGTAGCTTTCGGGGTAGCCCACCGATTCGGCGGCAATGTCGTAGCCGTTCTGCCGCGTGTTGAAGTTGGCCGTCCGGTTCGGGTTCAGCCCCCGCGCCCCGATGCTCAGTTGCAGGCCAGCCCGGTCGCTTTCCCAGATGTTGAGGCTCGGGATTTTGGCAAACGCCTGCCGCGCATTGTTTGTGGACAGGTTGGCTGTAACGTCTTTGAGCATAATCACTTCCGTTTTCTTGCCCGCATAAATCCCGAAGTTTTCCACCGCTTTCAGCCGCGTAACGCCAAAGGTTTTTTCGCGTTCGGCCTGCACCACCACTTCATCCAGTTCGCGGCTCAGGTTTTGCAACGTGAAACTGACTTCGGCTTTCGCGCTTTTGAAAGATACTATTTTCTCGGCCAGCTCCTTGCCGTACGCAAACGCCACCACGGTATAATCGCCGGAAGGCACATTTTTGAGCGTGAACCGCCCATCGGCCCCGGTTTGGGTTTGGAAACGGGTTCCTTTCAGGGTCACCACCGCCTCCGCGATTGCCCGGTTTTCGGCATCGGTCACGGTTCCCGTAAGGGTTCCCGGCTGTTGGGCCGCCGATTGCCAGCCGCAAAACAGGCAAACCCATAAAAGGTGTTTTTTAAAAGGCATTTGTTTGGGAAACAAATGATGGGTCGTCGGTCTTTGGTCATGCGCCAAAGCCGTTGAAACGGCTGAAAAACAGCCTATTTCGGTTTTCCCACGGTTAAAACCGTGGGCTGTTTTTATTTCATTCAGCAATCCCGGTTCCGAAATCTCTTCTCATTCCTAAATACTGGTCAGAGTCATTCGTCCGGCAGAATCCATGTTTTGTGCCGCCAGCCGTCCTTGATTTTGGTCAGGTCCACGTTCGGGTCAATCAGCAACCGGCTGGGGCGGGCATTGAGCGTCACGTACACTTCGGCGCGCACCGCCGGGGCTTTCATTCCTTGCTTGGCATAGTGGCCGGCCAGAAAATGCGCGTATTGCAAAATCATGTCGGGCTGCATGGCCATTTGTTTTTCCTGGTGCGTGTTCAAAAACTCGCTGTTCACCACTTCGCCTTCGCGTCCAGTTTGGCGGTCTTTCACGTAAAACGTGGCGGTTCCGGCCTTTTCCATGAGCATGACGCGCCACGAAAAACGGTAGCCTTCCTCGGTCCAGAACAGGTTGCCGGGATACAGCACATACCGCCACGGAAATACCAACTGGAAAAGGAAGAATGCGCAGAGGAAAACAATAACGGCTGGCTGGAAGAATAGTTGGTCGGTGGTTTGCCGGGGTTTGGGCTTTTTGAAAGATACTATTTTGGCCAACGGACTCAACCATTTGACCGTTAAGCCATTCAAGCCATTCAGCAGCCTTTCATGCCATTGATCGGAAAAGAAAATCAGCGTGGCCCCAATCATCACCAGCGGAAAAACGCCAATCTGGAACATCAGCCCCGTGAGCAAGTGGAAAACAATGACCGTGACATACGCCAGCGGGCGGGTTTTGCGCCACAACAGTAAAAAGACAATCGTGCAATCGTACACCATGCCAAACCAACTGAACAAGTGCGGCGTAAAACCAAGCTTGAAAAACCAGCCGATGAGGGGCAGTGCGTCATTGGCCGGAACCCATATTTTCAGCGGCAACGCCCCGATGAGCCAGTCGTAATTGATTTTGGCAAGGCCCGCATACACATAGACAATGGCGAGTTGGAGTTTGAAAATGCCGGTTGTCCAGGCGGGGACAGATTTTACTCCGGAGACTCCCGCCGGTACAAAAATCATCAGGAAACTGACAATGCTGACGAAATAGTAATGGTTCAGGTAATACGTCAGGTCGATGAGTTCGGTGTAGGTGAACGTGAGAAAAAGCACGATGGCCGACAAGCGGTAAAACCGTCCCGCCATCACGCCCAAGGCACTGGCAATCAAGAGGATATGGACGGCATAAAGCCAAAATTCGGGAAGCGGTTGCACCCACTCGAAGCCGTAATACTTGAAATGGAACACCGGCCGCACGTAATGGTCATTGATCCAGCCCAAAGCCATGAAACGAACCGTGCCGAAAACCATCATAGCCCCGAACACGATCCTGAAAGTGACCAGCGGCGCGGCGGATACGGGGCGAAAGATGGAATCTATTATTCTGTTGCCGGTTTTCCGGGCCGTTTTACCGCGCGTTTCGACTGTGACACCATCCATATTTCCGTCCTTCCAAAATAGCGACCGTTTTCAGTTTGCCGTTCAAACGCATTGAAAAAAATGTGGAGACGTTGCAATGCAACGTCTCCGACAGCATCAAAATAGTATGGTTGAAAAAGGCCAAACCCGCATTGCAAGCCAATTCAGAATCTTGAATTCCGAATTGACCAACGCCTTACTTAGTGGCGATTTTCAGTTCTATTCCCACTTCCGGGCGGATCATTTCATCGCCCAGCGAATTTTCGGAGTGCCAGTTCATGCCCCAGTCCTTGCGGTTGATGTAAAACTTGGCGTTGGCCGTCACCTTGTCGCCGCCCGCATCCACTTTGGCGGGGAAAACCACACTTTTGGTCACGCCCTTCAGCGTCAGGTTTCCGGTGATTTTGGTGCTGTCGGCGGTCATTTTTTCAGCCGAAACCAGCTCAAACGTGGCAACCGGAAACTTGGCGGCATCAAAGAAATCGGTGCCTTTCAGGTGGCCCACTAGGTCGGCGTTTTTCTTGGGGTTCTCCAAATCGAAGTTTTTCAGGCTGTTGATGTCAATCTCAAACTTTCCGGCCACCAACTGGCTGTCTTTCACGGAAAGCGAACCGTTTTTGATGGCCAGCGAACCCGTGTGCGTGGTGGTGATGCGGGCCAAACCTTCGGTGCCCTCCCAGCCCACTTGGCTGGCGGCCGTGTCAATGGGCAATTCGCGGGCCGCCACGGTTTGCGCGGAGTCCACGGTCTTGGCCTCGTCGGTCTGGACGGTCTGCTTGTCGGCACCGCCGCAGCCAAACAGGGTGGCCGACAGCAAAAGGCTTGCGCCAAAAATTGAATGCAGGGATGCTTTCATCGGAAAAAGGAAAGGCTAAAGTTTGAAATGGAAAGATTGGCGGGTTTGACGTTTTTAAAACATACTATTTTCAGCGGCGCGTCAGTCGCCGTCGCCACTGCTGAAGGTAATGGCAATGCCCAGCCGCGACGACATATCGCTTTTGAAATACCGGACGTTTTTTTGCAATTCGTTGTAAAAAGCCTCCACCTGAGCCGGTTGGTTTTGTACCTGCCGCGAGAATGGCGTGGTGGCTGGCAGCGCACCCAGCGATTTTTTTATGGCGGCTAGTTGTGTTTCGGTGGCGGCGGCCACTTCCCGGCCACCTTCCACAGCTTCCAAGTATTCCTTGAAGCCCAAGCCATCCTGCCCGTCTTGGTTTTTGCCTTTGCCATACCAGATGTTTTCAATGGCGGCAAGGTGGTTTTGTATCATCAGCAGCGATTGGCCGCTGTAGTAGGCTTCCACGCGGGCGGGTTCGGTCTGGGTTTGCCCCGGACGTTTGCCCAGCGGCAGGCCCACCTTGAAGTTTTTGATGGCTTCGAAGCTGCGCACAAACTCGTTGTAGAATTGCGCCGTTGAACTGCCCGCACCAGTGCCGTCGTTGGCTATGAACTCGGCCCGGTAGCCGCCGTTCCAAGCCGCAACCACTTCATTGACACGGGTTTGGATGTTTGCAACCGCCCCCGATAGGAATTTTTTCCGGTTCGGATCGGTGAAACCGCCCACAATCCGCGCGTTGTTGCCTTCCAGATCAAAGATCAAGTATTCCACGGCCAGAAATCCCCGGGCATCGCGATTGAAATCGTTGAAATTGGGGTTTCCACCCGCCACCGCCGCCTCAATCTTGGTGCTGCTCACCGGAAAAGTGCCTATTTCTTCAATCAATCCTTTGCGCAGGCCATCTTCTCCGGCGGGGCCGAAATTGTAGGCATTGGCAAACTGCCAGGCAACGCAAGCGGACTTCCAAGCGGTTTGCAATTGCACAAGATTCTGGTTGTCAGGATTCCGTGCAAAGGCATCGGCGGCGGTCTTCAAAATGTTCACCTGCGTTTGCAAATCCGTGAAAGCGGGTTTTATCAGGTTGTCGGCCACGTTTTCCAGCATTTTCCGCCGGTCGAAATCCGGGTCGGATTCCGGTGTCACCTGGCAGGCCACTAGCCCGATGGCTGCGGCAACCAAGGCCAGCAGGCCGTAAAGAATGATTTTCAATTGCATGGGCTTTCAGTTTTTATCTTTGCTACTGGCTTTATTACTAGTGGCTTTCACCGGAAAAGGCGTGGGAGAATCCGCTTCGGGGTTTTGGAAAGCCGCTTGCCCGTGGTTTGAAATAGTATCGTCGAGAAAGCCGAAACCCGTCGGTCTCGCTTTCAAAACCAACCCTTTTAAGAGTTTTTTCAACGCTTTTGTTCCGAAACCCAGTTTGTTTTGAAGTCCGTGATTTCCTGATCCGTAAAACCGTAAATGGCTTTCAGTTTCACAATGACTTGCTGTAGTTTGGGCAGTTCGGTTGCCGGGTCGGTAATGAATTTGTAAGAGGTGGGCGTGCCATTGGCAGGCGCGTTGAGCAAAACCAAGGTTTCGTCAATCTGGGCATCCGTGATTTTCTTGTGCGCCTGCGCAATAATGCGCCAGCCGTGCGCAAAGCCCACGCATTCGCCGTAGGCGTGCAAGGCCGAAGCCTTTTCGTTGTCGGTTGGGGCGGTCTTGCTCATGGTCGCAATCACCGTGTGGCAGTAGTTGATGATGGTGGCGGCATTCACTTTTTCCCACGTCAGTTTTATGGCATCAACGGCTTCCTTCTGTTCTGCCTGATACTCGTTGCCCGCTTTGAGGGCGGCTTGCAGCTTGATGAAATTGTTTTTGAGTTGCGTGTAATAGCCGGTTCCGTCGTTCTTGTCGCGGCGGGCGGCGTAAACGGCCATCTGGCGGTCGGGATCGGGATGCTTTACGGCATCGCTGCTGCTCGGAAACTTGGGGTTGGCCCCGAAAATCGCCACCAGTTGGTCGGCGGTGGCGGATGTGAGCGGTGCGGAAACCAAATCGGTCGCGTGCTTGTACAGCACCGATCCGAACTGCCCCTTTTCAATGAGCTGCTCCATTTCCAAGCCGTTTTCGTCAAATAGGTAGCTGCCGGTGCCCGTGCCAAACGTGCCGCCACTGCCCGCAATCGTTGCCGAAGGCACATAAGTGCCGCCGCTGGCTTTGGCGAGTTTGTCGAGCCAGCCGCCGGTGCCTTCCAGTTTTCCGGCATAGTAGGGGGTGTTTACCGATTTCAGGCTAGGGTTTCCGGCGGTGAAAAGGTTGTCCAGAACGGGTTTGGCAATCACAACGCCATTCACCCTGCCTTTTTTTGCCTCATCGGTGATGGCGGTCAACTGCTGGCGCACCGCGAGTTGCGTGGCCGCATTGGTGCTGAAACCCGCCCCGTCGTAAGCCGTTGGGATTTGCAATTGCGCCTTTACCGTTTCTTTGTCCTTGCACGAAAACGTCAGGAAAGTGAGAGCCAGCAGGACAAGGGTATGTTGGATGGTTTTCATGTCGGGTTGGATAGTGATGGAAAATAGTATGGGTTGAAAGTGCCAAACCCGCCACTTGGCTATGAAATTTCAAGGGCGGGGCTTGGTCTCGCAAGCGAAGGAAAGTCCTCCGGCTCTTCGTTGTTTAGACTCATTATAAAGAGGCTCAAATGTAAAGGCAGGAAATTTTACTTCCTATCATTATTTGGAATTTTTCTAAATAAAGGGGAAAGTCCGGGGAGTCGGGCATTGGTGACTCGGATTTGGCGGGCCGGAAATAGTATGTTTCAAAAACACGAAACCCGTCCCCGCCAAAGTTTAGGAAACTTTGGCGGGGACGGGTTTTGGAATGGATTGTCAACCGCAAATTATGTGAGCAGGCTTATTTGGCAAAGTCCGCCGACAGGCCGTTCAACTCGGCATCCGTCAGTTTTTTGGAAGCCACCACCATGCGGTATCGGAAAGTCGCGCTTTTTCCGGCGGCAATCCTGAAGTTCAATTCCTCTTTCCCTTCCGTGAAAGCCTTGGCTCCCAGCGGGTTGGCGGCATACAGGCCGTAACCCCGGGCGTGCCAGTAGGCCGGATAGCCAGCATTGCGCGGATGGTCGAGCATGGCGACCGAGATGGCTTCGCCATTGATTTCGCCCGTCAGGTTCATCCATTTGGCGCGTTTTCCCCACACGGCCTCGCCTTCCGTGCCCTCGCTGCTGCGGTAGCGGCCGGTCACGCCGGTGTTGTCCATTACCGGCACGGGCGTTGCCTTGCCGCTGGCATCGGTGAGAATTTCCGGTTTTTCAGACGGGTGTTCCAGTTGCCGCGCCACCCGGATGGCCACTAAGCCTTCCTTGTTGTCTTTCAAAGACACGTCTTTTTCCAAAGCCGTCAAGGTGGTGGCGCGGTCAATCATGCGCAAGACACTGTCGCCCGAAAACGTGAAAACGGTTGTCTCTCTCAGCATCGGGTTGCCGTCTTTGTCCAGCCAGTCGGCGGTGACGGTAAGTTGCGCCCGGCCTTTGCCCTGCTTGATTTTGGGCTTGCCCGTGTGCCTGATTGTCCCGAAAGGCCCCTTGTGTTCCGGCCCGATGTTGTCCGAGTTGTTCCAGAAATCGTGCCCGTTCACATCGCCGTAATTCAGCCACATACCCACGTGGTGCGGGTGGTCCACGCGTTCGCCGGGGCGCGGCGCAACCGGGAAGCCACGGGTTATGGCCGTGCCGCGGGCCGTCAGGATCGGGAACAGGACGGGCTTCTTGCAGCCCGCCATCAGGTCGGGCTGGTAGATGTACCGTGTGAATGGTTTTCCATCAAATGTAACCGCAACCTGCCCGGTTTCATCCGTGAGCGTGATGCGGGGGGGTTGGGCTTGCGACCGGATACTATTTGTCATGCCTGCCAGACAGGCAAGCCAGACGAGGCTTTTCTTGAATAGTGACAAATAATCGGAGTGCGGCGGGTTTATTTTCATTCTGTCGTTTACCTTATGTAAGAAAATGGGCATTAATGTATGTAATCGCTGTTCGGACGGTGTGCTCAAATTCATAAAATTTCGCGAAAAAAAACAAGAATCCGCATGAATTTGAAATAAGTTTACTCTAAATTGCTGATAATCAGCGATGTGATGTTCAGGCGATAATTGCACTTAACCTTATCTGAGCCATGCAAGTTTTCCCGCGAGTTTCCTTTAGGCTTTCATTCATCCCGGTACTGGTGCTGGCGGGGTGGTTCACGGCGCAAGCCCAGCTCAAAATAGACACTTCCTACTCGGTCGAGGACATGGTGGGCAAGGTGTTGAAGGGCAAAGGCGTGCAGATCGGCAATATCCAGATGAAGGGCAGCAAGCTGGGCATCGGCTATTTCCACGTCAATTCAAATGTGATCGGGATGCGCAACGGCCTGCTGCTCAGCACGGGCCGGGTACACGATGCCATCGGGCCAAACAACGTGCCGGGCCGCTCGGGCGTGGTGACGATGGCCAAGGATGTGAAAAGTTCGGGCATCGGCGACCGTGACCTGAACGCGCTGTGCGGCAACGTTACCAAAGATGTGATGGTGCTGGAGTTTGACTTCATCCCGACCCACAACCGGGTTTCGTTCCGCTACAGTTTCGGTTCCGAGGAATACCGCGAATACGTCGGCTCGCGCTTCAATGACGTGTTCGGCTTTTTCATTGAAGGTGCCGACCTGCCCAAGCGCAACCTGGCCGTGATTCCGGGCACCAACGAACCGGTGGCCGTAAACAACGTGAACCACAAGAAATACCGGAAAGTATACCTGAACAACGATTATTTTGTGGATATCAAGAACGCGAAAGGGCCGCAGTCGTCCTCGCCCATGGGATTCCAGAAGCTGAAAAATAGTATCTTCCACAATGCCAAAACCTCCCTCAACCAAGATGCGGTTCCGGTTGATGAACGCGAAAGGCGGCAACTGGACGAGGAACTGGTGACTTATTTCCAGTACGACGGCTTCACCAAAGTGCTGACCGCCCAGTGCGCCGTAACGCCCCACAAGAAATACCATCTGAAGCTCGCCATCGGCGATGTGGGCGACTACGCCTTGGATTCGGGGGTTTTTTTGGAGGCCGGTTCGTTTTCCAGCGAAGAAGACAACAAGGCTCCGATTCTGAGGGCATCGGCCAAGGCGGGTTCGGGCAAAACCCCGGATACTATTTTTGAGGCCGGCGACCTGACCGCCATTGCGGGCAACAAGGCGGAGGCAGAGATGGAGCCGATAAACCGGAACATCCGCGTTTTCCGAACTACCAACGTGTATTTCGCCACCGATTCGCACACCATACCCGACAGTGCCGCCCGCGAACTGGATCAATTGGCGGCGCACCTGCTCAAATACAAGTCGCTGACATGCCAGTTGGCGGGCCACACCGACAATGTGGGCGGCAGGCACTACAACCAGCAGCTTTCCGAAAACCGGGCGGTTGCGGTAGTCAAGTACTTGATTTCCAAAGGCATCACCCGCAGCCGGTTGGTGTATGACGGCAACAATTTTGAAGACCCGATTGCCGACAATGAAAAAGCCAACGGCCGCCGCCACAACCGCCGCGTGGAAATAACCGTGGAGGACGAGATGCAAGCATCAGACCGCCAATGAGCCGATCAAGAAAACGGAGTGCGCCGGTTTATTTTGCGGCTGACCCGGCATTGAGGATGGTGAATTCCACGCACCGGTTCATTTGCCGACCTTCTTCGGTGTTATTGGTGGCGCGGGGCTTGGTTTCGCCGTAGCCTTTGGCCACAATGAGGTTGGCGGCCGCGCCGTTTTGCACCAAACGGTTCCTGACCGCTTCGGCGCGGTTCTGTGAAAGCAGCCGGTTGCTTTCGTCGGCACCCACATTGTCGGTGTGGCCCGAAAGTTCAATCCGCATTCCGGGGTTCTGGCTCAGTATTTCCGTGAGCCGTTCCAGTTCGGCCTTTGATTCGGCACGCAATTCGCTTTTATTGCTGTCAAAAAACACATTGTTCAGCCGTATCACCTGTCCCGTTTCCAAAGGCGTGAGGTACAGGTTGCGCTCCACTTCGCGGTAGGCGGCGAGTTGCTTCAAGTCAAGGTTTTCGCTGACGGCCACGTATCCGGCCTTGCGGGCCAGAAAGCCGTACAATTGCCCGGCCGGAAGCACAATCTTGTAACTGCCATCCACGGGCGATGAATTGGCGGTACCCACTTCCTGGTTTGAAACCAGGTTCCGGTAGCTGATGTCGGCTTGCAAGGGTTGTTTGGTCTTGGTGTCCAGCACCTTGCCATACACAAGCACCACCGGTTTCGGCTTGAGGGCTTCGGGAAGTTTGAGTTGCACAATGTTCAAGCCCGCCCCATTCTGGGTGCTGCACATGAAGGCGTAGGCTCCCGAGGCCGGCATGGTGTAGTAGGCATCCCAGCCGGGAGTGTTTATCTGGTTGCCCAGGTTTTGCGGCTCGCTCCAGTTCTGCCACGTATCGTCCAAGCGGCGCGTGATATAGATGTCATTTGAGCCGTATCCCGGCCTTCCGGCGGTTGAATAGTAGAGCGTAACGCCGTCGGCGGCGATGAACGGGGTTTCGTCGTTGGCAAAGGTATTGATGCCCGGCCCCAGGTTTTTGGGGGCTGTCCAAGTGCTGTCGCTTTTCAGGAAACACACGTAAATATCCTTCTCGCCCTTGGTATCATCGCGTTTGAGCGACACATAGAGGGCTTTTCCGTCGGCTGCCAGCGAGTATTCGTTGTAAGGCGAGCGGTTGTAGAAATCATCTATCTTCACATTGATGGGCACCGCCCATCCTTTTGCCGTCCGGTAGGCCATTGAAATGCCCGGGCCCGCCGACTCGCCCTGGGCCGTGTACTGGTTCATGAGCAGCATCCGGTTGTTGTCGGGCGTAACGGCAATAATTGCGTTTTGCAGGTTGTTGTTGATGGGCCGGCCCATGTTTTGCCGCTTGCCCCAAACCGTGTCGTTGGCCGCCGTGCTAAACCAAATCTCGTCGGTATCAGTGACTCCGCCCGTGTTTTCGGGATGCCCGTGGATGGAATAGTAAAGGGTTTTGCCGTCGGGACTGATGTAAGGCGATTTTTCGGAATACTCGGTGTTCACGTTGCCTCCCAGATCCCGTTTCCGTATTATTTTGGGCACATTGGGCGCGAGGTTGATGGTGTTTTCCTGCCAAATACGGAAGTTGTCCGTTTCCACTTGCATCTGGCCGTTGGTTTCCACGCCCATTTGCCCGCCCGTAAGTAAGGGCGCGGCTGTTTTGGCCACTTCCTGGTCATTGATCAGGAAAGTGTAGGTGCCGGCGGTGTGCTTGATTTTCAAGGCATTGGCACTGCCGTTGGGCTTGACGGCCTCGTGCTTTAGCCAAGCCTGTATAGTTTGCGTTTTGCCCGTCGCGTAGTGGACGATGCGGAAATGCCCGTTGCCCGAAACCCCGAACGACAGCAGGTTGTTGATGTCGGCCGCGCCGATGTTGATGCCGTAGCCATTGTCAATGATACCGCTCTTGTGGGTGAGCGTGGCTTCGACGGTGAAATCCCGGCCGTAGTCTATGTAAAAGGAACTGGGCCAGAAGCCGTACCGGCCTGCGTTTTGTTTCAGAATCTCGGCCGTGTAGGTTCCGTTGGCAATTGAAGCCCGCGAGTTTTCGTCACTGCCTGTCCACCAAACACGTTGGTTGTCATTGAACTGTTCGTCGACCCAAAGCGTGGCTTGCGAAAACGAGGATTGGTACAGGAAAAATGCCCAGAGGAGCAGGATGAGTGTTTTTTTCATTACCGATATGATTTATGGTGCATCAGGTGCATTAAACTACACCAATCACCGCAGGCGGCAATGCAATTGCCCATCCGCAACATCGGAAAGCCCCGGCCGCGATGTCAGTTTTGAACCGCCACCGCGAAGAAACCGGCGCGATATTCAGGAATTTAGTTCCTGACGCACAACCAGTTAGCAGTCACCGCCACGGAAATAGTATCTTTCAAAAACACCAAACCCGCCGCACTTGTGGGTGCGGCGGGTCTGGAATCGTCATTGCGAGGCACGAAGCAATCCTTCTACTGGCAGTCACGCCAAAAGCCGCCCTGCAAGGCTGTTCTATAGCTGGACACGCCCGAACGGGAACGTTTAAAGCCGACGGAACTGAGCAGATTGCTTCGTTCCTTGCAATGAC
>JAYWIH010000114.1:0-11134 GCA_043789005.1 Sphingobacteriales bacterium
GGCAGCAACTACATTGTGTCCGTCAACGAATCCAACCAAAGCGGCGAGAATGTGAAATGGTACCAGTTCCGCATTCCGGTGCGCGAATTCACGGACAAGGTGGGCGACATTGAAGGCTTCAAATCCATCCGTTTCATGCGGATGTTTTTGACCAACTTCGCCGAGCCGCACGTGCTGCGCCTCGTCAATTTCCAGTTGGTGGCCAACCAGTGGCGCGTATATCCCGACAACCTCACCGACCGGGGTTTGCAACTGCCCACCGAGCCTTACGATGCGCGGTTCACACTCGGAACCGTGAACATTGAGGAAAACAGTTCGGTAAACGTTACGGGCAGCCAAGGCAACCTGTTTCCGTACAAGGTGCCGCCCAACCTGCCGCGCGACCAGGACATCACCACGCTCAACAACCGCGTGCTCAATGAGCAGTCGCTGCGCCTCTGTGCCGACGAACTGCGCGACCGTGATGCCCGCGCCGTGTTCAAGAACGTGAACCTGGATTTCATCAATTACGAACGGCTGAAAATGTTCCTGCACGCCGAAACGCGCGAGCCGTTGCAGCGCGACACGGTGCGGGGGTTTTTGCGGCTGGGAACGGATTTCTCGGAAAACTATTACGAGATTGAAGTGAAGCTCAGGTACTCCACGCCCGGCGACACGACAACCGCCAACATCTGGCCTACGGAGAATGAAATCAATGTGGCGTACAAGGACTTGGCAATCATCAAATCCAACCGTAACCGGCTGGGGTTGAGTGTATTGGTCCCGTATTCGGAGTTCATTGAAAATGGCAAATACCGCATCACCGTGGTCGGCAATCCCGATTACAGCGCGGTGCAGATACTCATGGTCGGGATGCGCAACGCGGCCTCCGCTGACCGGCAGCCGATTTCGGCCTGTATCTGGGCGAACGAATTGCGCAGCGAGGGTTTTGATACGGAAGGCGGCTTTGCGGCCACCGCCCGGCTGAATATCAAACTGGCGGACTTCGCCACGATAAACGCCGCCGGAAGCCACGAAACGTTCGGCTTCGGCGGCATCCAGCAGCGCATCTCGGAGCGGGCACGGCAAAATACCACGCGCTACAACATTGCGGCCAACGTGAACCTTGAAAAACTGCTGCCCCAGTGGCTGGGCGTGAAAATCCCGATGTTTGTGGGCTACGAACGCGAACGGATCAAACCACGCTTCAACCCGCTCGACCCCGACGTGCCGCTCAACCTTTCCGTTGAGTCGCGTTTCGCCCAGCGCAGTGCCGGGGATGAGCGGGAATACCGCAAAATAGTGGAAGACAACACCACGCGCCGCAGTTTAAACTTCACCAATGTCCAGAAAATAAAGCTCAAGCCGGATGCGAAAAACCACTTGTGGGACTTGTCCAACTTCACGCTCAACTATTCGTACAGCGACATCACGCGCACCAACATTTCCACGGCCTTGTATTCGCAGAAAAACACGCGGGGCGGGGTGGGATACGCCTACAACCTGGAACCCAAATACGTGGAGCCGTTCAAGAATGTGAAATTCCTGGACAAGCCGGCGTGGAAATGGCTCAAGGAGTTCAACTTTGCGTTGGCTCCGTCCAGCATTGCCGTCCGGGGTGATTTGGACCGGCTGTTTACCAAAACGCAATTGCGCAACGCCGACCCTACCAACTTGGGCACCGGCCTGACCACCGCCGGCGTGCGGCCGCTGTACGAAAAATATTTCACCTTCAACCGCAGTTACGACCTGCGCTGGAACCTGACCCGCAGTTTGTCGTTGGATTATTCGGCCTTGGCCAATACGGTCATTGACGAACCGATTGGCGAAATCAATAACACCGAACTACGCCCCGGTTTCAGCCGTCGCGATTCGGTGCTGACCAACCTGCGGCGGCTGGGGCGCATGAAAAACTTCCGCCAGCAGGCCAATGCCACCTACCGGCTACCGCTCGACAAGTTTCCGCTCACCGACTGGCTGGCCGCCGATGTGCGCTACGGTACTACCTACACGTGGCGCGCCGCCGCCGTGGGCGTGTCGGACACGCTGGGCAATTTTTTCGGCAACTTCGCCGACAACAGCCGCCAGCGGGCCGTCAATGGCCGGGTTGATTTGCTCAGGCTGTACAACAAGATTCCGTTCCTGAAAAAAATAAATGAGCCGGTGCGCCGCCCGGCTTCAAAACCGGTGGTTGCGCCGTCGGGTGTGCCGCCCGTGCAACCGCCCGGCCAGCCAACAGTTGCGCAAAAGGATACGGTTCGGAAAGTACCGGAATTCCGGCTGGTCAAAGGCATTATCCGGGCAGTGATGACGGCCCGCAACGTGAATTTCAGCTATGCCATTGACGAGGCAACCACGTTGCCCGGCTTCCTGCCCAACCCGCGCTTTTTCGGTTTGGACAGTTCATTGCTGGCTCCGGGCATCGGATTTGGCTTGCTGGGCAGCCAAGACCCGAATATCCGCTTGGAGGCGGCCAGCCGGGGGTGGCTTTCCAATAGCCGCCAACTCAATTTGCCCTTCATGCAGACGTGGGCCGAAAACTTCACCGCCCAAGCCGACTTGGAGCCGTTCCGCGATTTCAAGGTACGCATGAACGTGAAACGCACTAAAACCGCCGAATACAGCGAAATTTTCCGCCGCGATAGCCTTGGCGATACCTACCAAAGTTTCAATCCCGCACGTTCGGGGTCTTATTCCATCTCATTTGTCAGCCTGCAAACGGCTTTCCAGAATCCGGGCGATGTGTTCGAGGCGTTTGAACGGAACGCGCTGGCCTTGGAACAGCGGCTGAACGAACAGCGCGGCGGCGTTGGCGGCCGCTACGATACCACCTCGCAAGACGTGCTGATTCCGGCCTTCCTGTCGGCCTACACCGGAAGGTCGTTGGAAAAGACCCGGCTTACGGCATTCCCCAAGATCCCGCTGCCCAACTGGAACATCACCTATGCCGGACTGTCCAAAATAGAGGCGTTGAAACGCATATTCTCGTCCGTCAACCTCACGCACGGCTACTCGTCCACGTATTCGGTGGGCAGTTTCCGCTCCCCGCAGGATTATGCCAATTCGGGATTGATTGGTTTGCGTACTTCCGAGGACCAACTGCCCACGGCCGTCAATGACCAGGGGCAGTTCGTGTCGCTGTTCATCACCGACCGGGTAACGG
Source organism: Sphingobacteriales bacterium (assembly GCA_043789005.1). GTDB lineage: Bacteria > Bacteroidota > Bacteroidia > Cytophagales > 172606-1 > Xanthocytophaga. The sequence continues at coordinate 3,143 of JAYWIH010000114.1, forward strand.
TTACGGAGCGGTTTTCGCCACTCATCGGCGTGGATTTGCGCACACCCAGCCGGTTCACGGCGCGCATTGCCTACAACAAGGAACGCGCCGTTTCGCTGCTGATCACCAACCGGCAGGTCAGCGAAATCAGCAACCAGGATGTGACGGTGAGTTTGGGATATACCAAAAACAACCTGAAAATCCCTTTCCTGATCCGGGGCGAGCAGAAAATACTGAAAAACGACGTGCAGTTTCGCTGCGATGTGCGCTTTCTGGATTCTAAGACCATCCAACGCCGGTTCAAAGGCGTGAATACGCCCGTGGCCGGAAATTTCCAGTTCCAACTCAAACCGACCATCCAATACACGGTAAACCAGCGTGTAAACGTGACGGTTTATTTTGAGCGGAGCATCAACCGCCCCACCGTCAGCACATCCTTTCCGCGTTCCGACACCCGTGTCGGCTTCCGGTTGCAGTATAATTTGAGCCAGTAAAAATAGTATCTTCCGGAAAGCCCAAACCCTTCTTGTCATTCCAACACAGGAGGAATCCGATGCCAACCGCGTAGGCCGGAATGACAAAGCAAAATAGTATCTTCCAAAAACGCCAAACCCGGCAGGCAGGTTTGGCGTTTTTGGAAGATACTATTTCGCAGGCTGACTTATCTTTGTTCTTGCATTTATCTCATATCTAAAATATATATGAAACCAAGGGTTTGCCCACAGAAGTTAAACGGCCCAATCACGGATTTGATTAATATGTTACCCAAGGAAAAGCCAAGGGCATTACTGTTCATTGTGCTCCATTAACCAATATGCTTCCACTTCGGATCTTTTTTATGCTTGTCTTTGTCTCTTGTTCCAAAAACGTGAATGAGAACTATGAGGACAGGTATCATGTAATCATAAAAGATTCACTGCTGATAAACAGTGTCAAAGAATACGTAAAACAGTATAAACTGGGAAAAGATACAGTAGTGTTATTGGTAAGTATTTTCAAATGCCCTTCTTCGAATGAGGAGGTTATTTTTACCGAGTACACTACCTTTACGGACTTCGTTTATGGTACTGACAGCCATCCATCTTATCATTCAACTGTTGACGGGTATTTTGTGACAATTTCTACCGATATACACAGCTATTTTTACCAAGGCAAAGCCGTGAATGAAGAAATCCAAAATTCCATAAAGAAGAACCGGATAATATTGAAGGCATGGGATGGGAATATATATGATCCTCCCTTATGGAAAACAACAAGAACGGACATGGCCATTACTAAACTGAGAGTTCGCTGAACAATGGCATCCGCATATATCGAGCTTTAGCATGGAGGTCTTCAAATTCAAAGCAGGTTCGATTATCCTCGCCTGAATCATGCGGGTTTAGCTATTTTGAAACATACTATTTTGAAGGTGCTTCACTCCTTGCTTTTGGCAATCTGCTTCTGCCCTTCCTCGGTCAGTTGGGGTGTTTCCGCATCGCTGTTGTCACCGAAACGCAGGTAGCCATTGCGCGTGTCCGAGTCATTGTCGCGCATGGGCAGGTGCTTGTTGTCCTCACCGTGGTCGTCTTGGATTCCGTCGCCATCATCCATTATGCCATCTTCGCGGGGATTTGTGTCATCGTCCTCTTCCTTTTCGGCCACCTCATTTTCCTTGTCATGTCTTTCCGCATCAAAATCACCGTCTTTCCTGACGGTATCATCGTCGTACTGCTTTTCGGAGGGCGAAGGCGCGTACGGGTTCGGACTTGTGTCATCTATAGGCATGGTTCACGTCGTTTTGGTGGATGGTCAGTGTGATGCGTCGCCTATCATGAAAAGAGCCTGCACCTTGCGTTTCGCGGTCAGCGCAGGCTCCGGTCATGTAAAAGCCATTGTTTTTCCCAAGCAGGAACCTTATTGGCGCAATGAGTCCCGGCGGTTGCCCGACTTGTTGGTCGGCATTTTCGAAGTTTTCGTACTTGACCGCTTGGTTGTGGTCTGCTTGGTCGTTGTTTGCTTTTTGGTCGAGGGCTTCATTCCGCCTTCAGGATTTTTCCGGTTTCCGGTTTCCATGTTCGGGCTGCGGCTCGGCATATTCTCGTAGCTTCCTACCGAATCCTTACCAACAATCCCACGATCCGAACGGTTTCCGCTGGGTGCATTGCGCATGGTATCGCCGGATGGCATGGTTTGCGACGGGGTTTGCTGGGGCAACCTCTGCTCCGGCGGGGTTTGCGGCATGGGTGTTTGCGAAGGCATCGTTGGCGATGGCTGGGTTGGCGTTGTCTGCGCAATGACAGCGCAAGAAATGAACGCGGTAGTGAGTACTAATGCTAACTTTTTCATAATAAGTGGGTTGTGTGTTTATGTACAATTGAAAGCATCCGGTTATTATGTATAAGGATGCGTATGCAATGAATAGTGAAAACACCGTACCACCCGTATAACGGCCGCCAAACGGGGAAGAAGTGTGGCGGTTGTGCCACTTTTGGAGTAGATTGGCAACATGGCTGTTGGAAAAGCACGTGCGCAGGCAGGGACAAAAACAGCGATGACAAGGGACACCAAAGAAAGACATGAAAATGAAAAACCCCCAAAACAGCGTGTTTAGGGGGTTTTTGTCTTCCTTTGGCTTCCTGTTTTGAGCCAATAAGTACCGGGGACGGGAATCGAACCCGTACGGGCCTTGAAGCCCACAGGATTTTAAGTCCGGCGTGTCTACCTGTTCCACCACCCCGGCTTCAACCACGCGGCTTGCGTGACTGTCTGAAAGGAAAAAGTCCCGCTCCGAAAGCTATCGGGACCGGGACTTATCTTTCATGGAGCGAAAGACGGGATTCGAACCCGCGACCTCGACCTTGGCAAGGTCGCGCTCTACCAACTGAGCTACTTTCGCCTTTTATGCAATCAGAGTGCAAACATAACACATCAGAAAAAAATCCGCAATGAATTTGTGAAATTTTTTAGCCGCGCCACCCCGACAGGACTATGGTTGCAGCGATGTTGGCGCAAAACAGTATCTTTTAAAAACACCAAACCCGCCTGTTCCTCCGGAAGCCAATGCCCGTTCCGGTCCGGCACACAGCGTCTGACCGGCGGTGCGGCCTTCCCGAAAACAGTATGTTTCAAAAACCCCAAACCCGCCCAACCAATGCCAACCGCGCCAACTTGGAAACGGCAGGTTTGGCCTCTCCGGAAGATACTATTTCACCGTTCTATTGCAGCCACAATCCGCACTTACACGCGCAACAACACATCCGCAAAGTACTTTTTCTCATCAGTAAATGTGTCAAACACCTGAAAACCAGCGTTCCGGGCAAGGTCTTCCATCTCAGCGATTGTGTATTTGCGCGAAATCTCGGTGTGGACCACCTCGCCCTCGGCAAAGTCAAACGTGGCATCCAAGCCGCCGATGCGCACCGACTGCTGCGTCTGGCTGACCAGATAGCTCCGCGCCTCGCCGGTTTCGGGGTTGTAGAGCGGATAATGGTCAAAGCGGGACAGGTCGAAATCGGCATCCAATTCGCGGTTGATGCGCCGCAACAGGTTAATGTTGAATGCCTTGGTAACGCCCGACGCATCGTTGTAGGCGTTCAGGATCACCGCCGGATGCTTTTTCAAATCAAAGCCAACCAGCAGCCAGTCGCCGCGATTCATTTTTGCACGCAGCCGGCCCAGAAAATCCAAGGCTTCGGCCTTGGTAAAATTGCCGATATTGGAACCCAGAAAAAGTATCACTTTCCGCGCGGATGTGTCGTGTTGCAGGTTATCCAGGGCCGCAAAATACTCATCCTCAACGGGTTTTAGCGGCAGGCCGGGCAGTTCGGCTTCGAGTTCGCCGCACAAGTCGCGCAGGGCTTGCGCCGAAATATCAATTGGCACGTACGAGAATGGAACGGATTGCCCTAGGAAATGCCGCAGCAGAACCTTGGTTTTCAGCCCATCGCCCGCGCCGAGTTCAATCAACTCAAATGCCCGGCCCGAATCCGCAACTGATTGCAGAATCTCATCCTTGTGTTGTTCCAGAATCCCGTATTCGCACCGCGTCGGGTAGTATTCGGGCAGTTGCATGATTTGCCGGAAAATGCGGCTGCCCTCATCGTCGTAGAAATACTTGGGCGCAATGCGTTTGGGCGTTTGGCGCAACCCGTGCAAAACATCTTCGGCAAAGGCGGAAACCTGGACTTCGGCGGGAAAATCTTTCATGTATGGATGATTAGAAGCCCCCGGCCCCAAAGGGGAGCCAACAGGCACGGTAAAATAGTATCTTTTGAAACCGCCAAACCCGCCCGCTCAAGAGCCGCTGTTTCGGGTTGGGAGTGGGGATTTTCATTCCGCCAGCCGGATTCCGGTGTATTGCCAGCGTTTGTCGGGCTGGAAGAAATTGCGGTACGTGGCCCGCGAATGCCCGTCGGCGGTGGCCTCCGATACGCCGCGCAGCACCATCTGGTTTATCATGAACTTGCCGTTGTATTCGCCCACCGCCCCGGCGGCTTTCGTGAAGCCCGGATACGGTAGGTACGCCGAGTTTGTCCACTCCCAGCGGCGGCCCCAATCCAGTTGCCGCGCCGCCACTTCCCATTCAAACTCGGTGGGCAGGCGGCCACCTTTCCAGCGGGCAAAGGCATCAGCCTCGTAGTAGCTCACGTGGCACAGCGGCGCGGACATATCCACGGGTTGCAGGCCGCCGAACGTGTAATTCCACCACTGCCCATCCATTTTGTGCCAGTAAAGCGGGGCGGTTATTTGGTTGGTTTTCACCCATTCCCAGCCATCGGCCAGCCAGTGGGCAAAATTGCCGTAGCCGCCCGCTTCCATGAATTCCAAGAAGTCGCCATTGCTCACCAACTGTGTGTGAATGGAATACGGATTCAAGTATACTTTATGTACACCCAATTCATTGTCGAAACAAAAGCCTTTGCCTTTGAAACCGATTTCATGCACGCCTGCGGGCGGTGCGCAGGTTTGGGCTTTCTGAAACATACTATTTTGCGCAATGTCCCGATTTGCCAAACTGATTTCAAGCGCGGGAAACAGCGGGTTGTGGCCCAAAATGTACTTGATGTCGGTGACCAGCAATTCCTGGTGCTGCTGCTCATGGTTGAAGCCGAGTTCCAGCAACTCCGCAATTTCGTCGTGGCCGGGCAGGTCTTGGCTTTCAAAACCCTCCAGAAAGGCAGCCATGTGCTCGTCCACGTGGGCGCGGTAGCGGTACACGTCCTGCACGGTGGGCCGCGTCAGGTTGCCCCGATCCACGCGCAGCACCCGCTTGCCGAGGCTCTCGTAATAACTGTTGAATACAAAGCTGTAATCCTCACTGAAAACCCGGTAACCGGTGGCATAAGCCGAGAGGATAAAAGTCTCGAAAAACCAAGTGGTGTGCCCCAGGTGCCATTTGGGCGGACTCACATCCGCGACAGGCTGCACCACGTAATCCTCGGTGAGTAGGTCGCGGCAGATGTCGGCGGTGCGGCTGCGGATGTGTCGGTAACGCTGCGTGTACAGGGTGGCGGCAGTGGGAGGGAGGGCGGTGGTTTGCATGGGCGGGAAACGTTAAAGAACCATTCCAATGCGGGAGTTCATGGAATGAAAAGCCAAATACGCTTCCTTTTGTTTCACGCGGCTGCTTCTTCGGGCAGCATTTACCCGGTTGCGTTGTTGAACACGAAACCACTTGTTTCGGCATTTTCCTCGTAGTCAATTTCAAGGCCGATCACGTACAAAAGGTGTTTTTTCTCGACGAAAATCGGCAAACCCTCCAGTTCATACCGCTCATCGGTTAGCTGGGCAGTGTCGAAGCCCAGCAGCGGCGATGCGCCACCGCAACCGCTCCCCCGGATGCCCACCCGCAGGCCGTACAGGGCCGTGTCAATGCTTTTTTGCCGCATTATTAACTGGATGGCTGCCAATGCTCCGGGCGTGATCCGGATGGGGCATTCTGGTAAGGGAAATGACATAAACGGCTGGTTTACTTACATCTGCGGATAAAAAAACGCGCAACGGGTGTTTGACTTTGCATGCGCAATTTGTTTAGATTTGAACGCACAACCATACACCTCACCCCCGGCCCCTCTCCTGCTGAGAGGAGAGAAAAAAAGGGAGCCTCTGCTCCCCTCCCTTGCGGGCCGGGGCCGGGGTCGAAAATAGTATCTTTCCGAAAGCCCAAACCCCAACCGCCCGATATGGACATCGTTGCTGAATTGTTGAAAATCCTGTTGCCCGCCGGACTGGTTCTGTACGGTATGTTCCTGACCGTGAGGTCGTTTCTGGACAAGGAGTTTGAGCGGAAACTGGTGGAGTTGAAAATCAAGAACACCGATATTGTGCTGCCGATCCGGTTGCAGGCTTACGAACGGATGTGCCTGTTTCTGGAACGCATCTCGCCCAACAACCTGATTCGGCGCGTCAATAGTTCGGATTACAGTGCCCTTGAACTGCACGGGCTGCTGCTGGGCGAAATCCGGGAGGAATACAGCCACAACGTGTCGCAGCAGGTATATATGAGCGACGAGGCCTGGACGCAGGTCAGGAGTGCGATGGAGGAAGTGGTGGTGCTGGTCAATGATTCGGCCAGCGGCATCCCGCCCGATGCCCGCAGCCTTGAGCTTGCCAAGCGCATTTTCGAGCAGATGATCGGGCAGAACATTGACCCCACCGCGCGGGCCTTGAAATTTGTCAAGGATGAGATCAGGATTGTCTTTTGAATTTCCCTTACCGGGTTTGGCCTTTTTGAAAGATACTGTTTTAGCCGTAACGCCGGTCAGACACTGTGTGTCAGACCGGCATCGCGCATCGGCTTTTAAGAGAACAGGCGGGTTTGGGCTTCTGGAAAGATACTATTTCGGGGCGGGCATTTCAGCCGTATTTGTGGTTTTTTAGTTTTTCCAGTACCATGCCCCAAAGCGTTTCGTAGGGCAGCACTTCCAGCGTGCGGATGCCACCGTGGTAAACCATGGGAACCGAACTCATTTCGTCGAACATTTTCTCCAGCGATTTGCGGGTTTGGTAAAAGCGGAAATTTTCGTCGCGCATTTTGGCCAGCAGGCTGATGAAGCATTCGCTGCGGAAATAAATGTCTTTTTTGGGGTAGCTGCGAGAGTATTTTTCAATCTCACCGATGTATTCGGCCAGCGTTTCGGCATTCATTTTTTCGAGCAGGAAAAGAATCTGGATCGTCAGGATGGCAATGTTGAGTCCGCGATGTTCCTTGGCAAATCCGGGCTTTGCCCCGATGAAGTCAAATAGCTGGAAACCCGTTTTTGAGTTTTGAATCAGCGGACGTATCTCCTTTATTTTCAAATACTTGTATAGGTAATGCAGGTAGGCTTGGAACACGCACCAACGTTCGCGTCGGGCGACGGAAAGCTGGCTGAAACCCGAACTCCCCACCACGGCCTGGAAAATCCGGGCGGCCTCCAGATACCCGCCCGTGTGCATGGCCAGCAGGAACCGGGATTCCTGAAAAACCATCTTGTTGGGGCTGCTATCGGCAAGCAGTTCTGCCGTGCGTTGGGCGTGGGCTTCGCCGGCTGCAAAGTCTTTCAGGTGCAGGTAGTAGTTCATTTTCTGGAGTGCCACTTCTTCGGCAAGGGCGGGCAAACGGAAAGCCGGTGTCTGTTCCTGAAAATCCTCGGTTTGGTTAATGGTTTCTATTGCCGCCCGGTAATCGTCGGAAAACTGGTGGAAAAGCGTTTTGATGCGTAAATGAAGCCATTTGAGCTTTGCACTGTTTTGGGTTTGCAGCATATCGCCCAGCGACAAGTAGAAGGTTTCGGCCAGCTTCACCGTACGCGACCGGTTGGCCTTGGCTTTGACATAAGTGGCCACCAGTTCCTGCAGATGCTGTTCGGCCAGGTTTTCGGCCCGCAGCAAAGATTCGGCGCGTTCGGCCACTTCCTTGTATTCCTGAAATTCCTGGTACTGGCCCGTGGCGCTGCAATGTTCGCGCATGATTTTGGCGCACTCCGCCACAATGTCCGTCAATTCAAATTCCTCGGCCACGCGCAGGGTTTTTTCGGCCAGCGGAATGGC
>JAYWIH010000115.1:0-10970 GCA_043789005.1 Sphingobacteriales bacterium
GAGTGAGTGCGCCCAAGCCCGTAACTACTACTCGTCTTAATTGCATACCGTCAATGAACCCACCGGAGCGGGCTTGTGGGAATTCAGAATGAGGGAAGGGAAACTACTTTGCGTTGGATTCCAGATAGGTCACCGCTTGGCCAACGGTGGCAATGTTTTCGGCTTGGTCATCGGGGATTGAGATGCCGAATTCCTTTTCAAACTCCATGATCAGTTCCACGGTATCCAAAGAGTCGGCACCCAAATCGTTGGTGAAACTGGCATCGTTGGTCACTTCGGATTCTTCCACGCCCAACTTTTCAATGATGATTTTTTTTACTTTCTCGGCTATTTCTGACATTTTCTTGTATTTTAATAGTGAAAACTTGCTGCAAAGAAATACATTTCAATCTATATTGTCAAACAATTTTTTGCGGGCCCAAGCCCCGCGCCCCGCAAGACAGAAACCCCATTGCCGCCGGAAATGCCTTTGCGGGCGGGCGGGTGCGGCAGCCCGCCGCACCGAAATTTTTTCGGGGCGGGTTTCCGTGTTTTCCCGAAAATTTCGCCAATCTTTGCGAAGCAGGCATTTTGCACGTGTTCCGGCACACGGGGCCTGCAAGCCAGGAAGCGCCATTCCCACGGGGCGGCAACCGGGTTTGGGCTTTTCAAAACATACTATTTTTTTCCGAATCCCATCTTCAAAACCATATCACTCTCCAAAATGAACATCCCATTCAAAAAGACGAAAATCATTGCCACGGTCGGTCCGGCTTCCAATACCAAAGAAATGCTGCTTGAACTGATTCAGTCCGGTGTGGATGTGTTCCGGCTCAACTTCTCGCACGGCAGCCACGAAGACCACCTGAAAGTAATCCAGAATGTGCGGCAACTGAACCAGGAGCACCGGTTGAATATCGGCCTGCTTCAGGATTTGCAAGGGCCCAAAATCCGCACCCGCGAGGTGGAGAACAACGGCGTGGAATTGCTGGCCGGCAGTCGGCTGGTGATCACGACCGAGAAAATAATCGGCACCAGTGAACGCATCAGCACCACCTACGTGGAAATGGCCGATGACGTGAACATTGGCGAACGGATATTGCTGGACGATGGCAAACTGGAACTGCGCGTGACGGACATCAGCAAAAGCGGAGAATTCAAGGAAGTGATTACCGAAGTGGTGTATGGCGGCACGCTCAAATCCAAAAAAGGCATAAACCTGCCAAACACCAAGGTTTCCATCCCCGCCCTGACCGAAAAAGACCGCGAAGACTTGCTGTTTGGCTTGGAACACAACGTGGATTGGATTGCCTTGTCGTTTGTGCGCACCGCCGAGGAAGTCCTTGAAATGAAGGAAATCATTGCGGCGCGGGGCAAGAAAATCCGCGTGATCTCGAAAGTCGAAAAGCCCGAGGCCATCACCAACATTGACGAGATCATTGCCGCCAGCGACGCAATCATGATAGCCCGTGGCGATTTGGGCGTGGAGGTGCCCGCCGAGGAAGTGCCGATGATCCAGAAAATGATTGCTGACAAGTGCAACAAGGCCGCCAAACCCGTGATTGTGGCCACGCAGATGCTCGAAAGCATGATTACCAGTCCGCGGCCCACCCGCGCCGAAACCAGCGACATTGCCAATGCGGTCATTGACGGGGCCGACACGGTAATGCTCAGTGCCGAAACCGCCTCGGGAATGTATCCGGTAGAGGCCGTCCGCTCCATGACCGAAACCATCCGGCAGGTGGAGGAGAAAGGGCACATCTACTTCAAGAACCACGCCTACGCCCAGCAAGTGCGCGACGACACTTTTTACAGCAACAATGTGGTTGTGAGTGCCTGCCGCCTTGCCCGCGACACCGAGGCAAAGGCCATTGTGGGCCTGACCAGCTCGGGCTACACGGCCTTGCGCATTGCCTGCCATCGCCCCAAGGCGCAGATTTTCGTGTTTACTTTTGATGAATCGCTGCTGAACACGCTGAGTTTGGTGTGGGGTGTCAAAGCGTATTATTACGACAAGGCAAAGGGCACGGACGAGGTTTTTGAGGACATCAAGAAAATTCTGGAGCAAGGCGGCCACGTGAAACCGGGCGATGTGATCATCAATACGGGCAGCATTCCCGTGAGCCGCAACCACCACACCAATATGCTGAAACTGAGCATGGTATGAGTCGGGAAAAACAGTAGCCTTTGAAAAGCCCAAACCCCGCCAAGAACATAAAGGACAAGAGTCAATGATTGACAGGGAGGAAATATTGCAATTGGAAGTGCTGACTGCTGCAACGCCAAGACCGGTTGAATGAACACATCCGGAAGATGCGTACAAGCCAACTGCCGCACACACGGATGAATGTTGAGCAGTCGGACAACCTTGAGTTCCTACTGCAAAAATCGTTGAAGGACGACGAGTGGAAACAATCCACGGATGAGTGGAAAAAAACTGTTGACACCAAACTTGAAATCTTGCAGCAGACGTTGAACCTGACACTTGACCGTCTTGACCGGAAATAATCCCCAAGCAGGAAATCCGGTTTCGCGTTATGGTTCGGGCAGGGTTTTTGCTTTCGAAAGGATACTATTTCAGCAATCATTCTCAACAATTAAACGCACTCTTGAAACATGGCTTTTTCGCGCAGGAATTTTCTCAAAACCACCGGAACGGCCGCCGTTGCGGCCTTGGCATTGCCGCATTTGGCGGAGGCCGCCAAACTCAAAAGCATCGGCATCCAATTATACACGCTACGCGATGTGATTGAAAAAGATACCAAAAACGTGCTGTCATTGTTGGCAAAGGCCGGTTGCAACGAACTGGAAGCCTACGGCATAGACCGGGGCACGTTTTTCGGAACCCCCGCCAAGGATTTCAAGAAAATGGTTTCGGATTTGGGCATGAAAACCAGCGGCGCACACGCCATGCCAGCCGTGCAGTTCGACAAGAACCCGAAAGATGGCTTGGACGCAGTGGTTCCCGGCTGGAAAAAATCGGTGGAGATAGCCAAGGAAGCCGGCCTGACTTACATTACTTTTCCGTACTGGGTGGATCAGAACCGCAAGACCGCCGATGATTTCAAGAAATCAGCCGCCATCATTAATCTTTTGGGCGAGTATGCCGCGCAGCAAGGCTTGAAATTCACGTACCACAACCACGACTTTGAATTCAAACCCGTGGAAGGCATCAGTTTTTACGATGTGCTGCTGGAGGAAACCGACCCCAGATTCGTGAATTTCGAGATGGACTTGTTCTGGGTGGTGGCCGCTGGCAAAAACCCGGCCGATTATTTTGCCAAGCATCCGGGCCGCTTCCACCAGTTCCACATCAAGGACATGAGCAAAACCGACAAGTCGAAGAACACGGAAGTGGGCAAAGGCTCGATTGACTTCGCGAAAATCCTGAAACTGGCTCCTAAGGCCGGAACCAAGCATTTCTTTGTGGAGCAGGAAAACGGTTACTCAACCGATTCGGCTACCAGTGCCAAATTCGGTGTCGGTTTCCTGAAGAAACTGAATTACTGACTTGCCCCGCTTTTTTCAACAACATGAAACCCCGCAATGTGCAGTGCATTGCGGGGTTTCATGTTTTCAAAAGATACTATTTTGTCCGCTTTTTATTGCGTTCCGGTCACTTCCACTTCAAATACCAGTGGCGAAAACGGCGGGATCTTATCATAGCCTTTTTGACCGTAGGCAAGAGCCGACGGCATCATGAACACCGCTTTCTCTTGGGTACGCATCAGTTTCAGCCCTTCGGTGAAGCCGGGAACCACGCCGTTTATGTCAAATGTGGCTGTTCCGGCATCAAAAACAGAGCCGTCCAAGTACATTCCTTTGTAGGTGACGGTTGCCTTCTGCTTGCCCGAAACCGCTATGCCCGCAGGGTCTTTCTTAGTGATTGTGTAATACAGTCCCGAAGCGGTTTTAAGGGCATCGGTATATTTTTTGCGCCGCACGTAATCCTGCAACGCCTCATCTTCGGTTTGTACTTTCCGTAACGACAGGTTGAAAACCAGCACCGAATACGCGGGGACTTTATTGTATTCCCTTGAGCCGAGGCCAAGATTGGAGGGCATGATTACCCGCGCACTGTCGCCTTCCTTGAGCAGTCCCGCCATTTCATCAAGCCCCGGCAAAGCCGCCGAAACATTGAAGGGAAACCGAATGAACCTGTCTTCATTGGTCTGCGCACTGTCGAATACATTGCCATTGGTAAGCCTGCCCACGAAGCTCATCACCACCTGACTGCCTTTCTGCGCGGTTTTGCCGCTCGGATTGGACTTGAGAACCTGATAATACAATCCCGAACTGGTTGATTGCATCTGGAGGTTGTTCTTGGCAATGTACTGTTGGATTTCCTGTTGGTTTTCGGCGTACTTTGCCTCATCCGGATTAACATCGTTTTTCAGGCAGCCTTGCAGGCTTGCGGCTACCAGTAATAGAAAAGGTGTGAGTCTTGATTTCAACATGGTCGGTTTCGTTGTTTTTTACATGGACACCCAAAACCGCCAAATGGTTGCAAGGGAATGTCGGGTTTCGCAATAAAAAAACATACTATTCTGAATGTCAGTTGGTTGGCGACAAAAATAAATTGCCGGTGCGGCCATCATTGTGCGTTATCCGTGCCGCACAACTCGTTTTTATAATCGGGTAAGGCCAGCAGGAATTTTTTCAACGCCTCGTCTAATGGCAGGTTCGAGCGGCCACCCGCCGCGTTCTTGTGGCCGCCGCCTTCAAAATGCGTGCGGGCAAACGCATTGGCCGAGAAATCGCCCACCGACCGGAACGACATCCGGATTATGCCGTCGCGGTCGGTCATGAGTACCGAAAACACGATGTTTTCAATGGATAAGCCGTAGTTTACAATTCCCTCGGTATCACCCGTTTGCGAGTGGTACGTGCGCAGTTCCTCGGCGGTAATGGCAAAGTAGGCCGTCCGGTATTGGGGCAGCACCACGAGTTTGTCTTTCAGGGCGAAACCCAGAAACCGCAGCCGCTCCTCGGTGTTGGCATCATACACGAGCCGGTTCACTTTGGTAATGTCCACGCCCCGGCCAATCAGGTCGGCCACCACCAAATGCACTTGGCTGGTGGTGTTCGGATGCCGGAAGGAGCCGGTATCGGTCATGATGCCCGCATAAAGGCATTCGCCGATGGCCGCATCCATGAGTTGTGCGTCACCGAGTTGCACTATCAGGTCGTGGATTAGCTGGCAGGTGGCCGCCGCCTCGGTGTGGCTCATCGTGAAATCGGCAAAGGCTTCGGGCTGCAAATGGTGGTCTATGAGCACTTTCCTGGCTTTGGCGTGCCTGACAATCTCGCCCAATTCACCAATGCGGTTCAGCGACGGGAAGTCCAGGCAAAATAGTATCTCCGCCGACTCGAAAACCTGCCTCACCTTTTCGGCATTTCCTTCTGCCTCAAAATTGATGACTTTTTCATTGCCGGGCATCCACCGCAAAAACTTCGGGTAGTCGGTCGGGGTCACCACCTGCACGCGATGGCCTTTTTTTTCCAGGTAAGCCGCCAACCCCAACGACGAACCCAGCGCGTCGGCATCGGGCTTGGGGTGGGTGACGATGGCAATGGTTTTGGGCAGGCGGAGGAGTTCCTTGAAAGCGTCGAGATTTTGCATGAGGGTCGGACAGGTGGTGGGTTTCCGTTGGTTCCGGCCAAGTGCTACCGGAAGGCTGTTCCAAACGCGAAACTTTCAAAAGTCGGCAGAAAAACCGTGCGAAACAAGGGGATCAACAACCTCACCCCCGGCCCCTCTCCTTCAGAGAGGGGTGAAAAAAAAGGGAGTCTTTGCTCCCCTCTCAGCAGGAGAGGGGCCGGGGGTGAGGTTGAAAATAGTATCTGTCGGAAAGGCCAAACCCGGCTCCGTTTTCACTTTCCCGCACCGGGGCTTTTGCCCTTGATGTCAGTCAGCACGTAGTACAGCTCGGTTGCCACGCGGAAATCATCCACCGTGCCTTCGAGCATGACGGTCTGCCACTGGTTGGTGGGCCGGATGGTTTGGTAGCCGCCTTCCGCATCCGAACGGATTTTGACGGGCATGGCAAAATTGGCGACATCAGCCGTCCAGCGCACTTGCAGTTCCACTTCGCGGCGGCGGGTTTGGGTGAGTATGCAAGTGAGGGTGGGCGGCGCGGGATATTTGAGGTACTGGTCGAAAAAGTAATTGAAATCTGTTCCCGCCTTGGTATTGATGTAATCGGTAACATCTTGTGTGTGAACCTGCTTCAGGCTAAAATCGTGCTGCAAGCCGCGCAGGATGCCAAACCAAAGCGAGTCGTTGTCAATCACGTTGCGCAGTGTGTGCAGCATATTGGAGCCTTTGAAATACATATCGGTGGTGGCCGCACCCGTAAAATTCACGTTCAGCGGCCCCAGAACCGGCTCGGTATTCTGGATCAACTTGGACTGCCCCTGCAAATATTGCAGGGCCTTTTCCTTGCCGAAAACCTCCTCGACATACAAAGCCTCGGCGTAGGTGCAAAACGACTCATTGATCCACATTTCGCCGTGGTCGGCCATGCTCACATTGTTACCCCAGTATTCGTGACCCGTTTCGTGGATGATGATGTAATCAAACGGCAGGCCCACGCCCGACAAATCCTTGCCGTGATAACCGTTTTCGTACCCGTTGCCGTAAGCAATGGCACTTTGATGCTCCATGCCCAGATACGGGGTTTCCACCAAGGCATAGCCATCTTTCCAGAACGGATACGGGCCAAAATACTTCTCATACGCCGCCAGCATCGGCTTCACCTGCCGGAACTGCTTTTCGGCTTTGCCCCGGTTGTAGGGCATCACGTAATAATCCAATGCCAGTTTGCGGCCATCGGGCGAGGTGTAGGTGTCAGTTATCTGGTCGTATTTGCCAATATTCACGGTTACGTTGTAATTATTGATCGGATACTGCACCCGCCAATCGTAGCGCGCAAAGCCATTGCGCAGGTACGACGTTTTTTTCAGGTTCCCGTTGCTCACGCACATCAGGTCGTTGGGCACGTCCACGCTGATGTGCATACTGTCCGGCTCGTCGGACAGGTGATCCTTGCAGGGCCACCACAGGCTGGCTCCGGTTCCTTCGCACGCCACGGCCACCCAAGGCTTGCGGGTGGCATCTTTTGTCCACACAAAACCGCCGTCCCAAGGCGGATTCCTGGCAATGCGGGGCCGCCCGCCGTAATGCACCACAATGGAGTCGAGTGTGCCCTTGGCTTGCACGGAATTGAAATTCACAAACACCGCATTGCTGTCGCGGGTAAAGCTGAGGGGTTTGCCCCGGTGCGTTATCTTGCTGATTTTCAGATTGTTGAACAAGTCAATCTGAATGCGCTGGAAATCGGTTTCGGCGCGGTACGCGATAATGTTGTAACCGTTGATGGAGCTGTCGGCGGGATTTATTTTCAGGTTCAGGCCGTAAAAGTACACGTCGTAGCAACTGCGGGCCGGGGTCAGTTCGCCGCGCAGCCGGTCGTACCGGTTAAATTGGCGGCTGGCATTTACAACGGTTTTTGGCTTGGCTTTTACGGGCGGACGTTTGGCCTTGATTTGCCCGAACCCAACGGCGACAACGCAGAAAAATAGTATCTGAAAAAAGAACGAAACCCGGCGCATACAAATGATTGGTTGGTTTTTGTTTTCATTCACAAGGAAAGCCTAAAAATACCGGGTTTTGGTTGCCTTCCATGAGCGTATCGGCTGCCTTGCGCACGCGTGTACCTAAAACCGTTCTTTCCAAATAACGGTTTGAAATTCGCCGCGCGGATTTTCAAAAAACCACTCTTCGCAAGGCTCTTTTACTCCGTAAAACGATGAGTGCCAGCCATCACGCGTTTGCAAAGGCAACGGCTGCCCGGCAAAATTGGTGCAGGAAATGCGCCACCCTTGGGCCAGAAATTCGGGGTGCGGATGCCACCGCTGATATACGGGCAGGTTTTTGGCAGTCATTGCGCCGGGCAAATCAAGCCGGTCGTTGATGTGCCAACGTTGCTGGTTTTTAAATTGCCGTACCTGGCGCGTGTGGAAAATCTGCGGATGCACGTGTTTGAACACGTGGGTTTGGCCCTCAAAAAAGATACTATTTTCATCCTCGTTCAACTGTGCGCCAACGGCTTGGCTCCATTGATACCAAATAAACCGCCCGCCTTTCCGCATCTGGTTAAAATCGCTGATTTGCAGCGTGTTGTGCGAGCCGGTTCCCGTAAAATAGCGCAGCGTGGCGGCATCGGCATTATACTTGTACGAACCCGCATCGCGCATCAGGTTCAGGCCGCCCGCCCACAAATCCACGTGCAGGTTGTCGGCTTGCGAGGGCCGGTCGGGGTGGTTGCCGCAGCGCACAAACGCGAATTTTTCAGTGTCGCGCAGCACATGAAAACCGCCAACCGGAAAGGAATTCGGAATTCGGGATTCGGGATTCGGGATTCCGGGTTCCGGCTTCACATCAATGCCGTACCAGAATGCGTCTTCGTGCCACAAGCCATTGCCATAGAGCGGTTTGCGACGAAGAAAGCAATGCAGCGCATTCAGTTGCGACCGGAAATCGCGGTATTGGCAGGAGTTGAGCCGGAAAAAAAGCGCGCCGTCATTGGCACCGTAATTGGGCAAATGCCCGGTCGTTGAATCTTGGTGCTGATACAGCAAGTCGAGCGATTTTTGCACCCTTCCGCGCAGTTTTTCCCCGAACTGGTCGCCATTGCGTTCGGCCAGCACAAACGCCCACGTGAATAATTGAATGGCCACGCGGTGGTAATTCATGGAAAACTGCAAATAAGAGCCGTCCTCGTATATCTGGTACAAGCCTTCTTCGGTGAGCCAGCGTTTGCCGTTTTCTCGCCAAACGCCGCTTTCCTCAAAAAAAGGATACAACAACCCAACCAAATACAAGCCCAGACACTCGGTGATGGCGTGGTTGTTGCGGATAGCGATTCTTGAAAAATTTATATTGGCCGCCACGTGTCTGGCCTGCCCGTAAATGGAATGGATTATCTTTTGGAATAACCCTTCAGTGAGCAGCGGCGCGTGCTTGTAGTAATGCAGCGCGAAAGTCCAGTTCAGCAGCCGCAGCGAAATCTCTTGGCTGCACACATAATTCGGCCCGCAATTCAGCGGGTTTTTGTCAATCCAATCCTCAATTTCGTGCAGCACGAACGCCGATTGGTCGGTGCGGGAGTGAAAATCGTGGCGGATGACGGGGTACAGGTACGAAAAGCGCGACTTTTCCCAGACGAATTTGATGTCGCCGATTTTGGGATCGAGTTCGCTGATTTGTGTCCAGTGCTGTTTTGGCGAGTACCGGTAACCTGTTTCGGGGTGCGTGAGCCAGTCGTAATCCTTGCCCAAGTTGCGGAAACCGCCGTTGAAAAACTGGATTTGGCCGCCCGCAATCAGTTCGTTCTCAACGGCCAGCGATTCGAGGGTTTGGTCATTGAGAAAGATACTATTTTCCGATTGCCATAAGGATTCCCGCGATTCAAAAAAGAATTTTCCCGGCAGCGATTTCCATTCCGCCAGCGAAACCCACCGTTGGTCGGGCACTTGCACCGGGAAATCCCTTCGCAGCAAGCCGCTCCGCTTCCGCAATTCATACTTGGCGCGAAACGCAAATGCCCGCCACCCCATCTGGCGGATCAATTGCGGCAAAAGGAAGAGTCGTTTCAAGGTTGTATGGTTTGGTTGGTTCGCAAGAACTGACCGACGCAAAACCGACGCTGGCGTGAGATTCCTTATCTCGTGTCGGCCTTTTTCCGAGATTCCCATCTCGGCGGCGTTGGCTTATTGGCGCACCGGTTTCCACTTGCGGCTGTGGCAGATAGGAATCTGCCCGCATGGGCGGCACGAGATGGGAATCTCGCGCCAGTTATCCACAACCATTGCCCGGTCAGGTCAATCAGAAAAACCAGGTTGGATCAGAGGTACAGAATAGTATCTTTTGAAAACACGAAACCCCCTCGTTGCGGAAGGGGTTCCAGTATTTGTTCGTTGCCGCGCCTCAGTCCATGATAAACGGGTAGTTTGGCTCGGCGTACACATCCTTGAACGCTTCCGCCGGGTCGGGATAGGGCGACTCTTCGGCAAAACGCACCGATTCCTCCACTTCGGCCTTTATTCGTTCGTCAATTGCGGCCAGTTCCTCTTCCGTGGCTATTTTGTTGTCAATCATGGTTTTTTTTACCAGTTCAATCGGGTCTTGCATACGCCACTCCTCCACTTCCTCGCGGGTGCGGTATTTTTGCGGGTCAGACATGGAGTGGCCCTTGAAGCGGTAGGTCCGAAACTCGATTAGCGTCGGCCCCTCGCCGTTGCGGGCACGGGCGGCGGCGCGGGCCACGGCCTCGTGTACGGCTTCCACATCCATGCCGTTGACCGGTTCAGAAGGCATATCATACGATTCGCCGAGAGTGTACAGGTCGCGCACGTTGGAGGTGCGGGCCACCGACGTGCCCATGGCGTAGCCGTTGTTTTCGATGCAGAAAATCACGGGCAGTTTCCAGAGCATGGCCATGTTGAAAGTCTCGTGCAGCGCACCTTGCCGCACCGCGCCATCGCCCATGTAGCAGATGCATAGGTTTTTGGTGCCCGCGTACTGCTCGGCAAAGGCGATGCCCGCACCCAGCGGAATCTGGCCGCCCACAATGCCGTGGCCGCCCACAAAATTCACGCTCTTGTCGAACATGTGCATCGAGCCGCCCTTCCCTTTGGAAACACCGGTTGCCTTGGCAAACAGTTCGGCCATGATGGCGTTGGCCGTTGTGCCCAACGCCAGCGGGTGCGCATGGTCGCGGTAGGCGGTAATGAATTTGTCGTCTTTGGTCAGCGCACTCACGGCTCCGGCGGCGCACGCCTCCTGGCCGATATATAGGTGACAGAAACCCCGGATTTTCTGCTGGCCGTACAATTGTCCGGCTTTTTCCTCAAATTTACGCATGAGCTGCATTTTCTCGTACCAGAAAAAGTACGTCTCGCGCGAATATTGGGCTTTGGTCTTGGCA
>JAYWIH010000116.1:0-10871 GCA_043789005.1 Sphingobacteriales bacterium
ACGACTTGCAGTCGTGCCACCACTAAGCGGGTTTGGGCTTTTCAAAAGATACTATTTTTTCGGGCATCGTTACTTTGGGTTATGAGGCAATGCAAGCCATTGATCTCCAATCATTTATTTGCTCATTCATTCATTTGCTATTTCAGGGCTGGTTGATTGGGTTCGTCCCGCTGCGCACGGGCAGCGTTTTACCGTTCCACACAAAAGTGCCGTTCAGTCCGGGCGGCAAAGTGATTTGCCCGGAAATGCCGGTTTTGCCGCTGCGTTTGAGCGACATTGAGATTTCACCCTTGGGGTGGGGCATGGCGCATTCCAACCGGGCCAGCGACCCCAAGGCGGGCCGGATGCGTACGGTCTTGAAGCCCGGCGAGGCGGGCGTGATGCCCGCCACCAGCGAAAGCAAATGGTAGTTGGGGCTGGCACTCCACGCGTGGCAGTCTGACCGGGTGGGTTCGGGCCGTTCGGCAAAGGTGGTCAGCCCCAAGCCTATCATGTTGTGCCAAGGTTCAAGCATCGGCAGGTAATCGTCGGCCAAGCCAGCTTTTTTGAGGGCTTCGGCCAAGTAGAAACGGTAGTAGAATGTGCACTGGATCAAGCTGGTATCGCCTGTAATGCGGCGCAGCAGGCTTGGCGCATCGGCAGCGGGTACGGCACCGGACAATACGGCCATTGCGTTGGCGTGCTGGCTGAACTCTTTCTTGTCGGGCGTGTCGGCCATCAGTTTCCGGGTGGCATCCCAGCAGTGCCGGTAGGTGCCTTTGCCGAGTCGCCGGGCGAGGTCGGCGTAGTGCCGGGCTTTCTGGGGTTGTCCCCAAGCCCGGTACAGGTCAGCGGCTTTCTGAAGAATGTACACGTATTGCAAGGTCAGGATGGACGAATTGCCTTCGAGTGCCCCGGCGGGCACTCCGCTCACCTCGTCGTATCCTTTCCAAGGCCACTGGCTGGGCCAGTCCACAAAATTCCAATGGGGCATTTTGCCCAGCATATCCTGCTCGTTCAGGTATTTTTCGTGCCACTGCAACACGGCCTCAATGCCCGGCGCGAAGGATTTCACGAATGCATCATCGCGCCGGTGCATCCAGTAATCATGCACCATGCCGATCCAAAACAGCGAGAATGGCGGAATCACTTGGCGGAGATTGCTGGGATAACGGCTCAGGGTAAGCCCTTCGGCAAAGCGCGAATCATTGAACTGCTCCAAGGCGTTGCGCATAAGCCGGTCATCGCCCGACACATACAGCGAAACCAAGGCTTGGATACGGGTATCGCCCACGTACTGGAGTTGTTCGAAGGAAGGGCAGTCCATGTAGGTCTCATAGGCGCACAGCCGTGCCGTACGCCAGCCCACATCCCAGATTGGGGTCAGCGAAGAATCGCTGCTGCGGAAAACGGCGTTTTCCCGGAACGGATAGGCCGAATAGGAACTTGCCAGCGTGTGGATGGTGAGCGGTTCCTGATGGTTTTCTATTTTCAACTCCACGTACCGGAACGAACGGTACCACAAGGGGCGGAATGTCCGGCGGGCTTCGCCATCGGGCAGAAAAACGTCCTGTGACCCTTCCATTTGTTTGCCTTCCACCTCGTTGCGGTTGTCTTTCTGGCCGGTTTTCCGGTCGGTGAGTGCTTCGGCATACGTGAACGTGAGGGTGGCCCCCCGGCCCCCGCTGAGGGACAGTTCGGGAAACGCCGTTGTGAGCACGCCTTGGTCGAGGAGCATTGTGACGGTACTCCAAGGGGCAATGGCCAGCGTGCCGGTTCCGGCCAGCAGTGGTTCGGGGTCAGCTTCGGTTCCTGTTATTGCTCGGACTGTGGCAAACCGCTGGGGCATTTCGTCAAGCACCGGGATTGAGCGGGGCAGCAAATGCCGGGGGTTTGCCGCATTGCCGCCCGCTGGCATGGCCGGTTCCGTTTCAATGGCCGAAACCCAGTTTTTATCATCGAAGCCGGGCAGTTCCCAGCCCCAAGGATACCGTTGGGCGTATACTTGATCGAAAGGACCCAAGATGTGAGCCGTGTTGGCCAAGGGCGTATAGGCGTGGTTTTCCGCAACCTTCCAACTTACGTCGGTATTGGCCATGGCTTCGGCTTCCGAGTGGCCTTGCACCAGCAGGCCGGTCTGGTGCGAAAACTGCGCCCAAGCCACTTGTTCACCCTGGTTCCAGACCCAAGCCGCCAAGGTATTTTTACCCGCATCCAGAAAAGGCGCGAGGTCAACGGTCTCGTACCGCCAATGAGCCACGTCAGAACGTTGCGGCCCGAAAACCACCGGTTTTCCGTTTGCAAACAAGCGGTAACGGTTATCGCCCGACAAGTGAACCAGAAAGCGGGCCGGTTTTCCGGGAAGCGAGATTTCCTTCCGGAAGAGAAAAACGCCATACTGCTTTAGCGAAATGTTGGGGGGCGCAATCCAGCGGGCTTTCCAAGCGGCGGGTATGCTGTCATTGGGTTGAGCCTGTGACCACAAGGCTGCAAAAAGCAACAAAAACATGGAAATGGCGGCTTGGCTTACCCGGCGTTTTTGCATCGTGCGGAAGGCTGTCTTGATGGATTTCATGGATTGTTGATGTTGTTGATACCCGGTTTAAGGGCGGTGGATTTGCCGTTCCAAACGAACGTGCCGGTAAGGCCGGGCGGCAGGGTGATTTCGCCCGTAATGCCAGCTTTTCCGTTTCGCCGGAGCGACAGGGCAATGTTGCCATTGGGGTGGGGCATGGCGCACTCCAACCGGGTGAGCGACCCCAGGGCGGGCTGGATGCGCACGGTTTTGAAGCCCGGCGAGGCGGGCATGATGCCCGCCACCAGCGAGAGCAGGTGGTAGTTAGGGCTGGCACTCCATGCGTGGCAGTCTGAGCGGGGGTTCATTTCCCACTCGGCAAAGGTGGTCAGTCCCTGCGCCAGCATATTCCGCCAAGGTTTCAATCCGGGAATATATCGGTCAGCGAGCCCGGTTTTTTGCAATGCCTGGGCATTGTAGAATTGAAAAAAGGTTTCTGACGGGATCAAGCTGGTGTCGGACAGGGCACGTTCCAGCAGGGCGGGTTGCTGGTTGGCAGGTATGGCATCGGCCAGTACGGCCATTACGGTTGCATGCTGGCTGAAAAAACGCTTGCCGGGCGTGTCGGAAAAAAGCTGCCGTTTGGCATCGTAGCAATGGCGGCGGGTGGCTTTTTTCAGCCGTTCGGATAACTGGCGGTAGTAGGCGGCTTCTCCCGGCTTTCCGAATCGCTCGAACAGGGGCGCGGCGCGGTCTAGGGCGTGGGCCATGAACAGCGTGTTCACGGCCATGCCTTCCTGGCCGCCTGCGGCGGCGATTCTGTCCAGCGGGTATTTGGAATCTATGAAATCCATGTAAGGTAGCGGCCTGACCATGCCCTTTGCGGTGATTTTGGTTTCAAACCAGTCGAACACGCCCCGGATGCCGGGCAAAAACTGCCGCACAAACGCATCGTCGGGGCGGTGCATCCAGTAGTCGTGCACCATCAGCACCCACGCCAGCGAAAATGTGGGGGTCAGTTGCACCAGTTCGCTGGGGTAGCGGCTCTGGGTAATGCCTTCCGGAATGCGCGACTGGTTGAACTGGGTGATGGCGTTGCGCATGAGCCGGTCGTCGCCAGCGACGTACAGAGAAACCAAGGCTTGGATGCGGGTATCGCCGATGTACTGCAATTGTTCGTAGTAGGGGCAGTCCATATAGGTTTCATTGGCGCAGAGTCGTGCCGTACGCCAGCCCACGTTCCAGATTTCCGCCAAACTCGAATCGCTGCTGGCAAAACCGGCCTTCTCCTCAAACGGATAGCCCGTAAACCGGCTGTCGAAACGGTGGATTACAAGTGGTTGCGCACCGGTCTGCACATCGAGCCGTACATAACGGAAGGTTCGGTACCAGAGTGGCATGAATTCGCGTTGGGAACCACCATCCGGTCGGAACCTGTCATAATAGCCGAGCAGCGTTTTATCCTCCACATCATTGCGATTGCCTTTTTTGTTGTTTGCGTCGAATAGGGCTTCGGCGTAGCTGACCTGCACCAATCCGTCCCGTCCGCCGCTGACCGTCAACCGTGGGTAGGCGGTGGTCAGCTCCCCTTGGTCAAGCAACAGGGATACGGTTGTGCCAGACGGGATGGTAACGTCGCTTTTGCCAGTCAAAAGTCCGGTTGCCTCCGGAATGCCATCTGATTGCCGCCGCACAGTCCGGAACCGCTGCCAGCGTGATTCTAATACAGGGATGGTGCGGGGTGTGAGGTTCCAGTGTACATCGCCCGATACGCCATCAACCTTGCCTTGAGACAGCACACGCGGCTTCAGCCAGGTTTTGTCATCGTACCCGCCCAACTGCCAGCCCCACGGATACCGTGCCGCATCCACGTCATCGCTGGGGCCGACCACAAAATACCACCAGTTTTCAAACTTTGCCACCGGACCCCAAGCAACGGGCGTGTAGGCCGGGTTGGGTAGCACACGCCATACATCGCCGGTATTTACGATGGCTTCAGCCGCCGAATTGCCTTGAACGATGAACCCTGTCTGGTATGACATCTGGGCAAGGGGTGCATGGGAGGCAAAATTCCAGACGGCTGCTGCCAATGTGTTGGAACCGGGTTTGAGGTAAGGTGCAATGTCTACCGTCTCAAAATTCCAATGGTTCACATCACCCCGTGCTGGCCCCAGACTCACCAATTGGCCATTGACAAATAATTGGTAGCGGTTGTCGGCCGAAACGTGGATCACAAACGAACCCGGAACCGCTGGCAGGTCAATGGTGCGGCGGAAATGGTACACGCCGTAATCCCTAAGCGATACATCGGGCGGGGCAATCCAGTGGGCGGGCCAGCGTTTGGTGAGCAGGTCGGGGTTGGTGGCAGCGCGGTTCGGCTGCCCCGTTGCGGGCAACAGGGCGGCGAGAAGAATGCACGCGGACAGCAGGAATCTGAAAGACATGGGGTGTGCTTTTTGGGTGGTTTTACTGGGCCGGACTGGAAATCAGGATTGTTTCGGAACGCCTTGCCAAAAGCCACAGACATTCATTTTCCGGCATTTGGCATTCCGAAAGGCCTGTAAGAAACCGCACCCTTGGGCAACCGCCCGTCCAGATGCAACGGGATGCGGGCGTTTTCCAAGTAATTGGTATGGAAAACAATGCCGTTGGTTTTATTCCCCGCAACGGAGAAAAATCTTCCGCAACCCGGTTGGGCGGTGCATTCGGTAATCATGCCGTTCGTGCAGCCGGTGAGCGACACGGCTGGCAATGCCGAATTGCGGTGGGCTTGCCGCGCCGAAACGCGCCGCATTTCAAAACCATTTACCTTCTCAAGCACCAGTCCGCTTTGCCAGCCCTGTTCGGGCCTGGTGTCATTCCAATGCAAGGCAATGTTTTCCAAAGCCAATCCATCCACGCCCGAAAACCGCATGGCGTGTGCGGTTCGCTTGTCGGGCGTGGCTTCCGGCTCCATGAACACCCGCATATCCGAGATGCGGATGTTTTCCAGTGGCTTTTCCACTGTGGAAACTATCCGGCTTGTTCCTTGTGCGTATGCCGTAACGTTGTCAATGACGATGTTTTTTATGGTGCCGACAACCGAGCTGGGCGTGCGTTTTTTCAATACGAAATAAAACGCCTCGGCATCGCCCCACCAGTTCCAGTGCCGGCGGCTCAGGTCAATGGTCAGGTTCGAGAAAACCACATCGCTCACCGTGGCCCCATCCTGCACGTTGATGCCGATGCCCTTGTTGGAATCGCGGATGATGCAGTTGGTGAAAATGACGTGCCGGATGGGGGAAAGCGTTTCCGTGCCGATCATCAGGGCGGTGGAGGAACTGGTCAGGATGCAATTGTCAACGATTATGTTTTCCGACGGGTACGATTTTCCGCTGTCCTTGAAATCCCAAGATCCCGTTTTCAAACAGATGGCATCGTCGCCGGTGGAGATGGTGCAGCCGGAAATATGCGCGTTGCTGGTGCCGTCAAGGTCAATGCCATCGGAGTTGACACCCATTTTCAGGTCAGACAGGATGGTCACGCCCCGGATATTGACGTGGTTCGACCCCCAGATGCGCATACACCAAAGCGAGCTGTTTTCAAGGGTCACGTCTTCGATGCTGATGCCGTCACATTCCTTGAAAAGCAGCGTGAATGTGCTATTGCCAACCCGGTAGCTGCGTTTCATTTCCACACCCGCCTTTCTGGCAATGGACACTTCCTTTTCAATCTCAACATCGTCGGTTCTGTAGTCCGTCCATTCATACCGTGCCTGTCCGTCAATTTTGCCCCTGCCCCGGATGGCAATGTTTTTGGCTCTTTCAGCGTAAATGAAACCCTGTGCCTCGAAACCGGGATTCGGCAGGTCAATGTAGAGAACCGCTCCGGCATCAAGTTGCAGCGTGATGTTGTCGTGGAGTACAATGGAAAGGCAGGTATAGTCGCCCGGGGGAACCTGCACCGTGCCGCCACCAGCGGTTCTGGCCGCCATCAGGGCTTTGGCAATGGCTTCGGTGGCGTTGTCGCGTTTCAGGCCGGTGGCACCGTAGTCGCGCACGTTGTAAGTGGGCGGCAACGCGAATGTGGAGCCACCGGCAAACAGGGCAAAAAGCAGGGGAAGGCAATTGGTTTTCACGGGGCTTTCGGTTTGGTTGTCTGGAAATGATTTGAAAAGCGGGTTTCCGCTTTTCAAAAGATACTGTTTTTTTATCCTTCCGAAAAAAACCATCCGGCAATTCCGGCGGCTTCCCGTCGTGAATCCGGCTCCGCCTGCCACGGGGTGCAATGCTTGGCGGCATGGGTTCTGTCAGTTCCTCCGCAACCGCTCCAGCACGCGCCTGAGCTGCGCCGGATTGTTCATGGCCGGGGACAAGTCTATCAGCTCCACCTTCCGGAACTCAATGGGCTGGCTTTCACTTTGCAGGGCCACATACCCTTTCCGCAACGGCTGGCCGTCAATTTTCAGGGCCGGGTCATAATTGGCGACGTTAGTTCCGCCAATCTGGGGTTTCTCATAAGCCAATACAGGCTCTCCTTCCACGTAATGCCGGACGAGCGAATCGCCCAGCACCAATGCCTCCGCCCGTACCCAGCGACTACCGTGGTAGGTTTTCGAGGTTGATTCAAAGCAATGTTCCGTACTGAGCCGCCCCCGGTAAACCACATTGGTGCCGGGCGTGCAGAGGTTTGATGTGGGCCGTACTTCCTGTCCGTCGCCACCCAGAAACTGCATTTCCAGGGAAATGGGAAAATCCTGGTCAAACCCCAGTGAGGCCGCCGCTTGGCTGTGCAGCATCACCCCACTGTTTCTGTCGGCGAAACCGGGCCCGTCCTTTAGTTTCTCCCCGACAAAACGGTATTCGACCGCAATGAGGTAAGCCGAAAAAGGCCGGTTGTAATACAGATGCCCGAATTGTCCGTCGAATCCTTGGTATTGATCATAATTGACGGTGAGAATGCCGTTTTCCACCCGGAAAGTCCGGCCAAAATTTTCCCCGGCGGCGTGTTTGGTGATTTTTACTGTCCAGCCATCAAGGTTTCTGCCGTTGAAAAGTTGGATCCATTGGACGGGGGCGGTTTCCTTCTGGCCGGACAGTGGCGAAAGTAAACCGAGCAGCGTCAGCAGACTCATGACAAACGTCGTTTTCATCGGGTGGAATGTTTGTTCTGGTTCATCACACTTCATTTTTCCGCATTCCCGGCCTTCTGCAACAGGCTCACAATGGCGCGGTGGCCGTTGTCGCGGGCACGGTCAATGGCCCGGAAGCCATCGCTGTCGCGGTAAAAAACATCGGCCCCGTCGGCGAGCAGTTTTTTAACGAGTTTCAAATCGCCTTTCCACGCGGCCTGCAAAAGTTCCCGGCCCAGCTTGCCGGTTCCGGCATCGGCTGGCCGGTTTTCAGCCGCAGCCGGATTTGCCGCCTTGCCCGTGCGCAAGATAGCGAGCGTGGCGGTCAGTTGGCGGCTTTCGGCCAGTTGGGCAGACGTTTTGCCCGCCTTGTCGCGGATTGTCTGGTCGGCTCCGGCTTGCACCAAGGCCAGTACAACGGGTTCGTAGCCCATTTCGGCGGCGTAGTGGAGCGGCGTGCGTCCGGTGCTGTCTGTCGCGTTGAAATCAGCCTTGGCATCCAGCAGCACTTGGATAACCGCGCCGGATACGCCCAAAACATCCGTGAAGCGCGAATATCCCTGCCAAGCCGCCCAATGCAGTGCCGTGCGGCCGTGCTGGTCGCGGGCTTCGAGCGGGCATCCGGCGCGGATCAAGTCCCGGATGCGGCCAAGCGAGTGGCTTTCCTGCTGCCGCCAAGCCGTATGGGCATTGGCGGCGGCGGCGTGCAGCGCAGTCCAGCCATCGCGGGTGCGGGCGGTTACGTCGGGCTTTTTGTCCATGATGAGCCGGAAAAGGTCGTATTTGGATGACGCGGTTTGGTTCTCCCCATGGTCGGTGCCGCCCACAAATGTACCGGCGGCCATGTGCAGCGGTGTCCAGCCATCATTGGCGGGCTTGTTCACGTCGGCCCCGCTGGCCAGCAGCAAGGCCACCGCCTCGGCGTTGCCGCCCAGCAGAGCCGAGTGCAACGCCGTCCAGCCGTTGGCGAGGGTGGCATTGACATTGCGCTTGGTGATTTCGGCGCGGAGGGCATCCATGTTGTGCCGTTCGGAGACGGTGTTGATGGCCAGTCCCGGCCCTTCGTCCGGCTTTTCAAACGTGCCCACCTTGCCGGAAAATGTCGGCTTCCAAGCCTGAAGGGGCCAGTCGCCGCGCAACTTTTGCGGCGTTGGCTTGCCCTTCCCGAACAAAGTTACCATGCTGCGGGGCGGCATGGTGAGCGTCGGCTTGCCCATGCGGAGAGTACCCGCCAAGGCGCATCCTTGGATTGCATCCGACCGGAACAGTTGGTAGCTGCCGGGGTTGCCCGTGCCGCCAATGGCCAGCCGCACGGTTTGCGCGGCATCGCTGCGGTTGATGAGCACCACAGTCAGCGTACCGTTGGCCTCATGCCGGAAGGCGGAGGCCAGCACATCGTCATGGCCGGATGTGCTTTCCACACGCACTGCGCCGGGCCGCACATAACGGTAGAAATGCTTGGCGGCAAAGTACTTGGGACTTGTGCGGGTGCTGTCCATGAGGGCAAACACGCTGTGCGGCTCGGCAATCTGCCAGTAAAGCCACGCACTCATGTGGCCGCCCACCAAGTAATCGTGCATGTCGCCCGCCATCTTCAGCGCACCCGCCCAATTCTGGTCGTGTCCCGAGGTTTCGGTCATCCACGTCTGCCGGTTGTATTGCCTGGTGGCCTGGTGCCACTTGCGCACCCCCGCAAATTCCTCCTGCCGGTGGGTGGCGAATTGTCCCGGAAAGCCGCGCGTTTCTGGGTCATTCATCGTGGGCAGGATGCTGGCCAGCATCCGCCCGGAAAACATCATGTCTTCGGGCAGGTGGATGCGGGTAGTGATGCCTTCGCGTTTGAACTTGCGCATCAACGCCCGCACGGCTTCGCGCACCTGCTGCGGGTTGTAGATGCACGATTTGTAGGGTTCGATGAACAGCAGCTCATTCTGGATGCTGATGGAACCGATGTCGATGCCCCAGTTCTGTTTGGCGGCGATGATGAAGGCGGCCATGTTTTCGGCGTACTCCGCATACATGTCGGCCCGCAGATGCCCGCCCTGTACGGTGGCGCGGTGCGTTTTGGTGAATGCCGGGGGCGACCACGTAGCGGCGATGAACCGCGTGACACCGCGCTTTTTGAGGGCTTGGGCAAACCGCATCCGGCGTTCCATGAAGTGCATATTGAAGTTTTTCCACTCGAAGTGGTTCGGATCATCATCGTCGTTGACGGCTTCGAGTTCCTGCGGAATGGACATCCGCAATACGCTCATGCCCAAGTCGTTGGCGATGCGGTCGTACATGGCCGAGTCGGCGTAGAACGCGGGCGAGTCGGTGAAGTCAATGATGCACGAGCCGAAACCCTCGATGGCTTGGTGCGTTTGGTCCGGGCTGACCGTGACCCGGACGGGAATGGGAGCCATCAGCTCCTGCGCCGCCAATGGCAGTGCCACCATTGCGGCCAACAGATACGCGACAGACGCGAACAATTTTTTCAGCATGGCAAAATAGTATCTTTTAAAAAGGCCAAACCCCCTGCTTTTCCGGTGCGGGAACGGAAAACTTGAAATAGTATCCTTTCAAAACCCCAAACCCGGATATTCCACCACACCGCAATAAATGGATTTATCCCCGTTCAACCACCCGCCACCCTTACAGACCCACCCAGATTCACCAAAAAATCTCCTCTTTTTTATATCCAAAATGCAATTG
This sequence comes from Sphingobacteriales bacterium, assembly GCA_043789005.1. Taxonomy (GTDB): domain Bacteria; phylum Bacteroidota; class Bacteroidia; order Cytophagales; family 172606-1; genus Xanthocytophaga. The sequence goes on from JAYWIH010000116.1 coordinate 10,299, forward strand.
CCATTTCCCAAATCACCGTTTAAACTTATCACGATCAATTATGAATCGAACACACTACTTATCAAGGTTCGTGGCGGCGTTGCTGCTGCTTGCCGGGCTTGCGGGTGTTGCGCAGGCGCAGACCCGCACTATTTCAGGCCGGGTGCTGGACGGCTCCAATAATGGAGGACTTCCGGGGGCCAACGTTTTGGTGAAAGGCACCACCACCGGCACCACGACCGATGCCAGCGGCAATTTCCAGTTGGGCCTGCCCGACGGCAACGGCACGCTGGTTATTTCGTCGGTGGGCTATCTGGCACAGGAAGTGGCCGTTGGCAACGGCAGCGTGGTGAACGTGACGTTGCAAACCGATACCCGCTCACTCGGCGAGGTGGTGGTAATCGGCTACGGCCAGAAATCAACCCGCAAACTGACCGAATCCATTGGCACGGTACAGGCCGCCGACATTGTGCGGCTGCCAGTGGCAACGCCTGAAGCGGCCATCCAAGGCCGGGTGTCGGGTGTGCAGATCACCAACGTGGACGGCACGCCGGGCGGACCGGTTTCCATCCGCATCCGGGGTGTGAGCACGGT
>JAYWIH010000117.1:0-10845 GCA_043789005.1 Sphingobacteriales bacterium
TCTAAACGAAAAATGACTTGTAACTAACTGACAGTTAATTAATTGAATAGGTTTTTTTGCCAAAGACTAAAGACTATTTACTCATGGCTGGGCACTTACCAGCCGTAACTCCAAGGTATTGATAAACAGAGTAGCAATTGCCATGGACAACATGGAAGACGGCCTTTTTATACTTGACCGCGACTGGCGTTTTGAAAAAGTGAACAAGGCCGCCGAGGAAACACTGGGGAAAACCGCACAAGAAATGCTGGGTAAAAACATCTGGCAAGTATTCCCCGGCACCGACGGATACGCCCACGCCGCCCAATTCCGCAGGATAATGGACGAATGCGTGACCGTGCATTTTGAGGAGTACCGGCCGGACTTGCAACGCTGGCTCACAGTTGTAGCATATCCGTGCATTGAAGGGATAACCGTTTTTTTAAGGGACACCACCGCCCGGCACCAAGCCAAGAACAACTGCTGCACTCAGAAAACAAGCTTCGTGCCATCCTGAACAGCACCACCGACAACAATGTGCTGATAGACCCCGATTTCAGGATATTGAGCTTCAATGAAATGGCCAGGATCAATATGCTACACTTTTTCGGCAGGCAAGTGTATGAGGGTGATGATTTCAGAAACTACCTGATTCAGGAAATAGAGGAAACCTTTTACCAATCCTTTGCCAAAGCCCTGCAAGGCGAAAAAACAGAATTGGAATGGCAACTGAACTTTGAGACTTCCAAGGTCTGGTTCCGGTTCGGCTATTACCCGGTGCATGACGGAAGTGGCCGGATAATCGGCGTTTCCTTCAACTCCACCGATATAAACGAGAAAAAGAACGCGCAGCAGGAACTCAGGAATTCCGAACACATCCTCGCTGCCATTTACAACAGCACCAATGACGCGAGTTGTTTCGTAAGCCCCAGCGGCAAAATATTGTATTTCAACAAGGTGGCATACGAAATGATGAAAATCCGGTATGGAATGCCGCCCAAAATCGGGGATGATTTTTCGTCGTATCTGATGCCCGACCTGCACGAGGAACACAGAAAGGATTTTGAAAGGGTTTTGCGCGGCGAAACCATCCGGGTTGAGCAAACCAACGGGCAGGACTGGTACCTGTTTTCGCTCTTCCCCGTGTATGACAGCCAAGGAACCTTGGTCGGGGTGGCCGAAAACGCGAACAACATCACCAAAAGCAAACAAAACGAACTGCGGGTGCAGATGCAAAACGAAAAACTCAAGGCCATCATGTGGCAGCAGTGCCATGAAGTGCGGCGGCCGGTGGCCAATATCCTCGGATTGGTTCAACTGCTCAAGACCGATGGCGGAACCAACGGGCAATACGACGAAATCCACCTGCAATACCTGCTCCAAACAACCGAAGAACTGGATGCTATCATTCACCGCATAGTGTCGCAAACCATTGAAAGCGACTTGCCTAACCATTGACCCGTCAAAATCAACGCGCCAATGTGCCGCATTCTGGAAAAACGTGCAATGCGGCCACCACATTCAGCCGAAATAGTATCTTTCAAAAGCCGCAAACCGGCAAAACCAAGTATTGGAACCGGTGAAAACCAAACCTTCCCGAAACCTGCGGAAATCGTTTCCATGAATCAGCGCGACAATTTTGACCTTGCACCGCCCATGTGAGGTTTGTGTTCCTTGCTAGTTTTTATTGCCGGTTTTTCACCATAAATTTACCTCGATACCGGAAAACCAGAATCATGCCAGCGGCAGACTGGCCAATACCTTGCGTTTGCGCGGAATATTCAGCGGAAAGGCATACTCTCGGAAACAGTGGAAATGGAAGCAAAGAGGCTGGAAGCACTGAAAAAATATGACATTCTGGACACACCGCCCGATGGAACCTACGACCGCATCGTAAAGCTGATAGCGAAACTTCTGGATGTGCCGATTGCCGTTGTCTCCTTGGTGGACAATGACCGGCTTTGGTTCAAATCGGCTTTCGGCTTGGATGTGCAGCAACTACCGCACGAAGCGGGGGAGGGGCTATGCGGCTCCGCCATTCTATCCAACGATTTTTACATGGTCGAGGATACTTCACAAGACCCCCGCACGTGCAACAATCTGTTGGTGACGAATGAGCCGCGAATCAGGTTTTATGCGGCGGCACCCCTGACAACTTCTGACAACTACAACTTGGGCACTCTTTGCGTGCTTGACAAGAAGCCGAGAACACTCACTGAAAATCAGCGACAGATTCTGACGGACATGGCTTATATTGTGATGGAACAATTGGAGTTGCGCATCATGTCTCGCATGGCGGTAAACTCCCAAAACAAGATGGCGTACATGGTCACGCACGACATACGCAGTGCGGTTTGCCATCTGCCCGTTTTGGTTGACCTGATTAAAGAGAACAAGGACGATGCCGGTGAATTGGAGGTATTGGGCGACATGATAAAATCTGCCGCAAACAAGAGTTTGGAAGCGGTGGACAGTTTTTTGAAGCACGCCACCAGTTTATCAAAAGATATTGATTACCGGTTCGAGCCTTTTGATTTTTCCGAACTCACCCGTAAGGTCATATCCACCAATGCGATAATGGCTTTGAAAAAACAGCAGAAAATAGAACATTCCATACAAGAGAATGTATTTATGAACGGTGACAGGACCAGATTATCGGAATTGATAGACAACCTGTTAAGCAATGCCATCAAATATTCGCCGAAAGGCAATGATATCAGGGTTAGTTTGGAGATAACTGACGAAAGGCTGATTTTAAAAGTCAAAGACGAAGGCCAAGGAATGACAGCCGAAGACATGAATAACGCTTTCAAGCGTTTCAACAAGCTGAGTGCCACGCCAATCGGCGATGAAGTTTCCACGGGTCTTGGCTTGTGGATTGTCAAGGAAATTGCCGAACGCCACCGTGGCAAGGCCAGTGTGAAAAGCGAGGGCAAAGACAAGGGAGCCACGTTTACGGTCGAGCTTCCTGTTGTTTGAAAAACAGAGGCAATACGCCGGCAAATAATAGTATCTTTCAAAAAAGCGAAACATGCCCCATCCGGCGGGTTTCGTGCGTTTTGGCGGGCAGGATGCCACCCCGGCAAAACAACACCCCGCAGCGCAGGGATATCTTTTGGAAATCGCAAACTTTCGGCCACCGTAACAAGTTATCCAGCAACCCTCAGAATGCACAATGCGCCAAGCAACCACTCTGAGAAACCCCACCACGACGCAAGCTTAATCCCCACCAAGCAACAGACGGATTGGCGGTTATCCGCCTGTCATGCCCAATAACCGGAAAATGAACAGGAACCAAGAGATATTCAACCTGATCCATTCAAAACTCTTTTCTGATGCGACCAGAAAAAAAAGTGAGGTGGTCATCGTTTTCATCGCGGTAATCAGTTTCATCCTCCATTTGTCGGTAATCACACTCGTGGATTTGGGCGTTCTACACCTGAACGATTACTCCGAACTGCTCAACAACCCGATAGCGGCCATTTACACGCCGTTTTCATTCATATTGATTTACGAGGTTTACCTGCTGGTGTATTACCTGCCCAAATCCACCACCATTTACATTGGCAAACAATACGAGATCATCACGTTGATTGTGATCAGGAGGGTTTTCAAGGATTTGTCCAAACTCGAATTTACGGCAAACTGGTTCACCGTAAAAAACGACCTCCAATTCACATACGACTTGGGAGCCACAATCATATTATTCCTGTTGATTCTTGTTTTTTACAGGTTCAGTGAGAAAAAGGAAGGCGGCCAGGAAGAAAATCGTCCGCTGCCGGTTGAAATATTGAAATTCATCAGGATGAAGAATTTTATGGCCGCTTGCCTGATACCGGTGTTTCTGGTACTGGCGGTGTACAGCCTAAGCCACTGGGTGTACGAGAATTTCTTCTCGATAACCCGAATGGTCGATTCAATCAAGGACGTGAACAAGATATTTTTCGATGAATTCTTCACGGTATTGATTCTGACTGATGTTTTGCTGCTGTTGATTTCATTCCTGCACACCGACAAATTCAGTAAGGTAATCAGGAATTCGGGGTTCATCATCTCAACCATCCTCATCAAACTGTCGTTTGGCGCGGAAGGCTTGCTAAACACCGTGCTTATTGTGGTGGCCGTACTGTTTGGCGTGGTTATCTTGGGCATCCATAACCGGTACGAAAAACTATCCATGCCCAACCAAGGCTGACGGCATTGCTGGGCACACAATCCGGTGCCGTGACAGGATAGTATCTTTTGAAAGCAGCAAACCTGCCCGTGCGCCAGTCCCGGTTTTGCGTCACCTTCTGGCTGTGCGCTACTGCGGCAAACCCGCCACCGGCAAAATGCCAGCAGCGGGTTTGCTGTTTTTAAAAGATACTATTTTAAAAAGCCTCCGAAACGCGAAAAACCCCGACCCCTCCCCATCGGGGAGAGGGGTTTTTGCTCCCTTTTCGGGGGCTGCGGGCTTTTCAGATTTCAATCTCCGCGTGGATGTCCACCAGCCCGCCTGCCTGCTCAAGGTGTTTGCGGGCCTCAAACAAGTCCTTTTGCAGTTGCTTTATCCGTTTTTCGCGCATCTTGATGTCTTCCTCGCTGCTGTCGCCGGCAATCTTGCCTTCCAGAAACTTTATCTTCACATGGATCATCTGCGTGATCAGTTCAATGCCCTCACTGGCGTTGAAATGTCCTTTTATCAGTTGTATGTTCATGGCGGTCGGTTTTATTGGGTTTCGGATTCGTTATTGCCCCTGCCCCAGCGAGTAGCCGGGCTTGCCATCAAACGCGTAGAGGTTTTCGGTCTTGATGGTGTCAATGCCCTTTTCCATGGCGTTGCCGAGCAATTGGATAATGTGTTCCTTGGCCATGCCGGTGCCTTCGGCTGGCTTGAAGCGGCAACGCCAGTGGTCGGTGCAGAAGGTTTCCGAAAAGCCTTCGGGCCACACTTTTATGCCCCGGTTGGTAATCATGGACAGGGACACGCCGTTGCCGTCCAGTTGCCTGATTTTGGCCGCCAGTTCGTCGGGGTCAGTGCCGGGCCAGTGTACAAACACATCTACGCCCACGAGTTCCTTTTTGGCGGCTGGCTTGCGGGTATATTTGGGCAGGTTCAACGCCCTTCCGTTGGCATAAGACACCGCCTTGAGCGTGGCGGGCTTGTGGCCGAGGTTGGCAATCACCGCCTGCGCAAACTCGTGGGTGCCCACTTTCTGCTTGCTTGTGCCGTCCTTGAAAATGTCGTAGGTGTGGATGCCGTCCTCGATGGTTTTGAGCCACGCGTTCTGCACCTTTTCGGCCACTTCCGTCTGCCCGATGTGGTTGAGCATCATCACCGCACCTTGCAGCAGACCCGATGGGTTGGCCAGATTCTGACCGGCGCGGCGCGGGGCCGAGCCGTGGATGGCCTCGAACATGGCGCATTCCTCGCCGATATTGGCCGAGCCGGCCAAGCCCACCGAACCCGCAATCTGCGCGGCAATGTCCGACAGCACATCGCCGTACAGGTTGGGCATCACAAGCACGTCGAAGGCTTCGGGCGTGTCGGCCATTTTGGCCGCGCCGATGTCAATGATCCAGTGTTCGTTCTCGATTTCGGGGTATTGCTTGGCTATCTCGTCGAACACCTGGTGAAACAGGCCGTCGGTCTGCTTCATAATGTTGTCTTTGGTAAAGCAGGTCACTTTTTTGCGGCCGTACGCGCGGGCGTATTCAAAGGCGTAGCGCACAATCTTCTCGCAGCCGGGCCTTGAAATGAGTTTCAGGCACTGCACCACCTCGTCGGTCTGCTGGTGTTCGATGCCCGCGTACAAGTCCTCCTCGTTTTCGCGCACAATCACGATATCCATGACCGGATGCTTGGTTTTCACGAACGGATGAAGGCTCATGCAAGGCCGCACATTGGAATACAGCCCCAGGAACTTGCGGGTGGTCACGTTCAGGCTTTTGTAGCCGCCGCCCTGGGGCGTGGTGATGGGGGCTTTCAGGAAAACCTTGTTGCGCCGGATCACCTCCCACGATTCTTTTGCTATGCCCGCCGTGTTGCCGGCCAGGTACACTTTCTCACCCACCTCAATTTCCTCAATCTCAATGTCGGCACCGGCGGCCAGCAGTATCTCCAGTGTGGCATCCATGATTTCGGGGCCTATCCCGTCTCCTTTTGCTACCGTTATCTTTGTCATGTTCGGGTTGTGTTGGTGAATTGATGCCGCAAAACTGGGCAAAACCCATTATATGTTTTTATTTATCTTTGCAATGATATACATAAGCCGATTTTATGAATTATACCCTGCACCAACTGCAAGTGTTCCTGAAGGTCACGCAAACACAAAACGTGACCAAGGCGGCGGCGGAACTCTGCCTGACCCAACCGGCGGTGTCTATCCAGCTCAAGAACTTCCAAAACCAGTTTGCCATCCCCCTGACCGAAGTGGTGGGCCGCAAACTGTTCGTGACCGATTTCGGTAAGGAGATAGCCGTGGCGGCCGAGAATATACTCAACGAGGTGTACGCCATAAACTACAAGACGCTGGCCTACAAGGGGCAATTGGCGGGGCGTTTGAAATTGTCGGTCGTGTCCACGGGCAAGTACGTAATGCCTTACTTCCTGGCAGGATTCCTGAAACAGCATCCGGGCATAGAACTGCTGCTCGACGTGACCAACAAGGCCAAGGTGGTGGAAAGCCTGGAAAAAAACGAGGTGGATTTTTCGCTGGTGTCGGTGCTGCCCGACCACCTGCAGGTTGAAAAACTGGAGCTGATGCCCAACAAACTGTATCTGGTGGGCAACATGGAGCAGCCATTCAAGCGCAAGCCCTATGGCAAGCAGGTTTTTGAAACCTTGCCATTGATTTACCGTGAACGGGGTTCGGGCACACGGCACACCATGGAAAAATTCATTGAACACAACGGCCTGCCTGTGCGCAAGAAAATGGAACTTACCTCAAACGAGGCCGTGAAGCAGGCGGTGATTGCGGGCCTTGGCTACTCGATCATGCCGCTGATCGGGCTGAAAAATGAACTGGCCAGCGGCGACCTCCAACTTATTCCCGTTGAGGGTTTCCCCATCATATCCGTCTGGAACCTGCTCTGGCTGCGCCACAAGAGGTTTTCGCCCATTGCTGAAGCTTTTCTGGCACACGCCACCAATGAAAAGGATGCCATCATTCAGGCCAGCTTCAACTGGCTCGGGCAGTACTGACCGGCAGGGTGGATTTGGTCTTTTAAAAAGATACTATTTTGGTTGGCAGGTAGCGGGACTTTCCAAGTCCCGCGGCGGGGTTTGTGGGCGGCGGGTTTGGGCTTTTGGAAAGATACTATTTTCTGCGTTCGAGTCAGGGGCCACAACAGCCTCTATTCCAGTATTTTCTGTATGTCGTTGGCGTGGGTCAGTTGTTCGTGCAGTTTGCCGTAGCTGTCGCTGAGCATCAGTCCTTTGAATTTGAGCAGCGTGGTAATGTATTCGTCCAGCACATCAAGCACATTGTCGCGGTTCTGGCGGAAAATGGGCACCCACGTGTCGGGCGCACTTTTGGCCAGGCGCACCGTGGAGCCAAAACCGGCACTGGCCAGTTCAAATATCCGGGCTTCCTCCTTTTCCTTTTCCAATACGGTCAGGGCCAGCGCAAACGAGCAGATGTGCGAAATGTGCGAAACGTAGGCCGTATGCACATCGTGCGAAACCGAATCCAAGTGCACAACCCGCATCCCCAAGCCTTCCTCGTACAGTTTCCTGATTGTTTCCACGGCCTGCGGGTCGCTGTCGTGTACATCGCAGAACACGGCGCATTTGCCCGCAAACAAGCCCCGCACCGCCGCTTCGGGGCCCGAATATTCGGTGCCCGCCATGGGGTGCGTGGCCACGTAATTGCGGCGTTTGGGGTGGTCTTTCACGCTTGCCACCACCAATTGCTTGGTCGAGCCAACTTCGATAACAATCTGGTTGTCAACCATATCCAGCACTTGCGGCAGCAATGTCAGCAGCGAATCCACGGGTGTGGCCAAGATAATGATGTCCGATTGCCGGATGGTATCGGGCAGCAGCGCGACCTTATCCACCAGTTTCAGTTCCAGTGCCTTGATGATGTGTTCGGTCTTGTTGTCCACCCCGATTATGGTCGTGGCAAAGCCGTTTTCCCTAAGTGTCAGCGCAATGGAGCCGCCAATCAGCCCGATGCCCACAATGGTTATATTCATTTCCTGTGATTAAGTACTCGTTAATATTTAGTTTATATTAAAAAAGTCAAATAATTGAAAATCAGATAGTTGTATCAAGTAATACAAGTTAATTAAACGATTTTTGTCCGGAATATCCGGCGAATAGTATAAGTTAAATCTGCAATAGAATAAGATAAATAGCGTCGAGTATTTAGTTGAGTGCGATTGACCGAATCGGCAAAGAAAGCAAATTCCGGACGTTTGGAAATAGTATGTTTCAAAAACGTCAAACCCGCCCGACCACAAACCCCGCCGCGGGACTTGGAAAGTCCCGCTACCCGCCAACCAAAATAGTATCTTTTTAAAAGCCCAAACCCCAATGCCGTTTTTTGCCGTCCCGACGGATAAGGGATGACGGGGCAAACCTGAGTTTGCACCAGTTTTTTTAATAGCCGGAAAACCGTAATTTACCGCTTTCCAACGCCCAAACCACCCCGCCCATGCGTCTGTCCCTGTTTGCCTTCCTATGCTTGTTTTGTTTTGCCTTCATTCCAAACGACACAAAAATGCCCATGAAAAAAGAAAGCCGCCTGTACGAAATGCGTGTGTATTATGCCGAACCCGGCAAACTGGACGGCTTGGTGGCGCGTTTCCGCAACCACACCACAAAGCTTTTCGCCAAGCACGGCATGGCCAACGAAGGCTATTGGCTGCCGGTTGACAACAAGGAAAACAAGTTGGTTTACGTGCTTTCTTACCCCAACCGCGCCGCCCGCGAGAAATCATGGCAGGCGTTCATGAACGATGCCGACTGGAAAAAAGCCGCCGCCGATTCGGAGAAAGACGGCAAACTCATCACCAAGATTGACAACTTTTACCTCAAGACAATTGATTTCTCACCGAAGAAGATTGCCAAAAAAGGATCGGCAAACCGCGTGTTTGAACTGCGCACCTACAAGGCCACACCCGGAAACCTGCCCGGCCTGCTGGCGCGTTTCCGCGACCACACCGCCAAATTGTTTGAAAAATACGGCATGACCAACCTCTGGTACTGGACTTTCACCGAAAAGGAGCAGGGCGCGGACGATATGCTGATTTACTTCCTGTCGCACCCGAGCCGGGAAGCAGGCTTGGAAGCATTCAAAAAATTCGGGGCCGACCCAGATTGGCAGGCCGCACGGAAAGCATCCGAAGCAAAGGCGGGCGGTTCGCTGACGGTTTCCGTGGAGTCGGAGTACATGATTCCCACGGATTTTTCGCCGGTGAAATAGTAGCACAACGGCCTCCCCTAAATCCCCTCCGAAGGAGGGGACTTTTAAATGGCAGGTTTAGCGTTTTCAAAAGGTACTATTTTTCTGCTCCCTCTCCTTCGGAGACGGGGCCGGGGTGAGGCTTTTTATCCTTCCAATCGCCTCCTCAAAAACCCCAACCTCGCTGCACAGCGACACCCGGATGTAGCCATTGCCCTGCGAGCCGAAAATGCCGCCCGGCGTGATGAACACGTGGGCTTGGTGCAGCAGTTCGTCGGAGAGGGCATAGCCGTCTTGGTAGCGTGCCGGAATCTTGGCCCACACAAACATGCCCTGCTGGCCAGCGGCAAATTGGCAGCCCAATAACCGCAACAATTCAAAAACCTTCAGTTGCCGTTCGCGGTAAATGCCGTTCAGGTTGGCGTACCATTCGGGCGGGTTGCGCAAGGCTTGGACGGCGGCCAACTGCACGGGCAGGAACATTCCCGAATCCATGTTGCTCTTGAAACGCAGCACATCGGCCACGAAACTGGCGTTGCCTGCCAGCATCCCCACGCGCCAGCCCGCCATGTTGTGCGACTTGCTCAACGAGTTCAGTTCCAAGGCGATATCCATTGCGCCCTCGGCAGACAAAATGCTCAGCGGCTGCTCGTTGAGAATAAAACTGTACGGGTTGTCATTGACGATCAGGATGTTGTGCGCCTTCCCGAAAGCAATCAGTTTCCCGAAAAACCCGCGCGTGGCCTGCGCCCCGGTTGGCATATGCGGATAATTGACCCACATCAGTTTGACGCGGCTCAGGTCGCGGCGGGCCAGCACTTCCAAATCGGGCAGCCAGCCGTTGGTTTCCGAAAGTTCATAGTCCACAATCGTTGCGCCGGTCAGCAGTGAGGCGGCGCGATACGTGGGGTAGCCGGGGTTGGGAACCAGCACTTCATCGCCCGCTTCCAGGTAGGTCATGGCAATGTGCATGATGCCTTCCTTGGAGCCAAGCAATGGCAAAATCTCGTTGGCCGGATTCAGCGTCACGCCGTACCAGGTTCGGTACCACTGCGCAAACGCTTCGCGCAGTGCCGGCACGCCAATGTAACTCTGGTAGCTGTGCTGTTTCGGGTTGTGCGCCGCTTCGGCCAGCGTGGCAATGGCGGCAGGCGATGGCGGCAAATCGGGGCTGCCAATGCCGAGGTTAATTACTTGGATGCCACGGCTTTGCATGGCGGCAATTTCCTTGAGCTTGGTGGAGAAATAGTATTCCTGCACCAAATTCATCCGGCTGGCGGGAGAGATAACGGGCATCTTAAAAGTGCGGACTTGTTGTGTTAGGACTTGTTTAGTTGAATTTTGTCCTTAGGTTAATCAGACTTGATGCCAAATACAACCAGGATTTGAAATTTTGGGCTTTGTATTCAAAACGTATCAGGATTCGTTTATAAGTATCCAGCCAAGCGAAAACAGTCTCTATTTTTTTGCGGAAACC
>JAYWIH010000118.1:0-3036 GCA_043789005.1 Sphingobacteriales bacterium
AGCCGGGGTTTGTGCTTTCTGAAAGATACTGTTTTGTGGCGTGTTTTTTTGGCGTTCCGCCAAATGCGTTGCAAACGCGAAACCAGTCGTCACGCGTTAAAAACGCGCGACAGGGCTAAACCTCACAGGTGTCTGTGGCGGGTTTGGGCATTTTGAAAGATACTATTTTCGGACTCGTGCCTTTTCAGCTTCCGGTCGCCGGGAGGCTGTTTGCCGCCGCCATAATCCACGGCTTTCCAGCCAACCGAGCAAATGCTGCCTCCAATGCCCGTAGGCAGCGGCGGGCGGTTCGGGCGGACTCATGCCGAATCCGTGGCCGCCATCGCCGTACAGGTGCATTTCAGCGGGCACACCCGCCTTTTTCAGGGCCGAGTAATACAGCAGGCTGTTTTCAACGGGAACCGTGGCATCGGGCGTGGGGTGCAGCAGCAGCGTGGGCGGGGTGCGGGCGGTTACCTGCCGCTCGTTGCTGAAATCAAGCTGCAAACTGTCGGACATATAGCCGCCCAGCAGGTTGTTGATTGAGCCTTGGTGCGCTTGGGGCCCGGTGGTGATGACCGGATAGGCCAGCACGGCAAAATCCGGCTTGCTGGCCGCGGAATCAGCGTTTTTGGTTCGGTGGTAATGCGTGGAAACGGTGGCCGCCAAGTGGCCGCCTGCCGAAAAGCCCATGATGCCGATGCGGTCGGGGCGCAGGTGCCAGCGGGCCGCATTTTTCCGGATCAGGGCCAAGCCTTGCAGCGCGTCGGCCAGCGGAACCTCATACTGGCGCGTCATCAGGCGCGCATCGGGCAGGCGGTATTTGAGTACGAAGGCTGCAATGCCTTGGCTGGCAAACCACTGGGCCACTTGCGTGCCTTCGTGTTCAAAAGCCAGGAAACCATAGGCTCCGCCGGGGCAGACCATGATTGCCGTGCCGGTGCTGTGCCTCGGTTCGGGAAGGTAGGCCGTCAGCGTGGGCGTGATGACGGTATTGATCCTGAAGATATTGTCGCGCCAGGTGTGTTCGCGGGCGGTGTCGTTGGCAATGGCATGGGGCGGCGTGCCCGGCCAGAGTGGCAGGACGGTTTGCGCCTTTGGTGCCGACACGCACACCAGACAAAGGAGAACGGTGAGAAAACGGATGTTCATCGCGGACGGATGTGGATGAAAAGACGGGGAAACCCAACATGGGCACCGGGCGGAAATGCGGGCCGGTTGGGTTTGCGGCTTCCGTTCCGTGGGTTTTACAAGGCGCAACATAGCACATCCGGCGCGTGTTTCCGCATGGGTGCGGTTTTTGAAATAGTATCTTCCAGAAACACCAAACCCCGCCGGTGGAAGCAAGGGTTGTGGTGTTTTGCGGCTTGGTTCAACCCAACCGCCAAGCCGCAGGCTTTCGCGAGTATCTTCCAGCTAAGAACTTGCGGCGGATGGGATGCCTATATCACCGCATAATGGTATAAAAACCTTCGCTCTTTGCCTGCAATGTGGACGGCACCCTCAAACTTATATATACCCTTGAGAGGGCATTTTCTCCTGAAAACCGTTTGGTGTTTATCCGACGCAGTTTTTTCAAAACCCTCCCCCTCCACGAAAACATCGTATTTCTCTCTCTTATCAAGTACCTTAACAACACCTTCGAAGAAACCGCCTTGGGCAACGCTGTCGTTTTTGATGAATACCCGGTGATATTCGGATGCATACCCAGGATTGTAAACACGGACTTTACGAACCAAACCCGGCAGCAGGCTATCTTCCGAGAGCACATACAGGGTACCTTCGAACCTGCCTTTCCCGTACGGTACCTGCCTTTCCTTATCATAACTGTATCTCAGCTCATAACTGTATCTCAGCCTTCCTTTCTTGTCATACGTTACTATTTTGAAAGTATCGATTTGAAAGTTCTTGAATTCAGGTAAATCCTTCAGGTCTTCCAGTCTTATGTTGGTAACCTGCCTTTTCCGCTCACCGCACCCTCCGCTGATACTAATGCAGAAAAAGGCAGCCATGACAGTAAATAGTATAAGGGTTGTTGTTTTCATCTTTCACGGTTTTTTATCTTTCTATTTTTTCGTTCCACCATTTGCAAAAGGGCATCCAATGTTTGCGGACTAAACCGGAGTGTCTTGTATCTGGTCGAAGTCGTCGATCATGGTCACAGGCTTGGTCACTTGCGCTGAACACAACGACAAGCCATATGTTTTCACCAATCGTTGCCATAAGTTGAAACTTGCCGCAATTCAGGGTAATCAAGGCTTTGAGTATCTTTTTAACAAGACCCGGTATGCGCTAAACCAAAATAGACCAAATACTACTGATTGGACCAACAAAATCGCCACATAATTATCAGGTTCCATGTAAGCTATTCCGAAACTTATGAAACTAACAGGAAATGTTAGTATGATCCCTATCAGTGCAAACCAAGCCATTACGAAAGAGTCTGTATACGCTGACAATACACTTACTGTTCCTATCCCCACATAGACTATTGAAAGAATAAGTGAGGTATTAAATGCACGATTTTGTAGTTCATTCATGATTGTTGAACAACTTCTTGAATAACTGATGTCATGCACGATTTCAATGGGTTCGGATTGGTATTCGACAACCCGTTAGTTATGGCTTCCATCTGTGGCGAATATGTTAAGTGTGTTGGCATTTCAGGATGCCAAGGCTCGTGGTTGATCATAGTTTTGGCGGGTTTGGTCAGGCAAAGTTTGATTATCAAAAATAGTATCTTCCGAAAAGCCCAAACCCCGCCGTGTTTCCAATACGGTGGGGTTTGGTGTTTTTAAAACATACTATTCCGAACATTTCCTACGAGAGCGATTGGTTCTCCACCGAAGCGTATTCCAGCAGTTTCTGGTATTCCTTGGGCGTGAGGTCGTTGTAGAAAAAGTGGATCGGATTCACTTTCTGGCCGTTATGAATCACCTCGTAGTGCAAGTGTGGCGATACCGAAGTGCCGGTGCTGCCCACGTAGCCGATCAGTTGCCCGCGCTTCACCCGTTGCCCCGGTTTCACAATGAAGCGTTCCATGTGGGCGTACAGTGT
>JAYWIH010000119.1:0-10747 GCA_043789005.1 Sphingobacteriales bacterium
CCAAACCCCGCCCCGCATGGCACAATACAAAGAGTGGAAAGTCGGTCTGTTCATCGCCATCTCCTTGATTTTCATCACGTTCTTCTTTTATTTCTACCAGATTACCCAGACCGCCAACCTGCAGGTGGACAAGCCTGACACGTACCTGTACATCAGTGCCGGAGCCACGTATCCGGTGGTTATGGATTCGCTCAAGAAAAACCAGATCATTGAGGACAAACTTTCGTTTGCCTTTGTGGCCAAACTGCTCAAGTACCAGGAACTCGTCAAGCCGGGCCGTTACCGCATCCGGCGGAACATGGGCAACTTGGCGGCCATATGGATGCTGCGCGCCGGGATGCAGGAAGCCGTGAACGTGACGTTTACCAACGTGCGGCTGAAAGAGGAACTGCCCGGCAAAATCTGCCGCAACCTGGAGGCCGACTCGCTGGAATTCAAACGCCTCATCAACGATCCGGCAACGGTGAAAAAATTCGGATTCGATACCACTACCATCATGTCCATGTTCCTGCCCAACACCTACGAAATGTACTGGGATGTGACCGCCGAACAGGTTTTGGAACGGATGCACCGCGAATACCGAAAATTCTGGACGGTGGACAAGTTGGAAAAAGCGAGGAAAATTGGATTTTCGCCCATTCAGGTATCGGTGCTGGCCTCAATCGTGGAAGCCGAAACCATTAAAAACGATGAAAAAAGACGGATGGCGGGCGTGTACATCAACCGCATGACCGCCGACGAGACCAACCGCCGCCTGCAAGCCGACCCCACGCTGAAATTTGCCTTGAAAGATTTTGCCATCAAGCGCGTGCTGTCGGGCCATAAGGAAATAGATTCGCCTTACAACACGTACAAGTATCCCGGCCTGCCACCCGGCCCGATCAACCTGCCGTCCATTGTATCCATCAATGCGGTGCTGGATTACGAGAAAAGCGATTACCTGTATTTCTGCGCCAAAGAGGATTTTTCGGGCTACCACCGCTTTGCCGTAAAGTACGCCGACCATCTGGCCAACGCCCGGCTCTATCAGGCGGCATTGAACAAGCTGGACATACGGTAGCGCGTTTTGGTTTGCCTTGGAAAACCCGCGCCTCCACAAAATAGTATCTTTCAAAAAGCCCAAACCCACTTACCCCTTAACGTTGCGGTTTTTGCCCGCACAAGCAAAAAGGGAGGCGAATCCAGATTCGCCTCCCTTTTTGCTGCATGAAATTTAGGTTTTTCCAGTAATCAGACCGGTTTTTCTTCGGTTGGTTTTTCTTCGGTTGATTCCGCTTTAGGCGTTTCCACTTCAGGCGTTTCCGGTGCTTTTGCCACAGGTGTTTCTTCGGCAACAACCGGCTCGGGCTCGGCCACTACCGCTTCAACTACTACCGCTTCAGCGGCGTGAACTTCGGCTACAGCAGTTTCGGCTACGGGAGTCTCGATTGCAGCAGTTTCAGCTAAGGGAGCTTCGGCGGCAACTTCAACCACCTCGGCAGTGGCAGTTGGTTCCGCTGCGGTTTCCACAACTGCTGCTTCCTCTATTACCGCTTCAGGCATTACTTCTTCAGGAATTTCCTTTTCCTCAGCTACCGGTGCGGCAACTGGAGCGGCTGGCGGTGTGTTTTTCTTGATGATTGCTTGGGCACGGTCTTCCTTTTTCTTGGTTTCAGCGGCCATGCGCACTTGGGTGTCAGCCGCCTTTTTCTCGGCTATTCCATCCGACTTGCCTTGGATTTGCGTGTCTTTCTGCTGTCTCCAAGCCTCATATTTCTCATCCGCCTGATCCTGGGTAATGGCTCCCTTGTTCACACCCACCTGCAAGTGCTTACGGAACATCACACCCTCGTGCGAGAGCAGTGTGCGGGCCGTATCGGTGGGTTCGGCACCTTTCATCAGCCAATCCAAAGCCCTGTCGGCCTTCAACACTACCGTTGCCGGGTGCGTTGTGGGGTTGTAAGTACCTACCTTTTCAATGAAGCGACCATCGCGTGGTGCTTTTGCGTCGGCTACCACGATATCGTAGCGTGGCGCCTTTTTGCGGCCACGACGGGCCAATCTGATTTTTACTGCCATGTGCTTAGTGATGGTTAGCGACGGAACCCGTCCGTCATTTTTCGGGATGCAAAGATAAGGCTTTTATTTGCCGCGCCAAGTTTTTGCCAACCTAATGTCGGGCTTATCCGAATGCGGCCATCCGGATGGCGCATTCGGCCCGCTGCGCAACGCAAAAACCCCGTCCTCAGCGGGCGGGGTTTTGCCTTTTTGAAACATACTGTTTTTGCGGAAGGCTATTTGGAACTTACCGCCGTCGTGTTTTCAAGCACGTCCTTGAGTTCCACGCGGCCGCCGTTTTTGTAGGCCACAATCCAAGCATCTTTCACGCCCATTTCGCGGAGGTATTTCTTAAAGTTCTCGGCTTCCCAGTAATCCCCGAAAAACCCGAGGGTGTATTTCTTGGTGCCATCCGCATCCACATCGCCGCTGAAGTTCTTGCTGTTTTGGAAATACTTCGTCAGGTCTTTGTTCTTGAATGCGCCCACCTGCACCTTGAAAACCACTCCCTTACTGTTGAGCGGCGCACCCACGTCGCTTTTGGCGGCGGCCATTGCCTCGGTGGCTTTCTTGTCGCTTTCCTGCAATTGGGTCTTCACCTTATCCACTTCGGCGGTGCGGTCACTGAGCTGGGTTTCCAGCTCCACCACGCGGCTGTTCAAGTCCGACTTGTCTTTTACCAACGCTTCCTTTTCCTCAATCAAAGACCTGAGTTGCGCAGGCTCCATGTCCTTGAGTTTCTTTTTCCATTCCTTTTCGGCGGCTTTGTCTTCCTTCGATTTTTTTTGCGCCCGGGCATCCGTCAGAAAGACGAAGGAAAGCATGATGATGAGCAGAAGCTGGATTTTTCTCATGGGAATCGGTTTTAAATTATGAGTTGTAGAACATTGTACGTAGGCGGCGGCAAATATGTTGTTTTTTGACTGTCAGGCAATTGGCTTCGCAGTCAGGTGGCGCAAGGTAATTTTTTTCCATCCAAAAGCCAAAGCCAAAAGCCCTGCTCTTGAATCTACCAGCAAAAATATCCGTAAATTGCCTGAGCCGGTACGCACACTGACGAATAAAACATACATTGTCAGGAAAAAGTGAAGTGCGCACCCCGGCAAACTGCCTGAAAACCAAGGTCGGGATGAAAAAGCGGTCTTGGAAAATTGCACTTTATCCACATTCAACCGCGTTTATCCACAAAGCAACGAGCATTAACCCCGATTATGCTCATACTTAGGAAGTTATGGCAGGCAGGCTGCAGGCACGTTTTGTGGACAACTTTGCGGCACACTTCAGGCTTGGTAACCGGAACTGGAGGCGGCGCACGGTGGAAATACCGGATGTGGCACGCCGGAAGCCACAATTTTTGCTCGAAAAACCGGTTTTCCTATTCAAATGGCATTAATGGTACACTATTGAACTTCCGCTAACAACCCGAAAATGAAAGCAGTGATTCCCGTGGCAGGCATTGGCTCCATGCTGCGCCCCCACACCCACACCCAGCCCAAAGCCTTGGTGCCGGTGGCTGGCAAGCCGATTCTGGCACACATCATGGACGCGCTGATTGAATCGGGCATCCGCGATTTTGTGCTGGTGATCGGCTATCTGGGCGATAAGATCGAGAAATACATTACCCAGACCTATCCCCACATCAGCGCCCATTACGTGATCCAAGAACCGCGTGAAGGGCTGGGCCAGGCCATCTGGCTCACGAGGGAATACATTGAAAACGACCGCGAAATCCTGATTGTGCTGGGCGACACGATTGTGACGCTCGACTTGCAGTCGCTGCTGGCCTCGCCGGTTTCGGTGCTGGGCGTGCATAAAGTGGATGTGCCGGGCACATTCGGGGTGGCGGAAGTGGACAGGCAGGGCATGATTACCAAGCTGATCGAGAAGCCTAAGATTCCCAAATCCAATTTGGCACTGGTGGGCATCTACAAGATTACCGACGTGGCCGCCCTGCTGGAAGCCCTGCAATTCATGATTGGCAACCAACTCAAAAACCACGGCGAATACCATCTCACCGACGCACTGATGCGGATGATTGAACGCGGAGCGAAAATGACCACCATGCAGGTGAAAAATTGGTATGACTGCGGCAAAAAAGAAACCCTGCTCGAAGCCAACACCATTTTACTGAACCGCGACGAGTTCAAGAAACAGACGTACCCCGGGTTTCCGGGCAGCATCATCATCCCGCCGGTGAGCATCGGGGCAAACTGCCGCATCGAAGGCTCCATCATCGGCCCCAATGTCGCCATCGGTGATAACGCCACCGTCCGGGGTTCGGTAATCCGGGGCAGCATCATCGGCTCGTTCAGCGAGTTGCAAAGCATACTGCTCTCGCAATCCATCATCGGCAACGACACCACGCTCAAAGGCATGAGCCAAAGCCTGAACATCGGCGACAATACGGAAATCAATTTCAGCGACCCCAACGGCTGACGCGAAAAATCCGTCCGAATCGCCATGCCTGTGCGCCACCCTACCGGCATAAACCGGCAAACGGGGTTTGGGCTTTTTGAAACCTGTCTGCCGGACAAGCAGGGATACTATTTTAAAAAAGGTAGTTGGACTTTCCAAGTCCAACGGAATTGGCGGTGGCATTGAAGCCTTGCGCCGCCTGGGCGTGTGCGTCACAAACGAAAGACCCTGCCATACCGATTTGCAAATCGTCGTGGCAGGGCCTTGTCGTCTTGGCCGGGGTTTGGCGTTTTGAAAAGATACTATTTCCCGGTCATTGCTTTTGCTGGAAAAATCCGGTCAGCCTACGCCTCAACCGGGTGTTGCTGCGTGCTTGAAACCGTTACCACTTGGGCAAACTTGATAACCTTGATTGGTGTGCCATTCGCATCCAGCGCGGGTGTGTAACTGGCTGACAGGCGTACGACATCGCCGTTCCTTGTCAGGCGGTCAACCTCACCGATTTGCGACTGGCCCCGGTTGAGTTTCTCCCAGAAACGCCTGTACTCCTTGGAACCGGCATATTTCTGATCTACAAACAGGCTGTGATGCTTGCCTTGGATTTCATTAAGGGTGTAATCCATTATTTTCAGGAAATTGTCGTTGGCCGTCAGGATAATGCCTTCCATGTCAAACATAATGGTTGCCAGCGTGCTGTTTACGGCGGCGACCAAGCCTGCCAGTTCAATTGATTTGCGTTCGGTTTCCTCCTGAATGGTGTGCAGCTCCTCCATGTTCTGGCGCAGCTCTTCTTCTTGGGCGCGCAGTTCTTGGGTCAGGTTGTCGGCACCGGCCAGCAGTTCGTTGACTTTCTCGTACTGGGTCATCTGGTGGGTTATGTCGTAGCGGATGCCGATATACTTGACCGTCTGACCCTCGGCGTTCAGCACCGGGGCGATTGTCGAATCCACCCAGTAGTCCGTACCGTCCTTGGCCCGGTTCCTGAACTGGCCCTTGAATATGCCGCCGCTTTTGAGGGTGGCCCACATTCCCTTGTAGAGCGAGGCGGGGTTGTCGGGGTGGCGCACAATGCTGTGCGGCTTGCCCATCACTTCCTCGCGCGTCCACTTGGATACCTCGCAGAACTTGTCGTTGACGTAGGTTATCGTGCCGTGCAAATCCGATTCGGTCAGCATCGCCGACTCGTCAAGCACCTGCATGCGTGCGGCCAGTTCGGCACGCAGGTTGGCGGTCTCGTCCATGTTGCGGCGCATCTCCTCCTGGGTGGTCTCCATCTCCTCCATGTTCTGGCGCAGTTCCTCTTCTTGGGCGCGCAGTTCCTCGGTGTGGCTTTGCAATTCGGCGGCAAGCACTTTCTGTTCGGTGATGTTTTGGGCTATTTTGAACACCTTGAATGGCCGTCCTGTAGTATCAAAAACTGCATTGTAGCTGCCACGCAACCATAGTTGGCCGCCTGACTTAGTAACGCGGCTGAACTCACCGCTGACAAATTTGCCCGATGTCGCAAATTGGTTCCAAAATTGCTGGTAGACCTCCGAGTTCTGTTCCTGTTGGCTGACAAATATACGGTGGTGTTTGCCCCGGATTTCCTCAAGCGTGTAGCCCATCAGATTCAGCAAAACGTCGTTCGCTGTCAGTATGTTGCCTTTCACATCAAATTCAATTGTTCCGTTCGACTTGTCAATCGCTTCCAGCTTGCTGTTGAATTCAAGGGCTTCCAGCTTGGTGGTTGTGATGTCGGTCTGCACGGCGACGAATCTTTCCAACTGCCCGTCGGCACCAAACACCGGATTGATGGACAGTGATATCCAATAGAGGCGGCCCGTTTTCGTGTAGTTGATTATTTCCTCGTAAAAAGGTTTCCGTTCGGCAAGATGTTGGCGGATGCGGGCAACCGTGGCCTTGTCGGTGTCGGGGCCTTGCAAGAAACTGCCCGGTTTTCTGCCCTTCATTTCCTCAAGCGTATAGCCGCTGAGCCGTTCAAAGCCCTTGTTCACGTACTCAATGCATCCTTCCTTGTCGGTGATGATCACGGAATTGTCGGTATTGTCAGCTACCAACGACAGTTTGTGGGCTTCAATTTCCGCCTTTTTCTTGTCGGTGATGTCCTGTGCCATCTTGATTACCTTGTAAGGCTTGCCGCTTCCGTCCAGCACGGGTGTGTAGGAGGCCTGCATCCACACTTGGCCACCTTTTTTGGTTATCCGCATGAAATCACTGATTTGTGCAATGCCATTGCGCAAATCTTGCCAAAAGCAGCTATACGGCTCCGACTTGGCATAGGCCGAATCCACCAGCAGGCTGTGGTGCTTGCCTCGGATTTCATCGAGGGTGTAGCCCATCAATTGCAGGAAATTGTCGTTGGCCGTCAGGATAATGCCGTCCATGTCCATCTCCACGGTGGCAAGCGTGGTATTGATGGCCGTAAAAATCCCCGTCATCTCGGTGTCCTTGTAACGCATCCGTTCTTCCGAAGCGCGCAAAAGTTCGGTCTGCTCCTGTGAAGCGGTAAGCAAGCCTTCCACCTCCGCCGTTCTTTCCCTTATCTTTTGCTCCAACTCGGATTTGAAGGTATTCAGGTCTTTCAGGGCTTGGATGTCAATCAGCGTGCCGGCCACCCGTTTGGGCTTTCCATGCTCATCGCGCAGTGTGTTGCCTACCGCCCTGAACCATTTGTACTGTCCGTCCTTCAGTTTCAGCAGGTATTCCACATCATACGGCGTATGGCCTGAAAAATCGAGCAGGTGGGCGGAAAAAGCCGCCAGTGTCCTTTGCTTGTGGTCGGGGTGCAACAGGTTCGCCCACGAATCCAGCCGGTTGGGGAAGTCCTGCTCGTTACTGTATCCCAGCATCTGCCTGAACCGGTCGGCCCACTGAAAGGGCGTATGGTCTTTGAATTCTAGGTTTTCGGGCACTATCATGTCCCATACCCCTTCGGTGGTGGTCTGGGTGACCAGATTGAATTTTTCCAGCAGGCGGGCCATCTCCGCCTGTTTTCCCAACACCTCCTCCGTCGCCTCCCTCACCTTTTGCTCCAAATCCAGCTTGAATATTTCCTGTTTTCTCACCACCTCCTCTTGGGTGGCCTGCATTTCCTCCATGTTCTGGCGGATCTCCTCCTCCGAAGCACGCAACTGTTCGGCCTGCACCTGCGACACTTCCAACAGTTCGCGGGTGCGGCGGGAAATTTGGGCCGAGGCAATAGCCGAGGCAATGCTCTCGCCCAGCTTTTCAATGAATTCTATCTGGTAACGCTCCATCTGGTTGAATGATGCCAGTTCTACGATGCCATACACTTTTCCGTCAAGTTTCAACGGCACAATCAGCAGCGACCGGGGAGGAGCCTCGCCCAGCCCGGAGGTGATGTGCACGTACTTTTCGGGCACGGCGGTCATGTAAACGGTTTGGGTTTCCAAGTAACACTGCCCTACCAACCCTTCGCCCGCGTGGATGCGCTTTTCAAGGTATTTCTTCCGGTCATAGGCATAGCAGGCCACCAAATCAATGAAGGTTTCCTCGCCTTGTGCGCCGGATTCTTCCTGCACCACGAAAAGCCCGCCTTGGTTGGCCGACACATACGTAATCAGGTTCGACAGGATGTTGTTGTACAGATGTTCGGTGGTATCGTACGAGGAACGCAGGATTTCCACGAACCGGGCCAAGCCCTCTGTGGCCCAACTCCGTTCCTTTTCCTTGGTGGCAATCAGTTTCATTTGTTCGCGCATACCCAGCAGCGACGAGATGAGTTCGCTCTGATGCTCTTGTACGCCTGATGCCGGGTCGGCCTCAAGCGTATCCAGGGAGCCTTGGCCTATCTTTTGGATAAAAGCCGAAGCCGAGGCCGCCTCCGCAAGCAGGTGTTTTACTTCCTGCTGCGAGGCGCGGAGTTCTTTTAAACGTGCGGATTTGATGAGGGTAAAAGACAGCATGAGAATTTAAGGGTTTCTGATAGGTTTAAGAAAATACTGAATTGCTTGCAAGACGGCCGGTTTGCTCATGACCGGAAGGGCGGGGTTTCAAGTTTTCAAACGATACTATTCCGCCCCGCACAAAAGTTTCGATAAAAGTAACTTGCCTCTTGAAAGCCATTTCGGTTTTGTTGCGCAAATTCGGTTGCGTGTAAGATTCTGTGTGTCAATGGAATAAGTACCCCAGATACCGTATGCCGCCTAAGATTGTGCATGCCCCGTGACAATAACCGCCAATGCTTGTGCCTTTCAGCCAAACGCTGGAAAAAAAGCCGCCATGGAAAAAATTACACTGGCCGCAACCATTTTTGCTGCAATAGTTGAATTAATATTTCGCGCGGCAATTTGTTTCTGAATGACAAGCCAGCCAGTAAATTGCTGAGTGACACCGGTTGCCACGGGTTTTATGCCGGGCAGAAATCGAAACCTGCTTGAAATATTACACGGAAGCCGGTTTGGCCCGCTATGATTGTGTCCTCCACACGCATTATTTTAGTATTTGCGTACCAACTAAAGAATATATTCTCCGGTTTTTCATGGATGCCGGAGCGGGTTTGGTCTTTTTAAAATATACTATTTTGCGGCGGATAGCCAGCCGGACTCACAGACGCACCGAAACCAATGAGCCACCTGTCAATCGCATTCAGGTACAATCCTTGACTTGCAGTGAAAGAATACACATGGCAAAGTAACAGTCTAATGTAAAAGCCCAAATCCGTCGGCATTACCGGGGTTCCGTTTCGCATCAAGCAATACCAACCATACATTTTTAATCCAAGTACAAATGAACCAATCGCCAACCGCCACCGATTCCCTGAAAGACGGGGCGCAAGATATTGAAAGACAGCGGCAACCGCCCATGCCGCACTTGCCACCGGCCGATGGGCGGTTGCGTAAACAGGCAGTTCATTACCAACCGGCGGTGGAAAACAACTCGTTTTACATCACCAAAACGGACATGGAGGGCCGCTACACGTTCATGGATCCCTTTTTCAGCGAGATGCTGGGTGTCAATGTCGGGGACTGCTTGGGCCGCAGCTCGCTGGAACTGATTGTGCCCGATGACCACGCGGCCTGCATCGAAGCCGTGCAAAGGTGCATGGCCCAGCCGGATGAAATACAATGGGTTATCCTGCGCAAGCCCGGTATTCGGGGCATCATCACCAACCAGTGGGTGTTCAGGCTGCTCAGGGACGAACAGGGCAACCCCGTCGAGTTCCTGTGCATCGGCCACGAGATAACCGACCTGACCCGGAAACAGCGGCTGCTGGAAATGCAAATGGCAACCATCAGCCAGCAGAACAGCCGCCTGCAAAACTTCGCCCACATCATCTCGCACAACATCCGCTCGCACGTGGCCAACCTGACGGGTCTCATTGACACTACCGACATGGACGACGACCAAGACCGGCGGCAGTCTTTCGGGCTGATAAAAGACACCGTGTCTTCCTTGGACGAGACCATCAAGCACCTGAACGAGATTGTCAATGTGCAGGCTAATACCAGCCTGCCTTTGGGCCTTGTGAATGTGAAAAAATCCGTGGACAAAGTGACACAGGGCATCGGCATTCTGGTCAACGGTTCGCAGGCTGCCATCCGGTGCCATTTCAACGCGGACGAAAGCATCCACACCAACCACGCCTATCTGGAGAGCATATTGCTGAACCTGCTCACCAACGCCATAAAATACCGCTCGCCCGACCGAAACCCGGAGATAGACATCCATCTGTACGATGAGGGCGACCGGCAGGTGCTATCGGTGGGCGACAACGGCTCGGGTCTGGACTTGGAAAGGTACGGCGACAGAGTGTTCGAGCTTTACAAGACTTTTCACAGCAACGCCGATGCCAAGGGCATGGGCCTGTTCATGACCAAGGTGCAGGTGGAGGCCATGGGCGGAACAATAGAAGTGGAAAGCGAGTTAGACAAAGGCACAATGTTTAAAATATACTTTGATGGGGAAAGTTGAACTAACATACTTGATTGATGATGATGCGATTGTGCTGCTGTTGGGCCGGAAAGTTTTTGCCAAGCACGACAGGTTTGACCAGTTGCACACGTTTGAAAACGCAAAATCGGCATTGGACACTTTAATGGCGCAAGCCACCGGCAATACCGGTTTCCCCAGCCTCATCCTGCTCGACCTGAATATGCCGGGCATGGACGGCTGGGAGTTTCTGGAGCAGTTCAAGCGGATTCCCGAAGCCATCCACATTCCCGTCGTGATTCTCAGCTCTTCGATTGACCCGCAGGACATTGCCAAGTCAAAGACTTTCGGCAACGTGAAAGACTACATACCCAAGCCGCTCACCGCCGAAAAGCTCGAC
>JAYWIH010000120.1:0-42908 GCA_043789005.1 Sphingobacteriales bacterium
TGCGATATGTCCTTTTCATTTCTTTACATTCCATAGACCTTTGTGCCATTAATAATTTAAAACAAAATTAAAATGGCGAATTTTAAAATTCAAAAATCAAGCAGTACCGTAAACTGGACTGGCAAAAAAGTATTAGGCTTACATACGGGAAGCATCAATATTGCAGACGGCTTTGTTGAAATTACAGACAACCTGATCAAAAGTGGCGAAATCCAAATTGATATGGCTTCAATTGTTATCACAGATATTGAAGACCAAAAAACGCACGATGATTTTTTAGCACATTTAAAAAATGATGATTTTTTTGCGGTTGATAAATTCAAAATTGCAAAACTTGTTATTTCAGGTTCGGAAAAAACAGAGAACAACAAATTGAAAGTTGATGGAATGCTGAAAATAAAGGATATCTCACATCCTGTAAGTTTTATTGCTTCGGTTGAAATATTTACAGACTTTCTTCATTGTTTAGGAGAAATTGTAATTGATAGAACATTGTATAATATTCGTTACGGTTCAGGAAAGTTTATTGACAATCTGGGCGACAAGCTAATTTATGATGATTTTATTTTGCAATTCAAACTTGTGGGAAAAATATAAAACCAAATTAATTATGAAAAGGGCTTTAATATCTCTAATTGCAAGTTGTTCTATTATGCTTTCTTGTAACAATGAGGATGCATTACCTAAAAAAAACAATACAGAAAGAAAGGTTCAATTCAACTTGTACACCACTAACGATTTTATTAATAATAATGACAGTATATTTTTTTTGTAGTTATTAAAAAAGTCAATAATCAAATTCTTTGGGATTCTGTTTTGACACCTATGAAAGTAAAGGATATACCCAACCAAGTAAATAAATTAATCATAAATAAAGTTGTGCCAAATAGCGACACTTCGTTATTGAAAGTTGGATTTAATTATACCATTCAAAATGTTGGTTATACCCAGTTTTTAGACACTTTTAGCAAAAGTAATAATTTAAAAATTGTAAATTTTAATTTTCAATAACATGAAAAGGCGAAGAGCAGTAAAAGCAATTGTTTTAGCAGGTGTTTCAAGCACTTCGCTTTCTTCTTTTGCAACTCTATCAACAGAAAAAATAAAAAGAAAATGTGGAATAAAACAAAATTCACAAAACTATTAGGAATTGATTATCCAATAGTTCAAGGTTCTTTTGGTGGCGGTTTATCATCAGTAAATCTCACAAGTACGGTTTCAAATGCAGGCGGATTAGGCTCATTTGGTGGGCAACCTTATTCTGCAAATGAAATAATTGAAACTTGTAAAGCCATAAGAAAGACAACAAACAAACCATTCAATATCAACTTATGGGTAAACGACAGAGATGCTCGTTTGGCGGATTTTGATGATGAAGCGTATAAAAAATTAATTGAACTTTTTAAACCATATTTCAATGAATTGGGATTGCCAATACCAGTAAGACCAACTAACCTTGGTGCAAAGTTCGAACACCAAATTGAAGCAATATTTGAAGCAAAACCAAAGATTTTTAGTTTTGTCTATGGTATTCCATCTTCTGATATTTTAGAGAAATGTAAATCGTTAGGTATTCTAACTGTTGGTGCTTCCACAACGGTAGATGAAGCCATTGCGTTGGAAAATGCAGGAGTAGATGCAATAGTTGCCACTGGATTTGAAGCAGGTGGACATAGAGTTTCATTTTTAAGGTCAGCCGAAGATTCTTTGACAGGCACATTTTCACTAATTCCACAAGTTGCAGATAGCGTAAAAATTCCCATAATTGCGGCTGGTGGCATTGCTGATGCACGGGGAATAAAAGCGGCTTTGGCTTTGGGTGCAGACGCTGTCCAAATGGGAACAGCATTTTTAGCAACAGCACAATCCAACGCTTCGGAAGACCATAAGGACAAACTTTTTACAGCAGAAGCAAAATATACAACGCTTACAAAAGTATTTACAGGCAGACTATCAAGGGGAATTAGAAATAGACTTACCGAAGAATTGAAAAACAACGAAAATTTATTTGCACCATATCCATTGCAAAGTAAATTTATGGGTTTATTAAAAGCATATCCTGCAACTGCAAATTCTAACCCTGACTTTAAATCCTATTGGGCTGGACAATCTGCATCATTATTAAAACATCGGGACGCTAAAATATTAATAGAAACATTGGTAAGCGAAATGAATAAAATGTAACCTGCACGACAGAAAAACGCCAGCCACTAACAGGGGTTTTGCAAAAAAAGGGCAGAAGTACTAAATTGAACATTTGTACTTCTATCAACATTTGTGGTTTATTGACCATTTGTGCCTTGAATTCCCCTTCTTCGCAAAGCCCCGAACCGTTGGTGGCAAGTGTAACAGAAGACAATAACATGACAACATATAAAAACTATGCAAGACATACTATTTGACTTTATATCAAAATACATTTCGCTGACAGAAGATGAGAAGAACGCAATCATTTCTTTGAACTTATTCCGCTCGGTCAAGAAAGGGACTATTTTACTCGAAGAAGGACAGAAATCGCAGGATGAATTATTTGTTTTAAAAGGATGCATACGAAAATATTACATCATAGATGGTGAAGAAAAAACTACCGCCTTTTTTACAGAAATGGAAGGTCTAGTACCCCATTGTGTAATAAATAATTCTCCATCTGAGTATTTTATAAGTTGTGTAGAGGATACTATACTAACGGTTACAAATCCAGATATGGGAGTTGGGCTAAACACTAAATTTCCTAAATTTGAAATAATGTGCAGAATATTGTCGGAAGAATTGTTAGCCAAACAACAAATAGACTTTGACGAATTTAAGACTTCATCACCTGAACAACGATACCTGAACTTACTACAAAAAAGGCCGGACCTTATTCAGCGTGTGCCACAACACCAATTAGCGAGCTATTTAGGTATAAAGCCACAATCGTTGAGCAGACTAAGAGCACGGATTCTTGAAAAAAGCAAGCATTGAATTTCATTTCTTAACTTAAGTGAACGAGTTTAAGCATTGCCCGCATTTACTTTTGCAGTATCAATTAACTTAAATTAAAAAGATATGCAAAAGAAAATTTTATTATTCGCTTTGGCCTTAATGATGGCAAGCACGCTCCAACTCAAAGCACAATATGCTAAAACAGACAGCAGCTACAAACGGTGTTTCGTTGGTAGCACTTTGTTTTTATTGGGTAATTTGGCCCCCGTAAACCCTCCGGGCTTTGCTCAACTGAACTTAGGTTATCGTATTACCGGAAAAGATGTTATTTCTCTTGAATTAATAACTTGGAAACATTCTTGGCCGCTTGGTATTAACCCTTTTTATAATAAGGCATACGGAATACCCGAAGAGAAATTTCCTGGAAATATAAAAGAATATGGAATTGGTCTGGCTTATCAAAGGTATTTTTGGAAAGGTATTTACGCAGCAGTACATGGAATGCCTATGTGGCAAACATTTAAGAATGAAAACGGTGATAAGGTGGGTAATGGCTTCATTATATTCAACACCTATCGAATCGGCTATCACAAAAAGCTCTTTAAGGACAGGTTTTTTATTGAACCATCACTTGGTATTGCCGGCCGTCCATATCAAAGTAAAATGCCTGACGGTTTTAAAGAAAAAGATGACAAGTGGCCAAAATGGACACCAGAACCCGGGCTGCATTTCGGATTTAATTTTTAATAATTTAGCAGTAGAATAGAACACCAGCCATCAACACGGGTTTTGCAAAAGTGGCGGTTCAGTGCTTCGTAGGAAGTTTAGTGCAAAAAATCGCCGCCTTCGCTAAGCTGTAGCCGTTGGTATAAATATCATCAGCCATTGAACTGGAAAAGTACTTGATGGTTTTGCCAGCCAGTTTCCCGCAAAAAAATAGTATCTTCCCAATACCCCAAACCCGGTTCAGGCATCCTGACTTGAATTCCGGCAAAATAGTACGCCACGGCGCATAAATATGTCTCAAAAACGCAAAACCCTTCCATTAAGAAAGGGTTTTGCCGGACACTCCACAAAGCTTTATCCTCACACTTTCCAGCCGCTGCGGTACGGGCGACCCACAAACTGGTTGGCCGCGTCGAAGTTGGTGATTTTCATGTTTGTGCCATCCCAGAGCAGTTTTTTGCGTCCCGGAAACGTGGTTCCTTTGCCATCGGCGGTGGCCACGCGGAGCATGGCACTGCGGATGGCAAGGTTGCCCATGATTACGGTTTCCGTCATTGGCCCGGCATAATCGAACGACGAGCTGAGTGGTTTTTTGCCGAAGCCCGCCTTGCAGGCTTCGAGCCATTGCGTGTAGTGGCCCGTTTGGTCGGCTCCGGGCACGCGGGCAATGGTTTGCGACACCTTGATGGTTCCGGCCATGAGCGTTTCGGGAAACAGGCGCGGGTTTTGGCCGTACAGCCCGCACATCATCACGCCCTTGGAGCCGATCATGAACACGCCGTTCTCACCCAAGTCCACGTTGGGCGGCACTTCGTCGGGGCGTTCGGGCAAGATGCCGCCATCGTACCAAGTCATTTTCACGTTGGGTTTGCCGGGGCGCGGAAACGTGAGGTGCACCACCGACGAGGCCGGGCAGCTATCGGCGTAGAAGGCCTGCTTGAAAAACCCTTCCCAAGCCGCCGTCACGCTGCACTCCACCTCCGACGGGTAGCCCAAGCCCAACGCGCGGTACGGCGGATCCATCATGTGGCAGCCCATGTCGCCCAAGGCACCGGTGCCAAAGTCCCACCAGCCGCGCCAGTTAAACGGATGGTAGGCCGGATTGTAGTCGCGGTAAGCCGCCGGGCCGAGCCACAAATCCCAATCCAATTCCTTGGGTACAGGCGGCTTGCCGGTGGGCGTGGTAATGCCTTGCGGCCACACCGGGCGGTTGGTCCACACGTGTACCCGCGTCACCTCGCCAATCAGTCCGGCATTGTACCATTCCTGAAACAGCCGCACGCCATCGCCCGAGGCACCTTGGTTGCCCATCTGCGACACCACCTTGTATTTACGGGCGGCTTCGGTCATTTGGCGCACTTCGGCGAGGTTGTGCGCCAGCGGTTTTTGCACGTACACGTGCTTGCCGCGCTGCATGGCGGCCATGCTCACAACGGCGTGCGTGTGGTCGGGAGTGCTGACAGTGACGGCATCAATGCCTTTCTCACTGTCCAGCATCGTGCGGAAATCCTTGTAACGCTTGGCTTTGGGCCACTTTTCAAAAGCCTGCTTGGCCATGTTGTCATCCACATCGCACAAGGCCACGATGTTTTCGCTGCCCTTATTCCACGCGCCCAGCACGTCCGTCCAGCCTTTGCCGCCCACACCCACACCCGCAATGTTGAGCTTGTCGGAAGGGGCGATGAAACCTTTGCCACCCAGCACGTGGCGCGGCACAATGGTGATGCCCGCCAATGCCAGCGAGCTTTGTTTGATGAAACTGCGGCGCGAAGCGTGTTCGTTGTTTTTCATGTGGTGTGAAAGGTTTAAGTTTTTCAGTTAAAAATTCAATTTGAAATTGTGCTGGAAACAGGCTTTTCCCGACTGATAAGCGAAACATTTGAACCAATTGAAAACAGTATCTTTTGAAAGTGCCAAACCCTTTCCGGGGTAATCGGCAATCAATCACTTTCGGTTATCACCTGCTTTGGAAACCGCCGAGATAGGAATCTCGGAACATGGGCGGCACGAGGTAGGAACCTCGCGCCAGTTGCGGATTTCGCGCCACCCGCCAAAGGCAAGCGGCTGGCTTGTTCCTGGCAGCTACACCAACACCCCGGCCAATGATTTCAGAATCTCGTAGCCGTCGGTGTTGCCCAGCGCGGCTTCGGCGGCACGTTCAGGATGCGGCATCAGGCCGAACACGTTTTTTTGCGCGTTGCAAATACCGGCAATGTTTTCCAGCGAGCCGTTCGGGTTGGCCGCATCGGTGATGTTCCGGTTTTCGTCGCAATAGCGAAACAGCACTTGGTCGTTGGCGTTGAGCTGGCGCAGCGTTTCGGCATCGGCGTGGTAGCGGCCATCGGCGTGGGCAATCGGGATTTTATAGGCGCAGTCGGCATTGAGTCCGGCGGTGAGCAGCGCGGTTCCAGATTCGGGTTTCAAATAGATATTCTTGCAGATGAATCGCTGTCCGCTGTTGCGCAGCAAGGCTCCCGGCAACAAACCGGCCTCGGTCAGTATCTGGAAGCCATTGCAGATGCCCAGCACATAACCGCCCGCACCGGCATGGGCAACCACGCGTTCCATGATCGGCGAGAAACGGGCAATGGCTCCCGAACGCAAATAATCGCCGTACGAAAAGCCGCCCGGCAGCACAATGCAATCGCATTGCTGCAAGTCGGTGTCCTTGTGCCACAGTTTTACTACCGGGTTGCCCAGCACTTGACCCAGCACATATACCGCATCCTCGTCGCAATTGGAACCGGGAAAAACAACCACGCCAAATTTCATAAGAACGGATTTCTTGATTGTGAAAGACCTCACCCCCGGCCCCTCTCCTGCTGAGAGGGGAGCAAAGGCTCCTTTTTTTCACCCCTCTCAGCAGGAGAGGGGCCGGGGGTGAGGTTACACAGGGCGGGTTTGTCGATTTTAAAACATACTATTTTGGCACGCACGGCCACTCCTATTTCAACACCTGCGCGGTGTGGTTTTTAGTGTCCACCTTGCTGATGATGTCGGTGATGGTGCCGTTTTCGTCCATCACGAAAGTGGTGCGCACGGTTCCCATGTATTTTTTGCCGTACATACTTTTCTCCTTCCAAACGCCGTACAGTTGCACCACGCTTTTGTCGGTATCGGCCACAAGAGGGAATTTGAGGTCGTATTTCCCGATGAACTTGCGGTGCGATTTTTCATCGTCCACGCTCACGCCAATGGTTTGGTAACCGGCCTTTTCCAGTGCCGGCAGGTTTTCATTCAGGTTGCAGGCTTGGGCGGTGCAACCCGAAGTATCATCTTTCGGATAAAAGTAAAGCAGGATTTTGCGTCCCTTGTAATCAGCCAGCCGGATCGGATTGCCGTCCTGGTCGCGGCTTTCAAAATCGGGGGCGGCATCGCCGATGTTCAGTTGCATTTTTGCGGGGTGGTTTGGTAAAGTGAGATGGCCGGAAAACAGTATCTTTCAAAAACGCCAAACCCGGCCCGTTCAGTTGTTCCAATTCGGGAAAGCCGCCTTCAGTTCATCGTCCAGCGCGTCGGCCCAGTATTCCATGTCGGCAATGCAGGTGGCCAGTTCGTGGTAGTCCATCCCCCGGATATCACGCTCATACGTGGCATACACCCAGTCGCTTTTGGGCATCAGGGTAATCTTCACGCCCAGGTTCGTGTCGTTGAGTTGCAATAAATGCCGGTAAAAACCCAGCAGGTCGTTGACTGGGATTTTTATCAGCGGCGAAAAAATGCGCACATAGTCGCGCTTGGTGCCATTGCCGAAAACAATCGTCTGGATAAACACCTCGATGTTGGCCGAACCCTTGCGCCACCGCCACAGCTTTTTCTCGGAATCGTAAATCTCCTCACGCACCATTCCAATGGAATCAACGTACTGGTGAACCATGTCGGCAACCTTGTCAATCTGGGATATCATTGTGCGGGAGTTTTGGATTGGCGGGCAAAGCCGGTAGCGAATGAACGGCCAGTCAATTACGGCGGAATGTTAAGCCGAAAAACAAAAAAACAAAAGCATTTCCACGGATTTTTTGCCCCTTTGCCAACCCGGCTTCCAAAAGCGGGCGGGTTTGGGCTTTCCGGAAGATACTATTTTCCCCTTGCCACCATGCGGTTCAACTTGCGCCGCAACCTGTTAAGTGTATGTTTCCCACCGATAACGCCACCCCAAAACCAACCAAGCCGCGTAATTTTAGTGAAGCGAAAAACGAAAGCGTACGCATTGGTTTCCCAATGGTTTCGCCCGGACAAACACCGCACGCTAAAGGAAAACGGCTATGGGAATTAAGTTACTGGCAATCATTTGTTTATGTGCGGTCGTTAGCAGCGCGGCGGCACAGCAGCGGCGGTATCAATGGGATGCCTCACTGCGCCCCGGCCACTATGCGCCGCACACGCTGGTGGTCAAATACAAGTTTATTGCCGCCCGCAATGGCCGCACGGCGGCTCCGTCAGTGCGCAACAATGAGGTTTTGCGGCGGCTCGGCGCGAAAGAAATAAGCCGGATGTTCCCCAACCAAGCCCCTGTTTCCAATAAAAGCGGACGAAAATCAGGTTCAGGCATCAACAGCACGGACAATGGGTTCGTGGATTTGTCAACGGTTTACACAATCGAGGTTCCGGTTTCCCAAAACCTCGGGGCCGCTATCAACATCCTGCTTACCGACCCCAACGTGGCATACGCCGAACCGATGCACACCAACTTCCAGCCCATGCACGTGCCCAACGACCCGCTGGCACAACCCGTTGGCGGACAGCAGTATTGGCTCCAGAACATCAGGGCTTATGAAGCGTGGGACGTTCACAAGGGCAACCCCGATGTGACCATCGGCATCATTGACTTCGGTTGCGACGTGACGCACGAAGACCTCAAAAACAACATCCAGTACAACACCGCCGACCCCATTGACGGCCTTGACAACGACAAGGACGGCTACACGGACAACTACGCGGGATGGAACATGATTGCCAATTCCAACAGCCTGCGGGCCAATGCGCACGGCACGCGGGTGTCGGGCTGTGCGGCGGGTGAGGCAAACAACGGTTTGGGTGGCGCGGGTGTGGGCTACAACTGCCGTTTCCTGCCTGCCACCGGCTTCGACCCGGCTACGGGGCGGTTTTCGGGCTTTGCGGGCTTGGTTTATCTGGCCGAAAAAGGCTGCAAGGTCATCAACCTTTCGTGGGGGCGCACCGGCGCGGGTTCGGCATTGGAGCAGGACATCATCAACTATGCCGCCATCAACCACGATGTGGTGATCACCGTCTCGGCGGGAAACGACAACCAGAACCGCTACTACTGGCCCGCCTCGTATGACAATGTGCTGTCGGTGGGTGCCACGGATGCCACGGATGCCAAAGCCATGTGGAGCAACGGTGCGGGCGGCTCCACGTACAACGATAAAGTGGACATCATGGCTCCCGGCAAGGACATCATTTCCACGCAGGATGGCGGCGGCTACCAATACGACACGGGCACATCGTATGCCAGCCCAATAGTGGCCGGAGCCGCCGCGCTGGTGCGTTCGCTGTACCCGCAACTGTCCGCCGCCGAAGTGCGCCAACGCCTCATGGCCACCGCCGATGATATTTACGGCGTGGCGGGCAACGGCGCGTACGCGGGCAAGCTCGGCAGCGGGCGGCTGAATGTGTACCGCGCCCTGACCGAACCGGCCACGCAGTCGGTAGTGCTGCTGGGCAAAACGGTTTCCAACGCGCAAAACCAGCCTTACCTGCTGCCAAACACAAGTAACAACCTGACGGTGAGCCTGAAAAACCTTCTCAATCCGCTTGCCAACGCCACAATTACACTCACCGCCAACTCGCCGCTGGTCACGATCCAGAACGCAACGTACACGGCGGGTTTGGTCAATCCGGGAGATACTATTTTCAATCCATCCAATCCGTTTGCCATTACGGTCAATCCGTCCACGCCGCCCAATACGGAAGTCGTGTTCACGCTGACCGTAACGGATGGCGGTTTCCGGCGCGGCTTTTCGTGGCTCGAAATCGTGCGTCCCGATTACTTGGACATTGCCGTGAACCAGACCACCGTAACGGCCACCAGCAATGGTCGCATCGGTTATACCGATGCGTACTCGTTCTGGAATGCGGGCATCGTGGCCAACCAGCAATTGAAAGGCAACGGAATCCGGCACCGGAGCCAGCCGCTGCTGTTTGAGGCCGGACTCGTTTTGGCAACCGATGCCGACCACGTTTCGGATTGCGTGCGCAACGAATCGCCCACGTATGCCAAGAACCGGCATTTTGAATCGGTGCGCAACGTGTCGTTCCAAAACTACCCGCTCACGGATGTGCTGGCGGGCGGCATCATGCAGGAAGACTGGTTCCATCCGGCCCGCATCGGCTTGAAAATCCAGCACCAAACCTACGCTTGGAAAGACGCGCCGAACGACAACTTCGTGGTTGTGGAATACAAGATAAAAAACATCAGCGGCCGCAAATTAGACTCGCTCCACGCCGGACTTTTTGCCGATTGGGAAATAGGCACGCGCCAGAACAACCAAGCCGGTTGGGATGCGGCGCGGCAACTGGGCTACGTTTTCAACCCGGCGGGCGGCTTTCCGTATGCGGGCGTGCGGCTGCTTACCGGCCAGCCAGCCAGCCATTACGCGTTTGACAACCAGGCGGGCATCAACATTTTCGACGGGTTCACCGCCGCTGAAAAAATCCTTGCCATGAGCGGAGCCAGCCGCCCCCAAACCACCGCCAATGCCGATGATGTGGCGCATTTGCTTTCGGCACGCATCAGCAATTTGGCCGATGGCGACTCGGCGGTGGTGGCCTTTGCCATCGTCACCGGAAATAGTATCGCTGAAATACAGCAAACCTCCGATGCGGCGCGGCAGAAATTCATTGCCATCAACCGCAGCCCCAAGCCGGTAATCGCCAATGTGCAGGTGTGCCGGGGCGGCCGCGTCATGCTTGCGCCCTCGCCCGGACAAACGTTCAAGTTCTACCACACACAACCCGACGGCTCGCTGGCCACGCTGGGAACGGGCAGCGAACTGGCCATGGAAAACGTGCGGGACAACGAAACCGTGCTGGTCACCAACACCGATTCGCTGTACGAAAGCGAGCCGGTTCCGGTCACGATCAGCGTGTTTGAAACGGGTTTCCGACTGAACAAAGACTCGCTCGGAATCCATGACCAAGACACGCTGCGCCTATCCGACCAAACCGCCGGGGCGGTGCGCTGGACGTGGAACCTCGGCGATGGACATATATGCACCGAACAGAACCCGGCGCACGTGTACCGGGAGGCGGGCGTGTACGACGTGATGCTGACCACCGAAAACGCCGCCGGCTGCCGCGACACTTTGGTGCGGCAGGTGCGGGTTTTTCCGGGCATCCTGAGTCCGGAGCCAGTTATCCAGCCCATCACCATTTGTGCCGGCGATTCGGTGGTTTTGCAGCCAGCCAATGCGCAGGTTTTCGGGTTTTTCAATCAAGCTTTGGAATTGGTTGGTACCGGAAAAACATTCAATGCGGGCCGCATTTACCGCGACACGGTGTTTTACGTGGTCGCCACGGATTATGTGGTCACCAGCCAACCGGTGGCAGTTACAGTCACGGTTTCGCCCATCAAGGCCGCCTTCACCCTTGCAAAAGACACGCTCGACCTGAGTCTCGGCGAAACGCTGCAATTGATCGACGGCAGCGTCGGCGCGGTGAAATGGGAATGGAATTTCGGCGAAAACAGTATCCCCGCAAAAGGCCAAACCCCCGCGTACACGTATGCCAAAGAAGGCCGCTACCGGATAACCCTGCGGGCCGAAAACACCGCCGGATGCACCGACACGGCCAGCCGCTTTGTGCGGGTGGTGCGCAGCGTTGATTTGCTCTCAGAAGGAATCAAACTCTACCCCAACCCCACGCGCAATGAGATTACGGTGGAAAAGAACGCATTTCTGAACGTGAAAACGGTGCGGATTATGGTTCACAATGCGCTGGGACAGGAAATCTACACGGCGGACAACATCCCGGACAACCTGAAACTGGACTTGGCCGATTACGGGCAGGGAATGTACGTGGTAAAATTTTCGGGCGGCGGGCAGGTTTTGACGCGCAAAGTGGTGGTGTATTGAAACAACGGTAACCCGAAACGGCAACCAAAAAACGCCAAACCCCAGCAGCGATGCGCGGGGTTTGGCGTTTTCAATGAATACTATTCTGATGAATACCAGCGGCCATATTTCCAGTTTCCGAGCCGGCCCCTTTGCGGGGAAAACAAAAAACCACTTGCCCAAAACAGTATGCTTTGGAAAGGCCAAACCCGACGGTTGCAAAGGCTAACAACGACAACCCGTTTGTTGCGGCACGCGCCTGTACACACCGTTCCGCGCTATTACGGATGCCGTCCGGCGGATGCGAATCCGGTGCGGCTCACCGCTCCGAAATCAACTTTGGCCTCCGGTTTACCTTTTGCAAAGTGTGCGTATATATGGAAAATCTTACATGCGTAAGAAAACCCAAGTATCGCCAAACGCATCACCACCCATCACCGGAAAACCTCACCCATTATGCGCTTCCTTCTCCTGATCATCCTCGCATTCTGCATCCTGATGCCAGCAACGGCCCAGAAGAAACAGGCAGCCAGTCCCTTGGTTCGCTATTCGTTCGGCGATACCGTGACCGTTGCCAACATACCCAGAACCGAACTTTACCAGCGGGCATTGGCTTGGTTCCGGGCCGAGTCGCAAACGGAGAGCTTCCTGGAAAACATTAACCCTTCCACGTGTACTTTCACGGCCATCGGTTACCTTCCGTTCAAAAGCCAGCAGGAAGGCGGCAGTGCCTTTGTCAATGGCCGCATCTATTTTCGGGTGCAGGTACGTGTATTTGAGAATGGCTACCACTACGAACTGACCGATTTTGTGCACCAAGGCCGTGCCACCCTGAACACGCTTACCACCAATGCGCAGTATCCGTACCGGCCGCTGGTGAGTGACATCAATTGGTACTCGCAAGTATGGAACGAGATGAAACAAGCCACCAATAGTGCGGTGCTGTCCCGCGTCAGCCACTTGCGGGCAGGCATGGCCAAGGCATCGCCGTATTTCGCACCCGAAAATGTGCTTTCGCTCGAAGCCTTGCAGACAGCCGACATCAAATGGAAAAACTGAGCGGGCGTTGTTTCTGATATTCCCAACCGTGCCGCCCCAAAAGGCGGCTTTTTTATGGCGCGGATTGGTTGGCGGCCTTGTCAAATGCCGGCCGGTAGCCGCAGGGCAGGTTTGGCGGTTGAAAAACATACTGTTTCCCGCAAGGCCGGATTGTTGTTACCTTTGGTTGTTTGCCCCGTGATTTGACTTGGCAACCACCCAAAGGCAGCAACAATCATGCGTTGATTTGGCGGGCTTGCGGCTCCATGTGCGTTGCAAACGCGCAGCCACCGCTGTCAGGCGTTCAAAACGCGTGACAGCGGTGGCTGCGAATGCATAGTCGGTGATTGGAAGGCAGTTTTCACAACCGTTTCAAATCAAACGGCAACCGTGAAAGAGCAAGTTCAATTGGTTTCAAAAGACAGGTAGAGAACCAATCCGCCTTTTATGGCACCGCCCGTTTTGAGGTCTTGCCAGGGGTTTTCCGAAAGCACTTCAAGAGGACAGCCCACGGCAGGCACCAGTTGCCAATCCTTGCCGTTAATCGCCCAGCGGAAACCGGGTATCAGCAACATCCGGGTTCTCCGGGCCACGGTGGCACTTGCGGGCCGGTTCGTGTCATTGTCTGCCAACATATCCGCGCTGTCATCCTTTGCAAATTCTTCTGAAGTCAGCATCTTCTCCAAAACAAAATGAAAACGCGGATGGAGAAGGTAATTGACGGAAAAACCCACACCCAGCGAATTGAGGTTCCGCTTTGCAAACTCAACTGAACCTGCGGCAACGGTAGCGTTGCCATATTGGAAGTAATGGCGGGAACCCCAAATCCGGCTGGCAAGTACATTTGTGTGTACAACCCACTTTCCGGATAACTTTGTGGTCATGGCCAAGCTCAGCTTCCCACCCCAGCCACCACTGCCATTGCTGTGGATGGCCTTTCCAATGGGCAGCCATGCGATTAATTTGGGTACCACCATTACCCGGCTGGATGTATTCTTCAGCCAGTAGCTGTAATGCACCGAAGCATCACCCGGGCCGGGCTTGAGCGAATTTGATTGCAATCCGGTATGGAACACGTAGGCAAGCGAATATCCCAGTTGGTGGCGGCTGGAACGCAAGGGCAGTTCCTGGCAGAAGCTCAGCACCGGATCCGCATCTTTCCAGCGATTGTGCTGGTAGCAGGCCATGTACTGAACCGACCCTTTGCCTTGGTTGAAAGCTTCGTCAACCACAAAGGAATTGTCTTCCAGCACCGCCTCGCCATGTGAAAGATAACTTCCTTGGCGTGAAACCGTTTCGGAAGAAGCCGGTTTGATCCGGTCTTCTTCCTGGGCATATCCGTCAAACCAAATGAGCCAGAAAACGGCCGGCAGCCAAAGGCGGGCAATTTTCACCAAGGCAATTATGTCTCCTCCGGAAATTATTGCATCCAACCGGTTTACCGCAACTTTGACCGTGTCCATCATCTTGCGTTCAGGCATTCTGCGCATCGGCAGATTCCAGCGGTTGCCGTTTCAAATCGGTAATGTCGCGGGCAATCTTGATTATCTTGCACACCTCTCCATTCTGGTTCAAAACGGGCGTGTAGCTGGCACTGAGCCAAACCTCTTTCCTGCCCTTGCCAAAGCGGCAGAATTCTCCCTGCTGAATTATTCCTGCCCGCAAATCAGCCCAAAACTGAAGGTACTCCCTTGAATTCGCCTGAGCCGGATCAATGAAAATGCGGTGATGCTTTCCTTGTATTTCACCCAGCACGTATCCCGTGGCATGGAGAAACAAGGCATTGGCATTGAGTATGTTGCCTTGCAGGTCAAATTCAATGTATGCCATGCTGTTGTCAATGGCTACCATGATACTCACCGACTCGGCCTCCTTGCGGGCCATTTCCTCCTGCGTGGTAGTGAGTTCCTCCATGTTCTGGCGTATCTCCTCTTCCTGGGCCCTCAGCTCCTCGGCAAACTGCTGGGATGCTTGCAACAGGTTCTGCGTTCTTTCCTGTGTCTTGGCACCGGCAATTATGGAGGCGATGTTTTCGGAGACCTTTTCCACAAATTCGCGGTGATGGGCTTCCAAGGGTTGGAACGATACCAGTTCTATGATTCCGTAAATGTTATCGCTCACTTTCAACGGCTGGATGAGCAGGCAACACGGATTGGCCTCCCCACAACCGGAAGTGATCTTCAAATAATCCGCTGGCAACGAAGTCAGGCAAACGCCTTCGCCTTCCTGCCAAACCTGTCCGGCCAGCCCCTCGCCCAAGCTGATCCGCTTTTGGAGGTGCTTTTTCCTGTCCCAAGCGTAGCACGCAACCAACTCCAGTTCCGCATTTTCGGGATTTTCATTGTTTACGATGTAGAGCCATCCTTGATTGACACCCAAGTATTTGACAAGGCCCGAAATAATCGTGTCCGACAGTGTGGCGAGGTTGTCATAGGTTCTTGAAATCTGGCTGAAATGCGCAAGCCCTTCACTGATCCAGTTCCGGCGTTTATCCTCCTGCGAAACATACCTGAGTTTTTCCCGCATTTGCAGCAGCGAATTGCCCAGCACATCGTCTTTTCCCGCCGCCTCAAAAACATGGTCGTATTTCCCCTCGCCAATCTCAAGGGCAAACCCGCTGGCTTTGCGCAAATTGCCCAGCAGCACATTGCCCGACTGCACAATCGGGTTCAATTCATGGCTGGCCGCTTCAAGGGCATCAGGCATGATGCCTCTGGCGAGCTTTGCCAGAAAACCGGTGGGTTCGGCAACCGCTTGGCCGAAGGCGCGGGCAACCGCAATCAAAACACCCAGAATAGCCAAGGCTGCACCCAACGCAACGACAACCGCAATCAGGTTGGTGCGATTGATCGAAGCCGTTGCGCCTTCCACATCGGCACGCAAAGCCACTTCCTGGCTGTTGTTGAGGGGCAGCAGGAGTTCGCGTATTTCTTTCCGCAACGCGGAAGCCTGGCCAGTCACGCGGCCGTTGATTTCCTTGTCGAATCCGGCTTTTACTTTCAAGGATTCCACAAGCTGGCTTCGGCTGGCAGCCGTGTCCAGCCGCTCATAACCGAAAGCCGCCGCCTCGCGGTTTTCCAAAAAGAACCGGTCTGTCGCTTCCTGCTCCTCCCGGTATTGCCTGATTTTTTCAAGGGCAACGCGCACCGTATCGCGTTTTTTCTGTGAATCCAGCAAGGGTTCCAAACGCTCCAGTTCGGTCATGGAAGGCTCCATCTGAGTCCGCCAGATATCAATCCGTTCCTGGCGGAACCTGTCCTCGCCGGTCATCAGAAAAGCCCGTTGCGAAGCCGCCACCCGGTTGGCGCCACTTACCAGATCGGATGTCACGATGGGAAAGGGAACGCGCAAATCCTGAATGGTTTTCAAGGAGGTGAGCATGGAGGAGTTCTGGGTGTAAAACACCAGGAGCAAGATGGCAAAGGCCATGAGAATGACCAATGCCATCAGGTTTATTTTGCCGGTGATTTTTTTGTAATCGAAAACGGAACGCATTTTTTTTATGACAGATGTGCTGATAGGATGTTTGAAAAATCGAAAGGAAATTATCGGGTTCTGTCTGATCAGAAGCACATAGGGCAGTTATCGGGATTTTTCCGGAAAAACCGGGTTTCGGGTCCGGAAACCGATTGCGGGGAATCGGCTTTTGGAAATCGCGGGCGAAACCAAACCGACGGGAAACACACCTGCAAGTACTGAAACCAAGAAGGCCGGACAACTATCAGTGCATTGCGGCATAAGGGCAAGGGCGGTATTCCGATGCGTTTTTTTGAAAGTACCGCCTTTGGGTTTCACCAGGCGGTCAAGATGGGAAGCACACTCACACAAGGCATTTTTCGATCAGTCAAATGCCGCAAAAAATATTTACTGGCAAACTTAGGCCTTCCACATAAGCATAAAAACCGCGTAAACGGGTTAAACCTGCAAATGTATGGTTGGAATATACAAGGCACTGATTACCAGCATACACTTCGCACCAAAAACCCGTATTCTGACACTTTTTTGCGGAAAAAATATTTTTCTCCTGTA
Organism: Sphingobacteriales bacterium; assembly: GCA_043789005.1. Classification (GTDB taxonomy): domain Bacteria; phylum Bacteroidota; class Bacteroidia; order Cytophagales; family 172606-1; genus Xanthocytophaga. Next base: position 16,791 of record JAYWIH010000120.1, read on the forward strand.
TGTGGAACCATGTTTGAAAAATGGCCGGGAAACCGTTTCCGCCCGCAAAACGGCTTTTTTTCGTTTCTTTCATAATCCACGAAAACCAAAGCCTGCGCTTCGGGCAGCAATCCCGCGTTTTCTGGCGCGTAACCGCAGGCCAACCGGAACTGTTTTTTTCTTGAAAAAGACACTCCCAAGCCATCCGGCTGCTATTTGCCAACGGGTCGTGCGTGGTTTTGGATTGAATAGGCTGGTGACGGACTTTTCCGGCCAATGCCGGTGGCTGTTTGTTTGGCGGGGAAATGCGCAAGGCGGGTTTGGGGTTTTCAAAACATACTATTTCCCGCAAGGCCGGATTGTTGTTACCTTTGGTTGCCTGCCCCGTGATTCGACTTGGCAACCACCCACCCGTAACCGCAACCCACCATGACCACCCGCCGCGATTTCATCCGCACCTCCGCCCTGCTCACCGCCGGGGCGGCCATCATTCCACTTGCTGCCTGCGCCCTGCCCAAAAACAAAGACCGGCTGGGCGTGGCCTTGGTGGGCCTGGGCTATTACAGCACCGATTTGCTGGCTCCGGCACTGCTGCAAACCAAGAAATGCTACTTGGCGGGCATTGTGACAGGTACGCCCGAAAAAGCCGCCCGCTGGCAGAAACAATACAACCTGCCGGACAAAAATATCTACAACTACCAGAATTTCGACAAGATTGCCGACAACCCCGACATTGACGTGGTGTATATGGTGCTGCCACCTTCCATGCACGCCGAATACACCATCCGGGCGGCCAAGGCGGGCAAGCACGTGTGGTGCGAAAAACCAATGGCTCCCACCGTGGCCGACTGCCAAGCCATGATCAAAGCCTGCCGCGACAACAAGGTGACGCTATCCATCGGCTACCGCACGCAGCACGACCCCAACATCCGGGAAATAATCCGGCTGCGGCGCGAAAACGCGCTGGGCAAAGTGCGGCTCGTCACCGCATCGGCGGGGTATTTTGAAAGCCGGAAAGACAATTGGAAACAGAAAAAGGCGATGGGCGGCGGTGCCATGGGCGACATGGGCGTGTATGCCCTGCAAGCCGCCCGCTACGTGACCGGCGAGGAACCGGTACTGGTAACGGCGCAGCAGTTCACCAACCGCCCGGAGATTTATACCGAAGTGGACGAAACTACGCTGTTCCAATTGCAATTCCCCGGTGGTGCGGTTGCCAATTGCGCCACCAGTTTCGGCATGAGCATGAACCAGTTGCAGGCATCCTTTGAAAACGGCTGGCTCAAAATGGAGCCTTTCCAAGCCTACGGCGGCATCCGGGGCGAAAGCAGCAAAGGCGTAATTGACTTCAAAATCGGCAACCAGCAAGCCCTGCAAATGGACGACGATGCCGCGGCCATCATGGACAAGAAGCTGCTGTTGGTGCCCGGCGAGGAGGGTTTGCGCGACATCCGGGTGGTGGAGGCCGTTTACCAAGCCGCCCGTACGGGCAAAGCCGTGCGGCTGGACGGCTGAAAGAGTTTCCGGGAAATCTGCTCAACAAACACAAGCCGCCGAGTGGCAACCCTGCCTGTCCGGCAGGCAGGTGTCCGGCGGCGAAGCCGCGCCGGGCGGCCTCTGGCCGGAGTAAAATGCCACAGGCAGGAATACCAAACCCGCCCGGTCTCTGAAAAGCCGGGCGGGTTTGGTGTTTTCAGAAGATACTGTTTTGGAAAGCGTGGTTGGACTTTCCAAGTCCAACGGCCAAGCCCACGGGCAAAGGAGCAATCCGGTCAACTCTGCCAGAGTTCAAAACTCTGGCAGAGTTGACCGCCCGTCGGAATGGCAAGGCGGGTTTGGCGTTTTCAAAAGATACTATTTTCCGGCAAGCTTCATTGTTTGTACACTTTGCCGCCAATTTTGATTTCAGTGAATTTTTGCACCAATCCGAAATTTTTGGCAAGCATGAAATTTCTTTCCGCAAACCCTCTATCCTTCATAAAAGTGGCATAATAATAACTCGGATAGGCCGAGCAAACCATGCAGTCGTAGCGGAACGTGATTTGGTCGGCGGTTTTTGCGGTCACCGTCGGATTTTCGATGCCTTCCGCTTTTTGTCCACTCTCCAAATTGAAGTTGGCGGCGACTCTACTGTAATTCGAGTTTTTGAATCCTTGAACCAAATTCGCCCGCCCGTCAATCCTGAAATACAAGTCATATTCCCGGAAGCTTGGCTCAACCGCAGTTTTGTTGCGCGAACGCAGCACGAAAAACGTTTGGCCGTTGAGTTGCTCGGTGCCGGTCACCTCCACGTAATTGCCGTCGTCCACTTTCCAGTAATTGCCGATTTCCAAAGGCAGGTAATCGCTGCCCGACACTGGCGGCACCGAACTGGAGTCATTGCAGCCAGCGGCCAGCAGGCAAAGTGCGCCGAATGCTATGATTGTTTTCATGGTGGGTTTGGGGTTTTTCAAAGATACTATTTCTTTCGATTTTGGGTTCGGGGATGCCGAACAACGGCAATCACCGACAGGACACACGATTTCAAGGAAAGGTTGCACAGGTTTGGAAATAATTTTCGCGGGCCGTGCCGCCAACGGTTTTCCGGCATTGTTCGCTAACTTTACGGAACAAAAACCCGACACCAAACCCACCCATGCGCGTACTCCACACCGCCGACTGGCACATCGGGCACCGCCTGCACGACCACGAACGCCACGACGAACACCAGCTTTTTCTGGACTGGCTGCTCGACACCATCGAGACGCAGCGCGTAGACTTGCTCATTGTGGCTGGTGACATCTTTGATAACGGCTACCCGAGCCACGAGGCGTTGAAACAATATTACGAGTTTCTGCGCGGCCTGGTGCAGACCCAATGCCGCAACACCGTGATTGTGGGCGGCAACCACGACTATCCGGGCACGCTCAATGCCCCGCGCGACATCTTGGCTTTCCTCAATATAAAGGTCGTCGGCAAAGCTTCCAAGCACTTGCAGGATCAGATTATCCACATCACCAACCGGAAAAACGAGTTGCAGGCCGTAGTGTGCGCCGTGCCTTTCCTGCGCGACCGCGAAATCCGGGAGGCGGTGGCGGGCGAAACCTACGAGCAGATCCATGAACGGGTGCGCGAAGGCATTATCCGGCACTACCAAAACCTGGCGCACGAAATAGTATCTTTCAAAAGCATGAAAGTGCCGGTGCTGGCAACCGGGCATTTGTTTGCGCAGGGCGGCGAGGCTTCGGACAAAGACCTGCGCGATTGCAGCGAAAAGCCCATCCACATCGGTACGCTGGGCAACATTGCCGCCGCCGACTTTCCCGACGCGTTTGACTATGTTGCGCTGGGCCACCTGCACCGCCCGCAAAAAGTAAACGGCAAGGATCACATTCGGTATTCGGGTTCGCCCATTTCGCTGAGTTTCAGCGAGTTTTCGGATGTGAAGAACGTTTTGCTGCTTGATTTTGAAGATAATATTCTGGCGGGCATCACGCCGCTGAAAGTGCCCAAATGGCAGAAACTGATGCGTTTCAAGGGCGACTTTGCGGCCATCGAAAAAACACTCTCCACCTTTGACGATGCACCGGAAACCCGCCGCGTGTGGGCCGAGATAAAAGTGCAACTCGATCATTATGAGCCTAATATCGTGCAGCGCATCCAGGATATGTTTGCCGGCCGCAACATTGACATCCTCAAGCACCAGGTTATTTACACAAACGCCAAACTGTCGCTGGATGAGCAGGTGGGAACCGAGAAGTCGCTGCACGAACTGAGTCCCGAAGAGGTTTTCCTGCGCAAATGCGAAAGCGAGGGCCTACCCGAAGCGCAGCAGCCCGAAATGCTCCAAGCCTTCCGCGAACTGCTGGCTGAAATGGAAGCTCCAACCCCAAAGGGAAGTGAATAAAAACCGGTTCAGGCATTTTCGCATGGACGCAAAGCAAAACAGTATCGTTGAAAAACCCCAAACCTCTTCCCAAATAGATTCCTCTTTTTTTGGGAACCAGAATGCGGCGTTTCCCTTAACTTTCCTTGAATGAAAATACTCAGTATCCGGCTCAAGAATATCAATTCGCTGCGCGGCGAGCAGTACATTGCCTTCCACGAAAGCCCCATTGCCGATTCGGGCTTGTTTGCCATCGTCGGGCCGACGGGGGCGGGCAAAACGTCCATTTTGGATGCCATCACGCTGGCCTTGTACGGCAATGCGCCGCGATTTGGCGGACGCGATACGGAAAAAGCCATGAGCTACCACACCGCTGACTGCTTTGCCGAAGTGGATTTTGAGGTGAAAGGCAAACGGTACCGCAGCAAATGGGCGTTGTGGCGTTCGCGCAACCGGCTCGACGGCGAGATTCAGCCGCCCAAAATGGAACTCTGCGACTTGGACAACAATGAAATCCTGGAATCCAAGAAAACCGATGTCGTGGAACGTATCACGGCCATCACGGGCTTGGACTATCCGCGATTTTTGCGTTCGGTGATGCTGGCCCAAGGCGATTTTGCGGCTTTCCTGAAGGCCAAGGAAAGTGACAAGGGCGAACTGCTGGAAAAAATCACCGGAACCGATCTCTACACCAGACTTTCGCAGCAAGCCTTCCAGCGCAAGAAAAAGGAGGAGGAACGGCTCAAAGAACTGGAAAGGAAACTTGACACGGCGCAACTGCTGACCGAAGAGCAGCAAACCGAATTTCGGGGAAAAGTGCAGGAATTGAAAGTCGAAAAAAATAGTATCTCCGAAAACATCAAAACCCTCGAAGCCCAGCACCAATGGCTGGTACGCCTCCGCGAACTGGAAACGCAAAAACAGAAACTCGGACAGCAACTGACCGCGCTGCAAGCCGATAGGGACACGCACGCCGACGATTTCCGCCGGTTCGATTTGCACCTGACTGCCGTGACGCACCGCACGCCACTCGCTGAGATTCAGGTCATCCAGTCAAACCACAACAAGTTGGAAGCCGAACTGCGCGAACTGCACTCGGCCTTGCCGTTCATGGCCGAAGCCCGGCAACTGGCCGAAGCGCACCTTGCCCAAGCCGACCGCCAACTGGCCGATGCCAAACGCGAACAGCAAGCGTGGCTGCCCAAGTTTACCGATGCGGAAATCATTGAAAGTAACATAGTGAATATCCAAAACGCCATCCGCGAAACGGAACAAAGCCTCCGTGAGAAAAACACCAGATTGCAAGCGTTGAAACCGGTTGCCAGATTTACGGAAAACAGTACTGAAAGGAAGCAGATTGAATTGCAAAACGAACGGCTGGAAAAGGCCATTGAGACCGGCAGGGCGGAAATGGATACGCTGCACGCCGGACAAACCCGCGAGCAACTGGCCGCCGCCGAACACTCGCTCACGCAAAACCTCGAAACTTGGACTGCCCAATTGCACCGCGCCGAATCTTTCCGCGCCACGCAGCAAAACCTCAAGGCGTTGCGGGACCAATTCACGGATTTGAAAGATTCCATCAACCGCAACAAAGAGATTTTGCCGGCCTTGGAAGCCCAAGAACAGGCCGCACGCGGAATATTGGAAAACCTGCGGACAATCCATGAGCTGGAACTGAAAGTGCAGACGTATGCGCAAGCCCGAAGCCAGTTGCAGCCGGGCGAAAAATGCCCGTTGTGCGGTTCGACGCAGCATCCGTATGTGGAAAATTATCAACAACCCGATGAAAGCGCAAAACGCCGACGCGACGAACAGGCGTTGGCGCACCAGGCCATCGAAAAAAAAATCATCACGCTTGGTCAGCAGATAAGGCACGAAACCGAAAACCAGCATCAATTGATGGAGCAGGGGAAAAAGGAAAAGGAGAAGGCGGATGCATGGCGTGCCGCCTACGGGCAAGCCATTCCAGTGCTCGAAGAAACCATTGCCATTGAGGACATTGAGGCAATTGAAAATAGTATCCGGGAAAAGACCCAAACCCGGCTGCTGCTGCGCCAGCAATTGCAAGCCCACGAACAACTGCGAGCCGCACTTTTATATTATGAAGAAAAATTCCAGTGGAACCGTTTGAAAATCAAGCTTCTGGAAGAATCCTCACAACTGGAGAAACGCAAAACCGAACGCACAGCCCTGATGGGCAGTGCCAATATCAAAGACGCACGGCAGCAAGTGGCGCACGAACTTGAAAATGCGGAAGCTGAAAGGCAATCGGCTGAAAACCAGCATAATGCCAAAGCCAATGAACTCGGTTTCCAAACCAAGCAACTCGCCGACCGGCAAAAAATGCTCGCCGACACGCGCCAACTGCTGGATGCCAAGGAAAAAAAACTATTGGAAGTGATTGCCAAGAACTCGTTTGGCAGCATTGAGGCCCTGCGCGAAGTGTTGCTGGACGAAACAACCGAAACCCGCCTGAAAACCAAACGGGAAGCCTTGGAAACCCACTTGCAGCAAACACGCGGCGCGTGGCAGCAAGTAGGCGAAACACTGCGTGCCACCACCGCCGAAAACCTTACCGAAGAGCCGCAGGAAACTGTTTTCCATCAACTCCGTGAAGCGCAACTTGCTCACGAACAAGCCATAAAGGAGGCGACACGGTTGCAGCAGACGCTGGAAAACCACGAAAAAACCGTCCGGAAAAACCAGCGCGTTTACACGGAAATAGACCGGCAACAGACCGAACTGGCTCGTTGGCGGTCGTTGGAAAAACTGATTGGTTCGGCAGGCGGGGCCGAGTTCAACACCTTTGCGCAGGGCCTGACGCTGGCGCAACTCGTGCAGTTGGCAAACCGCTACTTGGACCAGCTCAATCCGCGCTACCAGATCCGGCGCGTGCCGCAAACCGACTTGGATGTGGAAATTCTGGATCGCGACCAAGCCGACAATATTCGCCCGGTCAAAACACTTTCGGGCGGCGAAACGTTTCTGGTAAGCTTGGCTTTGGCTCTGGGCCTGTCGGACATTGCGGGACGCAAAATCCGCATCGAGTCGCTTTTCATTGACGAAGGTTTCGGAACGCTTGACCCCCAGACACTTGACACGGCCATCACAACGCTGGAAAACCTGCAAGCCACCGGAAAAATGATCGGCATCATCTCGCACGTAGAGGCATTGAAAGACCGTATCGGCACGCAGGTGCAAGTGGTTCGGCTACCTGGCGGCAACAGCACGATAAAAATTACGGGGTAAAAAACCGGCGCGGCACGTTTACCTATCCGGTGGTTTGCGCACTAATGGTGTGTTGGAAACCGCTGGAAATGGCCGGTAAACTTTCACCGCGCCAACCATGCAAGTGTACCTTTTTTTGAATCTTGGTACAAAAATTGCTAAGAGTTAGCAAATGAATCGGAAAAGCCGGGTGCAAAACGCATTGAAATAGCTTTTGTGCTACCTGAACCCGGAAAAATCATGATTCAGGCATATTATTTCGCCATGTGCACTGTTTGGATGCCGAATTGGGATTTTCCGAAGTTTGAAAAAAATGCCCCGCATCCGCAGTTTTCCGCATATTATTTGCTACATTTAACTCATAAAAAATACACGGTAAATCGGTGACGCACATGAAAGACACTTATTTGATAGCCGCAATGCCAACAGTTGGTTCAGAGGCCCTATCGGAACAGGCATTTTCACTGTTCAGCAGCATGAGTGCCTCTGCGGATGCGGAAAAAGTGGAGCAACTCCGGTTGCTCGATGAGATAAACGTATTGGAACGCAAAATAGAAGAAGTGAACCAAGTGCTGTGCAAAGCCACGCTTTCGTACATGGTGCGTTTCCAGTTGAAGGACGATTTGGAATTTTACCACAACATCATTGAACGCAAACGCAAGCAAATACAGTTGCTTCCCGTGTAATCCAAACACAAGTCAAGACAAAAAAGGCCCGTCAAGGGCCTTTTTTATGACCGGCATATATCAAATCCGCCCGTACAACAGCAATATTGGGCTCACCGGGAAAGGGGGTTTGGGACTTTTGAAACATACTATTTTCTCTACTCCCTCTCCTTCGGGGAGGGCCGGGGTGGGGCTTCTCCCCTTTGGGGGTCGGGGGCTATCGGGTTTGCAGGGCAGAACGGAGCCGGGGTGGCTGGCCTGACCATGGAAGGGCAAGAAATTGAACATACTTGGCAATTAATGTGTGTATATACATATATTTGCAGCAGCGCAACCGCACGAACATGGAATTGGAAAAAGAAATAAGGCAGGAAAAATTCCGGGACGAATACCAAAAACTGGTATTGAATATCATGTTCACAGCCAATTGGCTGAACCTGAAGCAGATACAAGTACTGAAACCGCACGGTATTTCGCCCCAACAATACAATATCCTGCGGATTTTGCGCGGACAGCACCCCAAAGAAGTGACCGTTTCACTGCTTACCGAGCGAATGCTGGATAAAAACTCAAACGCATCGCGGCTGGTGGAGAAATTGCGGGTGAAGGAACTGGTAGAACGCCAGGAATGCCCCGCCGACCGGCGTGCCGTGAATGTGAGGATTACCGACCGGGGACTTGACTTGCTGAAACAATTGGATTCGATAATTGATCAAACGGGGAATATTTTCCACAAGATAAGCGAAGCCGAAGCGCGGATGCTCAACGGTTTCCTCGACCGCCTGCGCGACTGAAAAGCCACAAAGGCCTCCCCCAACCCCCTCCGAAAGAGGGGGCTTTTAAACAGGCGGGTTTGGCGTTTCTGAAAGATACTGTTTTGCTTCCCCTTTGGGGGTTGGGGGCTTGGTTACCCGTTGTCGGCAAATCCGGGGTAGAGCGTCATGCCGCCGTCCACAAAAATCGTGGTTCCCGTAATATAATCAGCCTCATCAGAAGCCAGCCAAGCGGCCACCCTGCCAATGTCTTCGGGCAACCCGATGCGGCCATACGGAATCAGTTCCAGCAATTGCTTGCGGGCCTCGTCCGTTTCCCACGCTTCGCGGTTAATGGGCGTTTGGATGGCTCCGGGGGCAATGCTGTTCACGCGGATTTTTCGCGGGGCCAGCTCCTGAGCAATGGATTTCATGAAAAGCATGACACCGCCCTTGGAGGCAGCGTAATTGACGTGCCCCGCCCACGGGATTACCTCGTGAACCGAACTGATGAAAATTATCTTGCCGGCGGCCCGCGAAATGTTTTCCGCCACACCCTGCCGACAAAATTCCCGGGCGGCACGTCGTGCGCACAAAAAGGCCCCGGTCAAGTTCACATCAATCACTTGGTTCCATTCGTCCAGCGTCATTTCCATCAGGGGCGCGTCTTTCTGGATGCCCGAATTGCTGACCAGTATGTCGAGCCTGCCAAACGCTTTCAGTGCCTGCCCGAACAGTTTTTCAACGCCTTCCTGTTGGCTCACATCTGCTTGCACTGCAATGCTCTGTCCGCCCGCTTCCCTGATTTCACCGGCCACTTGTTCGCCTTTTTCGGGTTGGCTATGAGAATTGACGACGACATTGGCTCCGGCAGCTCCCAGCGACAGCGCAATGGCCTTGCCGATGCCCGAACTGGAGCCAGTGACAATGGCGGTTTGTTTGGCGAGGTTTTTCATAGGTGTGAAGAAAATCGGTGATTCGGCTGTTTTACCTGAATGCTATGGCACGTTGATGCTTGGCCAACGCCAAAAAACGAACGGAAAGTGTTGTACGCCAAGGCTTTGTAAGGAAACCGGCGGTGGCGTTTTTCAGGCGGCGCAGGCAGGCAATGGCACTGCCCAAGGCAATCCATTGCCGGGTCAGCAACCGCCTCATGGAAACCGGCATTCCGCTGGCACTCCCGATAAGTTTGCGGTAAATGCGCAGCGTTTGGTTTTCGGCCATCAGGCACTGGTTCAGGACGTGGTTTTTGTCATGTCCATGCAGCGCATCGGGCAATAAATTCCACACAAATTGAAAATCAGCGGGCAGCACGGCATCTTCGGTTTCGCTTATGTGCAGCGGATTGATTTGGGCAAACAACTGTTCAATCAGTTTTTCACCCGCCCCGATGCTTCCATGGAAAAAAGACTCCAAATCGGGCTGGCAGGAACTTTCCAATGCTTGGCGGTACGCTTCCACGCGGTACATTTGCACCAGCACCAAACGGTTAACCAGCGTGTGCAATTCCTTTTGGTTCATGAATGGGGTAGTGAAACCGTTGATACAGTGGAACTTATCATTTTTGCACGGGTAATCTTGCACCAAACACCGCATGGATGTTTGCACTGGCCCAAGCAGGAATCTGGAATCTCAAAAAACCATTCCCGAAATGCGGCGGCCAACATCGCCAAGAAGCAGGTTTGACGTTTTCCGGGCATACTATTTTTCCGCAGCTACAAATTAATCTATCCAATAGACGCACCGAAAGTTCAATCATGGCTAATGGAACCGCAAGAAATATACTGAAAAAATCGGCCAAGGTTGTTGCTTGGATTTTGGGAATAGTCATTGTGTTGGTATTGGCGGCGGTGTTGGCCCTGCAACTCCCCGCCGTGCAACTGTATCTGACCGGCAAGGCAACCAACTATCTGGAAAAAAAACTGAAAACCCGCGTGGAATTGGGCGGCATCAACGTGGCGTTTCCAAAATCGGTGGTATTGGAAAACATTTATCTGGAAGACCGCAAAAAAGACACGCTGCTTTATGGCAAGCGGCTGGCCGTGGACATTGGGATGTGGGCCTTGCTGGACAATGAAATCGCGGTTGGCAGCATTAAGATAAACAACCTGACGGGGCACGTGCGGCGCACCTTGCCCGACAGCAGTTTCAATTTCGACTATATTCTTGATGCGTTTTCGGACAGCCTTTCAGTGGCTGAAACCGACACGTCGCCCACGTTGTGGCGCATTTCAATTGATGACGTTGCCCTGCGCAACGTTTACCTGACTTTTGACGACCAGACCGCCAAAAGCAACCTGCTGCTGCGGCTCGGCGAACTGGACTTGTCGTTTGACGAACTGGACGTGGTGCGGTCGGTGTATAAGCTGGATAAAGTAAATCTGGCGCACACCACTTTCTCGTACATCAGTGCGCTGGAAAAAAATAGTATCCCCGCGCAAGCCCAAACCTCCCTCCCACCAGATACGGCCGCTTTTCCGCTGCAACTCGGGCTGCACGAACTGTCGCTGGACGATGTGCATATCACCTATCGCGACCAAGCCGCCGGGCAAAACCTGCAGGCCGACATTGGCAAATCGTATCTGGAAACCGATACCCTGGACATTGCGCGGCAAATTGCGGCCATCAACGAATTCTCGCTCGAAAACTCGCGCATCAGCTACCAGCAGGCTTTCCGGAAAAAACCGGCCGTACCGGTTTCCCAGTCTAAGGACTCCGCCGCCACGGCTCCCGCGTGGCGCGTGCGGCTCGATAAACTGGACTTGGAGGGCAACCAATTGGCTTACGACGATTTCAACCGTGCGCCACAAGTCGCCGGAATGGATTTTGCGCACTTGCTGGTTTCCGATTTGAATGCGGAAGTGAATGAAATACGTTACGCCGGATCGGATATCCGAGCCAAGGTGGAAAATTTACATTTCCGTGAAAAAAGCGGTTTCGTACTGGAAAAGGCGGAGACAAACATGGCCTTGACCGAAACCGGCATGGAAGCCGTGCCGCTCAACCTCAAGACCGGCCACAGTTTCCTGAATGGCGAGGTGAAAATGAATTTCCGTTCATTTGCCGCCCTTGCCAAGGAATACGCCGATGCCAGCCTGCAAGTCCGCATTTCCGATTCATACCTGTCGGCCCGCGACTTGCTGTATTTCCAGCCGGACGTGCTGAAAGGCGTTCCGCTGCGCAACCAAAATAGTATCTTTCTGAAAGTCCAAACCTCCCTGCGCGGCCAAGTCAAGGATTTGCGCATTGACAAGCTGACCGCCAGCACACTCAGCAACACCCGCCTGTCCATCATGGGCCGCGTGCGCAACCTGCCCGACGTGGACAAAACCGCCTTCCAACTCGACATCCAGCCGTTTGCCAGTTCCGCCGCCGATTTGCGTGCCTTGTTGCAGCCTTCGTTGCTGCCTGCGGGCATCCGGCTGCCTGCGCAAATGCAACTGAACGCCCAACTGCGCGGAGCCACCCACGATTTCAACACCCGCGCCAAACTGGAAACCTCACTCGGCAATGTACTCACCGATTTGCGCCTGCAAACCAACCAAAGTTTCTCGACCGGCTCGTACAATGGCAAACTCGACATTGCCAATGCCGAACTGGGTAAGCTGCTCAAACAGGAGGCGACATTGGGGCGTTTGAGCGCAACGGCCAGCCTGCGCGGTTCGGGCTTTTCGCCAAAGGAAATCAAAGCCGTAGTCAAGGGAAAAGTACAGCGCCTTGACTACCAGCAATATACCTACCGCAACGCCACCATCAACGCTACTGCCAAACCCAACCAGTTTGCCGGACAAGTGGCGTTGCGCGATACCAACCTGAATTTCACACTGGCCGGAACCGCCGATATGCGTTCGGCCATACCGCATTACACCGCAGATTTGAGCCTGAACCAATCGTCGTTGAAAACGCTGAACTTGTCGGAAAAAGACATCAGGGCGCAAGTAAAAATCAAGGCCGACCTGCGTTTCAAAACCCTTGACCACATCAATGGCAACGTGGATATCCGCAAAGTGGCGGTGGTGAGCGAAGGCAAGGCATACGTGATTGACTCACTGCTGTACGTTTCGCTGCAAAAGGACGACGAAACGGACATCCGGCTCAACTCGGACATCATGACGGGGCGTTTCAAGGGCAACATCAATCTGGCGGGCATTGCCGGAGCGTTGGAAAGGCATTTCCGGCGGTATTACCATGACCCAACGGCCGGGCCGGCGGCCAAAAGCGCACCGCAAAAATTTGATTTCGAGTTGCAACTGCGCAACACCGCGCTGCTCACGGATGTGCTGGTTCCGGGCTTGGATACGCTGCGCCCCGGCAAGATAAACGGCAGTTTCGACAGCGAACAGGCCCGGCTGAACCTGCAAGCCGAATTGTACCGAATAGTGTATGCCGGAACCCACGTGGATACGCTGCAATTCAACGTGGAGTCAGATGCAAGGCAATTGCTGGCAAGCCTGAATGTGGCCGAAGTGCGCCAAGGAAGCATCCGGCTGGGGCATACTTCGCTCAATGCCATCGTTGCCGATGACCAAGTGCATACCCAATTCGCCATCCGCGACACGGCCGACCGGCGCAAGTATTTCCTTGCCGGGATACTGCAAAACGTGAACCGCGAATACGTTTTCCGCCTCTCCCCCGACAGCGTGCAACTCAACTACCAGCCGTGGCAAGTGCCGCCAGACAATGCCATCCGGTTCGGCAAAAAAGGCTTTTTCCTAGACAACCTGTCGCTGGCCTCGCAGGCGCAACGGCTTTTGGTGGGTAATGTAAACGGGCAGGCATCGTCACTCCAAGTGGGTTTTGAAAACTTCCAACTGGCTACCCTCGGCAGCGCGGTGAGCCGGGATACGAGTTTGGTCAGCGGTGTACTGGATGGGCAGGCACAAATGTTCCGGCAAGGCCGCGACACCGTTTTCACCTCCGACTTGCGCATTGCCAAACTCCAATATACGGGCAAGCCCGTCGGCGACATCACGCTCATGGCTGGGCAAAGGCAGGCCGGACGTTTTGATGTACGGGCGGCACTGAAGGGCAACGGAAACGACATGACGGTGGATGGTTTTTACCAGACCAAATCGGCGGCCAACGCCCTGCATTTCGACGCGGACATTCACAAGCTGAACCTAAACGCGTTCGCGCCGTTTGTCAAGGGTTTCATGAAGGAATTTTCGGGAGCGGCCACCGGACATATCGCCATCCGGGGCAGCACCGCCAAGCCGCAGGTGGATGGCGAAATCGCGTTCCAGAGCACGGTTTTCAACACCAAATTCACCAATACACCGTGGCGCGTGGACGGCCAGCGGATGCTCTTCGACCGGGCGGGCATCCACTTCCCCAGCTTCCAGATGCAAGACCCGGCCAACAACGCGGCAACTTTGAGCGGCGATGTATTGACGGATGATTTCAAGAGTTTCAAGTTGGCGCTGGATTTGGTTTCCGACCGGTTCCAGTTGCTTAATACCACCGCAGACGACAATAGCGCATATTATGGAAAGGTGATTCTGAGCAGTGATGTCCACATTACCGGCAGTTCGTCCAAACCCATTGTCCGCGCCAACCTGAAAGTGGCCCGGGGCAGTGACATTACTTACGTGGTGCCGCAATCGGATGGCACGGTGGGCGGTTCGGAGGGCGTAGTGCAGTTTTTTGACCAGGATGTGGAAAATGACCCTTTTATCAAACGGATGCAAGCCGCCACGCAAAAGGACACCGCCAAAAGCGAATTGCAGGGTTTTGAAGTGTCGGCCAATATAGAAGTGGATTCGAGTGCGCAGGTCACCGCCATCATTGACCCGGTTACCGGAGACCAACTGAAAGTGAAAGGCGAAACCACCCTGAGCCTGCACATCAATTCGGCGGGCGACATTGACCTGACGGGCCGCTACCAAGTGCAATCGGGCACGTATAACCTGTCGTTTTACAACCTTGTGAAACGCGAATTCGCCTTGGACAAAAGCAGCAGCATCACGTGGTCGGGCAACCCGTACAATGCCGAACTCGACATCCGGGCGGTGTACCAAGTCGTTACCTCGCCCATGGAACTGGTGCAGAGCCAACTCACGGGCAACGCCGACGACAGCAAGTACAAGCAGCGGCTGCCGTTTCTGGTTTACCTGAATATCAAGGGCAGGCTTACCAAACCGGAAATCAGCTTCAGCCTCGATATGCCGCCCGACAAACGCAATGCGCTGGGTGGCAACGTGTATGCCAAAATCCAAGAACTGAACACCAGCGAATCGGAGGTGAACAAGCAGGTTTTCGCGCTGTTCCTGCTGCAACGGTTCATTGCCGAAAACCCCTTGGAAAGTTCGGGCGGCGGCTTTGAATCCAGTGCCCGCAGCAGCGTGAGCAAAATCCTGGGCGACCAGCTCAACCGGCTGGCCGACCAGATCAAGGGCGTGGACTTGAATTTCGGGGTCAATTCGTACCAGGATTACGAGTCATCGGGCGGACAGGGGCGCACCGAATTGGAACTGGGCCTTTCCAAAAAGCTGCTCAACGACCGGCTGGTGGTGAATGTGACGGGCAACGTGAACTTGGAAGGCAGCCAAAACACCGCGACAACCGGCAGCGGCGGTAACCTGTCCAATTTTCTGGGCGACTTGCGGCTGGAATACAAACTGACCGATGACGGGCGGCTGCGGTTGCTCGGTTTCCGGCAGCGCGACTTTGACGTGGTGAGCGGCGAACTGACCGAAACCGGCGTGGGCGTGATTTTTGTGCGCGACTACAACGCTTTCCGCGAACTTTTCACGCGCCGGGTGAGTGAGTGACATCGGAGGGTTTGGGCTTTTTGAAAGATACTATTTTCCAACAACCTCACCCCCGGCCCCTCTCCTGCTGAGAGGGGAGCAGAGGCTCCTTCATTTTCACCCCTCTCAGCAGGAGAGGGGCCGGGGGTGAGGTTGCCCAAAGGGGTTTGGGCTTTTCAAAACATACTATTTTCTCGGATTTTCGCATCCCGGCAAAAACAAACGACCTGAAAGGCATGGTTTCGACTTTTAAAAACATACTATTTTGGCTGCTTGTCGCCGGCCTTGCCGGATGTTCGGGCCTGAAATTCATCCCCGAAAAACAGCACCTGTATACCGGCGCGAAACTGAAATTCGAAACCAACGGCAACATACCGCAGCAAGGCGACTTGGAAGACGAGATGGAGGCCGCAATCCGCCCCAAGCCCAACAAAAACTACCTCGGCATCCGGCCCGGCGTGTGGTTTTATTACGCGTTTGGCAATCCGGAAAAGAAAAAAGGGCTGGGCAACTTGATACGCAAGAAATTGGGCCGCAAACCCGTATTTCTATCTGATGCCACACCCGACCGGACGGCGCAAAACCTGCGCAACATCCTGCTCAACAATGGCTATTTCCAAGCCACGGTGGTGCCGGTGGTGGAAAAAAAGGAAAAGACCGCCGCCATCACTTACACGGCCAGCATGACCACGCCTCCCTACCGCATCCGCGAAATCTCGTTCAAAAGCGTGGATTCGGCTTACCGCGAACTGGTTCCGCGCATTGGCGGCGAAACGAATCTGAAAACGGGCGAACCTTACCGGCTCAAGGATTTGGAAGCCGAAATGAAGCGCGTGGAAAAATTAGTGAAAGACAACGGCTACTATTATTTCGACCGCCGTTACCTGATTTTCAAGGCCGACACCACCGTTGGCGAGCGGCAAGTGGATTTGTTTTTGGGCTTTGAGGCCGGTATGCCCGCCCAGACCCACACCATTTACCGCATCAACCGCGTGGTGGTGGTCAACGACTACACCATGTCGCGCGATTCCACTATTTCAAAATTCGACACTACGGTGGTGGGCGATTACCGCTACCTGTATCGGCGCGATTATTTCCGTCCCGAAGTCATCCTCGGTTCCGTGAACCTTCGTAAGGACAGCATCTACCGCCGCGCCGACCACGAACTGACGCTCAGCCGCCTGACCGACCTGAAAGTGTTCAAATTCGTGAATGTGCGTTTCAACCCGCAGGAAGGCAGCGACAGCCTGCTCAATGCACGCATCGTGCTGACTCCATTGCTCAAAAAATCGTTGCGGTTGGAAGCGCAAGCCACTTCAAAGTCCAACAACTTTGTGGGACCCTCGTTGACGGGCACTTTCACCAACCGCAATGCCTTTCGCGGAGCCGAACTGCTGCAATTCCGCCTCAATACCGGCTATGAGGTACAGGTGAATGCGCGGGGCGCGCCAGTCAACTCGTTTGAAGTGGGAGCCGAGGCCTCGCTCACCATTCCGCGTTTCATCTCGCCCATCCGCATCCCGTACCGGTCGCACCGGTATATGCCGCAAACCGTGATCAAGCTTGGTTTCCAGTTGCAGCAGCGGCAATCGTTTTTCCGGCTCAACTCTTTCAGTGCGGCTTACGGCTATGCTTGGCGCGAAACCGCCACCAAAAGCCATCAATTTTATCCAGCCGATGCGATTTTTTTCCAAGTGGGAAACATTTCCGACGAGTTCCAGCAACGCTTGGATCGCGACCGTTTCCTGCGGAGCAGCCTGCAAAACCAGTTCATCTTGGGTTCGCGGTATTCGTTCACGTACAACTCGCAACTGGCTGAAGGTGAAAAACGACCCGACAACCTGTATTTCAACGCCAACGTGGAAGTGTCCGGCAATTTGGCGGCCTTGGTGCAACGCACTTTGCGGGGCAGTACGGAAGGCATCCGCCCGTACGACATACTCGGCTCGCCTTACTCGCAATACACGCGCACCGATGTGGATGTGCGTTACTACCACGATTTCGACAAGAACAACCAGTTTGCCACGCGGCTCATTGCCGGGGCGGGTTTTGCCTACGGAAACTCGTTCACGATGCCCTACATCAAGCAATTTTCGGCGGGCGGTTCCAACAGCATCCGCGCCTTCCGGGCAAGGTCGGTGGGGCCGGGAACGTATTTTGAGCCGCGCAGCCGCGAAAGCCTGTTCATTGACCAGACCGCCGACTTGAAACTGGAGTACAGCGCGGAATACCGCTTTGGAATCATCGGCTTCCTGAAAGGAGCTGTTTTTGCCGACGCGGGCAATGTCTGGCTGCTGAAAAGCGACGAATCGCGCCCCGGAGCCGACTTCCGCTTCAATTCCTTCCTGAACCAACTGGCGGTGGGCACGGGCGTGGGTTTGCGGCTTGATGCCCAGTTTTTCGTGTTGCGCCTCGATGCCGCACTACCGGCGCGCCGCCCCTACCTGCCCGCCGGTGAACGCTGGGTTTTTGACGAAATCAAGTTCCGCAGCCGCGACTGGCGGCGCGAAAACCTGATCCTGAACATAGCCATCGGCTACCCTTTCTGACGGGAAATTGCGGGGTTTGGCTTTTTCAAAAGATACTATTTTAAGTAACTGCCAAAGGCACGGTTTTTTACCTTCTTTTTAACTTAAAATATTCACCAGAAAATCCAATATCATGCGCACAAAGATTCTCACTATTGCGAATACCGTTTTGACCGGCAGCCTGATGCTCGCCATGGCTTCCTGCGGCGGCAACCAACAAACCTCCGAAACGGCACAATCCGAAGTACAAGAGGAAGTAAAAGACAGCATTGTGGATGAAAACAGGGAAGTGGAGTTGAAGCCCGCCGGACCCGCTCCGGAATGGGGAACTTCCATAAAACCGGAAATGCAGGTTGTGATGGAAAAACTGGTCAGCCTCGGTGGCAAGCCCATTGAAACCCTTACGGCCAAGGAGGCACGCACGCAACCCACGCCCACCGACGCGGTGATGGCCATAATGAAAGACCGCAATATGGCCATGCCCCCCGCCCTGTGCGACACGGTGGGCAAGGAAATTCCGGTTACCGGTGGCACCACCCACGTGCGCATTTACACGCCCAAGCAAAGTACCGGCACTTTTCCGGTCATTGTTTATTACCACGGTGGCGGATTTGTCATAGCCGATATAGAAGTGTACAGTGCCAGTGCCCAGGGCTTGTGCGAGCAAACGGGGGCGGTGGTTGTCTCGGTTGAGTATCCCAAAGGGCCGGAGAAGAAATTTCCTGCCGCCCATACCACGGCGTTTGACGCGTACCAGTGGGTGGTTAAAAACGCGGCTTCCCTTAATGGTGATGCCACCAAAATTGCGGTTGTGGGCGAGAGTGCGGGCGGCAACCTTGCGGCAAACGTGAGCATGATGGCGCGCGACAAGAAAATTCAAATGCCTGTGTATCAGGTGCTGGTGTATCCGGTTGCCAACAACGATTTGAACAGCGAAAGCTATGTAAAATATGCGGCCGCAAAGCCGCTCAACAAGCCGATGATGGAATGGTTTGTGAAAAACGCACTTAACACCACCGCCCAAGCAGCCGATCCGCGCATAAGCCTGGTAAAGGCAAACCTGAAGGGCTTGCCCGCCACGTTGATCATAGCGGCGGAAATAGACCCTTTGCTATCGGAAGGCAAACTCTTGGGCGAAAAGCTGAAAGCCGCCGGTGTGAAAACGGATTATGAACTCTATACAGGCGTAACGCACGAGTTTTATGGCATGGCGGCAGTGGTGCCGCAGGCAAAGGAGGCGCAGGCATTGACCGCCAGAAAACTGAAGTCCGCCTTCGGTATGTAACATCGGTTATAGCAGCATTCTTTCCACAAACCAAACCCCGGCACTTGCCAGTGCCGGGGTTTGGTGTTTTCAAAGCATACTATTTGCCGGAGCCGATTGCGGAAAGCCATGGAAACCAAAACCGGGTTCCCGATGCGTTGCCCGTCATTTTTCTTCCAGTTCCCGCAAGTCGATCCTTTCCAAATCCGTGCGGGCGGGGCCGGTCAGCAATTGGCCATCGGGTGAGAAGCGGGAGCCGTGGCACGGGCAATCCCAGCTTTTCTCAGCCGAATTCCAGCCCACCGCGCATTTTGCGTGCGGACACGTGGGATTGACCGCGTGCAACTTGCCCTGCTCATCCTTGTACAGAGCCATAGACTGGCCTTCATAACTGACCACTTTTGCCTCGCCATGCGATAACTCGGACAGCGACTCTATTTTTGACTGTGAAAACCACTTGCCCACAAATTCGCCAACCACGTCGGCACTTTCCTTTACAAAATTGACAAATCCGGCTACCGGCTTCACGCGGCCGGGGGCAAACAGGTCTTTGTACGGGCTATCGCCAGTGGTAAGTAAGTCGTGCAGCACAAGGGCGGCCACATGGCTGTAGGTCATACCGTTGCCGCCAAAGCCCGTGGCCACAAACACATTGCCGGGCGAACCGGGCAAGTGGCCGATATATGCCAAACCGTCGGCAGGTTCAAAATATTGTGACGACCAGCGGAAGGCCACGTTTTCCACATCGAAATGCCGCCGCACGTGGCTTTCCAAATCGCGGAAATGCGTTTCAGTATCCTCGCCGTGTGCGGTCTTGTGGTCTTCGCCCCCGGCAACCAGGTATTTCTGTCCGTCCGTTTCCTGCGTCCGGTAATAATGGTACGGGTCGTGCATATCGTAAGCCAACCCGTCGGGATAGGCATTGTTTTTCAGCGTTGCCGCCAACACGTAGCTGCGGTAGGGCGCATTGCGGAAATGCATGACGTTGACCCCCGGCGGAATGTGCGTGGCGTAAACCAACTGCCGGGCCTTGAAATTGCCTTGCGGGCCAGTCACATCCAATACGCCGTTGTTGTCGGTTACCTCCGTAATTGTGCAATGCTGCCTTATCACACCACCCGATGCCTCGAATGCGCGGGCAAGAGCGTACAAATATTTGACGGGATGGAACTGCGCCTGCCGTTCAAACCGCAGGGCTTTCTCAAACGGCAAGGGAACCGGAATGGACTGGCAGTAACCGGCCTGCGCACCTGCCTTTCGCGCGCCTTCCAGCATATCGGCCAAATCGTCACTTTGTTTGTTATCCTGCGAAAAGACGTAGCCGGGCAGTTCCGCAAAATCGCAGTCAATGGCATATTCCTCCACGTGGCTTTTCACCAGATCAATCGCGTCGCGCGTTACAGTGGCGACCAAGCGGGCATTTTCGTTGCCAAAATCGCGGGCAATCACATCATACGGATTGTCGAGCATGGTGTTGAGGTGGGCGGTGGTGCCGCTGGTAGTGCCGAAACCGATGGTGTGCGCCTCGGCAAGCAGGCATTTTTTACCGTGTTTCTGCAGCAGCAACGCCGTTGTCACGCCGGTAATGCCTCCACCCACGATGATGACATCAAAAATCTCCCCGTCGGGTATGTGCGTGTTTCCGGGTTGGTATTCCGGCATTTGGTTCTGCCAGAGGCTGGTGGTGATCGAATCTCTTTCCATAGGTGTGAGCCGAGTTAGGGGATGAATGTCGGCTTGCAACCGTCAAATAAGTATGCCCGTTCCGGAAAACAGTATGTTTCGGAAACGCCAAACCCGGTTACCGCCCATATTCATAACTGATGTTACGCGAAGGTTTGTCCAGCCCGTCATTGCGGGCCCTTCATTGCGGGCCCTTCATTGCGAGGAACGAAGCAATCTGCTCGGTTCCGTCGGCCCGCAATGTTCCCGTTCGGGCGTGTCCGGCGCGGAAACAGCCTTGCGGGGCGGCTTTTGGCGCGCCTGCCCGTGAACGGATTGCTTCGTGCCTCGCAATGACGGTTCTTTTGAGCCTGCGTAACATCAGTTCATAATAGTGTTTGAAAAAACCTTATTTTGTCTGGTGAGGGTTGCGGTTGCGGGTCGTGGGACACGACCACGGGGGCGGTTCCGTGGATTGTGTCCCACGACCCACCGTTCGTCCATCCGACAGATTATGGTTTTTCAAGCAATCGTTTACCCATGGTGGTATTTCTGCCAGGAACCGAGTGTTTTACGGCACACATTGTTATTTTTGCCGAATCCGGATTGCATTCCGGCATCCAAAAACCAATCGCCAAACCAAACCCGTCCCTTGCTGCTCCCCGGCTGTGTGTCCGTTTACGTCAGTCCGCAAATCCACCTTTCCGAATTGGAAAAAGGTGACGAAATAGCGTTGGTCAAGTGGCTCAACGACGAGGTGATTTATGCCAATACGCTGCGCATCCCGATGCCCTACAAGCCCGAACACGCCCGCGATTTTTTGCGCTATACCCGCATCATGCGCCGCGAACACCGCCACGCCACCGAGTGGGCCATCCGCAACGTGGACGGCGACATGATTGGCTGCATTGGCTTTTCGCGGATTTACGGCAAATACTCGCACAAGGATGAACTGGGCTACTGGCTGGCGGCTCCGTACCGTGGCCGGGGCATCATGACCGAAGTGGTAGCGGTGGCCTCTGAAATCGGCTTCCGGCATTTTGATTTGTGGCGGCTCGAAGCCCCGGTTTTCCCGCACAACAGTGCTTCGGCCAAGGTGCTGGAAAAAAACGGGTTCGTGGCCGAAGGCACGCTGAAAAACTACGTGCTCAAAAACAGCCGCCCGATGGATGTGACCATGTATGCGAAAGTACGGATGCGTTGAATCAGCGTTGCCAAAAACAGTATGTTCCGAAAACGCCAAACCCCTCACGGTTTTTCAAGTCCGTTTTCGTTGAAAGCGGCGGGCTGCCAACGGCCGTTCCACAGTATTTGCAGCGTCTGGTAGCCGATTTGCCGGAGCATTTGCGCCGTTTCGGCAAAGCATCCGGCAATTTCGCGCGGGTGGTGCGCATCCGAACTGAGCGTTACCGGTATGCCCATCCGGTGCGCCTGCTCCAATATCCAGCGGCTGGGGTAGGTTTCGGCGGCGCGTTTCTTGTAGAGTCCGCGCGTGTTCACTTCCATTACCAGCCCCGACCCGGCAATGGTTTGCAGCGTTTCGGCCACGGCTTCGCGGTACCAGCCATCGCGTTCGTCGAAAAGGGGCGTGGATTGGTTTTGGATTTTAATCTTGTCCAAATGGCCCACCACGTCGGGTTTTTCCTCAACTACCATCTGCCGGATCAGTTCATAGTAGCGGGTCACGGCACGGCGGATGTCGTTGCCGAAAATGTCGCGCAGGCCACGCAAAAAATGCGGGTGCGGGCCGTCAATCTCCCAGCGGATGCCATCGGCAAATGCCTCCACAAAATGCACCGAGCCAATGCAGTAGTCCAAGCCCAAATCTTGGATAAAAGGGCTTTGCGGGCCAATCACGGCGGGGATGTAATCCACTTCCAAGCCACGGTACAATTGTATTTTGTCCGCCCACCTGTTTTTAAGTACTTGAATATCAGCGGAATATTTGCCTAAATCTTGCTTTTCCATGCACCACGCGCAGGCAAACGGCAACGGCGCGTGCGATGAAAAGCCATAGGCCGCAAAACCTTGGCGGCGGGCCTGGCTGGCGTAGAAGGCGGGCGGATACTTGCCGTCGCAGAAATTCGTGTGGCTGTGGTAGTTGGTCCAGGGCATGGCAGACTCCGGGTGTGGGGCACGGTTTATTTGGCTCTCACCATCACCTCCAATATCTCTTCACGGATGCGGTGGAACGGGTGCGGAATCAGGCTGATGCCAGTGGCCGCCCAAGTGCGCGGGTTCATGTATTTCCTGCTGAGCGACTGGAACAAAAAGCGGCGGGCCTCGCGGACCTGGCTGCTTTTGAGTAACCCCAAGCCCATGCTGGTGCAGGCGTGCTGCCAGCGGTACTCAATCATCTCGAACATTTCCTCGCCAAGCGTTTTCCGCAGGGCATCATCTTCCATAATCGCTTCGTAGCAGTTCATCTGGTTGAACGCGTGCTGCATTTTACTTTTCAGGTTTTCGGCCCCGCCAGTGTCGCTTTGGCTGTGGATGCGGTAGCAGGCAAGTTTTTCGGGTATAAAATAGGCCCCCTGCCCGGTGGAGGCGAGCAAGTACGAAACGTACACGTCCCATGTGGGGCCCACCTTTTCGGGAATCCGGCTCCAATCAATGCCTTCACGCCGGATCACAGCCGATGATGCGGGTTGCACTGCCAGATCGCCGAGACCCACCCGCATAAAGGGGCGGTATGTTTGGCGGTGCAGTTTGCAGCGGCCAAGCCGGGCATTGTACTTTTCAGTTTGCTCAAGGCTCACCACACTGTTTTCGTCAATCACCCACTGGTTGCAAAAGGTCATGATCAGCTCCGGGTCGGCTTCGAGTGGCGGCACCATTTTTTCAAGGAAATCGCTTTCCCAGATATCATCGTCGTGCAGGCTGGCCACGTACTTGCCGGTAGCCATGCGAAAGCCGCCAATGTGGTTGCTGAACATGGAAACGGACTGCGGGTATTGATGGAAACGAATACGGGAATCAGCGAAAGAATCCACGATGGATTGCGCCGAAACCGGGCTTGCATTGTCCGAAACGATAATCTCCGTATTCCGGTAAGTCTGCCCGACCGCACTTGCCAATGCCTGCTTCAGGTAATCGGGGCGGTTGTAGGTGGGTATGGTGATGCTTACTAATGGCTCTTTCATGGCTGGCTGGATTTTGGGTTTTATCTGGCTCCGGTCGGTCGGTCAGGGGGCGGCATTCAAGACAGGCAAACAGATAGGCCCCAAATATTGGGGAAACAATCGCCCATAACAATAAAGTTTCGAGGGCAAAACAACAGGGTCAGATTCGGGTCAAAATAGTATCTTTTAAAACTACCAAACCCGGTTCAAGCAATGATGCATGAACCCCGGCAAACATTACGACCGGCAACCTGAAAAATTCGTGCCATTGCCCTTGGACTTTCCAAGTACAGCGATTACAACGATTTCGGCGCACAAAATAGTATGTTTCAAAAAGCCCAAACCCCCGGGCAGTCAGCGTTTGAGTTTTGACCATAACGCGTCTGGCATCAGCGGCTTGAGCCGTTGTTTCATCCTGTCCGCCAGACTTTTCCGCGTATTACGGGCGTAATATCGTTCATCAGATTGCACATCGCGGATCATGAATGGCGGGTGACGCAGCGGAAAGGCAAGTCCGGTGGTTTCCGTCATCGCAAACTTACTCTCGCTGAACGTATGGGTGGCATCCGCACCGAAACCGATATTGGTTACCAGATTCACGTTGGGTACCACCGACAGGCCGGAGTTTGTGAACTTGATGAACTCCCACTGGAAATCCCACCAGTCAACGGTGGGCAACCCACGGTGCGCCTCATCCAAGCAGTTCATTACCCAATCCACCTTTTCGCGGACAATGTAAAAATCTGCCAGATAGTTTTTCCTTACCGCTTCCCTGAAATGCGGTATGGTGTAGTCATACAGTTTCCAAGCCCGCCGCCACGTGGCCCAACCCCAGGTAATGCCCGCTTCCGAAAAATAATAGTCGTAGCCGGGGTCGCGTTGCCAGCCCTGCTGCGGATTCACGCCGGACACCTGCATGATACGGGTATCACGGGCGTAAAGTTCAAGTATTTCTTGGCAAAACACGAAAAAACTCCGGTTGGGCAAACAGTCATCTTCTAAAATGATTCCGGCTTCCTCATGCTCGAAAAACCAGTCTATTGCCGTTGCCGGCCCTTTTCCGCAACCCACGTTCTGGTCGCGGAAAAAGGTTTTCACCTCGCAATCCCAGTCCACTTGCCGCACAATGGCGCGGGTGGATTCCACTTGTTCGGCTTCGCCCGGCTTGCCGGGGCGCGGCCCGTCGGCGGCCACGTAGAGCCGGGGCGGCTTGGCTTGGCGGATGGCTTCAAAAACCTGCCGGGTGGTGTCGGGTCTTTTGAAGATGATCAGGAGAACGGGAATGCGCAGGTTTTCGGGGGAAACACTCATGATAACGGCGCGGGACAGACAATCAATGGATGAAATAGCCGCCCATCCGGCGCAGGTAGCCGATCAGCAAATAGGAAGGGACGAAGTAGGGCGGGCAGTTTTTGAGCGTGAACCGGGTGAAGTCTTTCAGGTTGCCGCCGCCCTTGATGCTGAACAGGTGGTTGTAGTATTTCCTGAACGATTTCTGGACTTTGTTCTGCCGGTCGCCCGATTCTTCGGGGTACGTCATCAATTTCGCGTCGTAATTGATGTGGTTTTCAAAGCCGTTGCGCAGGGCGGTATGCGTAAAATCCACGTCGGCGTAATAGTGCGGAAAACGCGCGGCATCGAATAACCCAATCTTGTCGAACACGGCTTTGGGAATGAGCAAACCCCGACCCGGCAGCCAGGACACCGCGTGCAGACCCGTGCGCTGGCTTTCGGGAACCCCCGCCAGCAGGTGCTTGGTGGTGGCAAGCACCCAGTTTATCCGCTCGCCGCCGTAAATGATGTGTTTGGTGTGGGCATCTATTTCCAAGGCTCCGATTACGGCATCGGGCTTTTGGCGGCTCCGCAACACGGTTTTCTCCAAGAAATCGGCAACCGGCAGTGTGTCGTTGTTCAGCGTCATTACTTGCGTCGCCCCTTGATCAAGTGCGTATTGGATGCCCAAGTTGACAGCAGCGGCCCAGAACAGGTCGCCGCCGCCATCCAACAGAATCACTTCCGGAAACTCATCCCGCACCATGTCGGCGGTGCCGTCCGTAGAACCGTCATCCACGACGACCGCCTTGTAATCTTGGTTGGTCTGTCCGCGCAGCGACAGCAGGCATTCGCGGGTGAAATGTTTGCGATTGAAAACGGGTATGATAATCCAGATCATGGTTTTTCCGATCGGTGAACTGTAAAGGGAGGGGGCATTTCGCACCCCGGGTAAAGGTACGGTCAAAATCGGAAAAACGGCTGTCCGGACAAGCAAAATCCCCGTGCGGAAGCCGGATCATCGTCGGC
>JAYWIH010000121.1:0-2955 GCA_043789005.1 Sphingobacteriales bacterium
GTTGGTGGCCGTTGTGCCGCCGCTGGCAGTGGGCAGGTCAATCTTGCCCACTTCCTGCGACTGCGCGGTTTCGCGTTTCAGCACGTAGCCGCTGTCCATAACCAGCCATTTTGCGCCCCACAGCGCGGCAATGATTAGGAGTACAATAGAAATTCTTCCAATGGGAGTCAAACGTTTCATTTTCAGGGTGATTAGGTTAGGTTGTGTGTTTGGTGAAGGGCTTGTGAAATAGCGGGGAAACAGTATCCCTTGAAAACCCCAAACCCGCCTTCCAGCAAGTGACGGCGTTCACGTTCGCGCCGGTTTGCGGAGTATCCGGGGTTTGGGCTTTTGGAAAGATACTATTTTTGAAAAACCACCGCGCAAGCCAACCGGCTTTATTGCGGCAGGTCCAGCAAGAACCCGATGGTGAAGTTGGCATCCCAATCGAACACGAACTGCTGACAGCCCGTGCCGTCGGCAACGGCCTTGTAAATGTTGGCACCGGCCTTGTCTTTGGCATCCGTCAAATTGTAACCCGCTGGGGCCTTGAGCACGGTGTAGCGTTCCTTGGCGTTGCGCACCTCCTTGGCCATTTTGAACGGTACGCCGCCAATAATGAAGCACGTTTTGCGGTTGGCTTCGGGCACTTGCTTGGCCTTTGCGTTGATTTCATCATACACTTTTGCGTCGGTCACGCCTTTTTGGAAATACTTGGCTCCGGGGCCTTCCACGGCGGTTATCTTGCCGTTTTGCTTCCACGACATTTTGGTGTTGCCCGAGCCGATGTCCACCACAAAGGCGCGGTCTTCGTACACGGGCGGCAGCACCGATTGCAACGCGTACGTGCCTTCCTGCTCGGCGGTGACCTGATTCACGTAGTAATTCAGCGATTTCAGGGCTTTGGAAATCTTTTGCGTCACATCGGCTTTGGCCGCCCCGGAACTGACTACAAAGTGGATGTCTTTGGCTCCCACGCCGAAATCGAGCATGGTGCCGATGTATTTTTTCAGTCCCGCGCGGATGTCCTCTTCCGAAGCCATATTTTCGGTAACCAGACTGTTGCCAAACTCGGATTTTTCGAGTTGCCAGTTCTTTTGCGCGTCCACTTTGATGATGAACGAGTTAAAGCCGCTGGCTCCAAGTTCGACCACGCCTTTCAATTTGCCAGCCGTTACAGCGGGCGGCGCGTAGCTAAACGCGGAGGTAGTGCCAGTGCCGGTTTCCGCATCGGGTTTGGCATTTTCAGTGCCCGAGTTCGGTTGCGGCAGGTTATCGGTCACGGGCGGCAGGTTACTGTCGGTGCGGGCGGTTTCGGCGGTGCCAATCACGCCTTTTTTCTTGAGCAAATAATAGCCGCCGTACAAGGCCGCAATCAGCAGCACAACAATGGTGATTCTTCCGATGGGTGTCAAGCGAGCCATATTTTGGGTGTGGGTGGGTTGAAAATGGATGATTGTAATTGTGGTAAAAGCCCTTGAGCCAATGTCTATAGCAATGGCAAAACAGTGATTAAACCGTCATAACGCGGCGTAAAATCCTTTACGTTATGGGTTAATATTGTGTCAATGGAATAATGCTGCATTGTAGCGACAATATTGCAATCATAAACCGATTTTCCTTTCACGTTAAAACGGCCTATGAGCTTTTCCAATTCAATAATCACAGGCTGTGTTTCTTCCAACACAATATTTATCTGGCGCATTCTGGACATATTCGCCTGAATCTGACTGTGTGCCAAAGAACCTTCCAAAGTGGTTGCTTTTGCATACTCCCGCAATACCTGAGTGCTTATATGGAAAACGAAGCCTTTTGGTCGTAAATCCATCAGCTTTTGTGTGGCAGCCGCATGGAAAATACTGTTTGCGTTTGTTTGGTAAACCCATATGTTGGTGTCAATGAAGATTTTCATCTGCCGTTATCATCATATAACTCATCACGACTGTATGTTTTGCCTTCATCGTTCCAGTTTCCTTTGATCAAAGAATCAACCGTGAAAGGCTCTGGCCTGACAGATACAGCATCGTCAATCAGTCTTTTCACCTCCATTTTCACTTCGTCTGGCAAGGCCAAATACATATTGTAAATGGCCTCGGTGGTTTGTTTTTCTGTTGCGGTCATGGTTTTTTTATAAGATATACAGGTCGAAACCTCAAGCGGCGGCATTAGAAGCCTCAGATTCCTTGTATTCGGTTGCTTTTTCTATCAGGAACCGAATCATGTCCGGCACTTGCTCAACTGCCACGTCAATTTCCTCTTTGGAAAGATTCGGGATTTGCGCCTTGAAATTCTCTATCAATGTCAAAGCCTCCACCAATGGTAGCTTTTCTGCCGCGCCAAACATTCCCTTGAATTTTTCGAATTCTGTTCTCATTGTAATGAGAATCCGTTCGGCTCTATTAGGCAGATAATCTCGAATTAAAAAAATAGTATCTTTCAAAAAGGCCAAACCCGCCTATCAGTCAAACAGCTTGTTGTACTGGTTGCCGGGGTTGGAGTTGGGTTTGTGTACCACAATCGGCGCGTCCAAGTCAATATATTTGTTGGGGTTGTTACCCGCCGCAATGAGGTTTTGTTTCTCATCGCCCAGCAAAAACGAAATGCCTTCCTTTTCCCACTTTTCCAGCATATCCAAGCCCTTTTCCTCATACACGCCGTTTTGCAGGTCAATGGATTCCATGAAATTGGCCGACAGTTCCATGAAACGCTCCATCTCGCCCACCTTGCGGCTCACATCGTCGGCAATGGCTTCCATGGCTTGGTCAAACATCATGCGCTTGTCCTTATCGCCCGAGATGATGCTCAACGCCGATTTCATGGCCGAGTGGCTGTTGTGAATCGCCTCACGTTCAATTTTCTTCACCTGCACCTGGTCTTCAATATCTTCGAGCAGTATGCCCGAGTTCTCGTACATCTTGCTCAGCACGCGGTACAGGATTTCCATTTTCTTGTACAGGTCGCCCAGTTTCATGTTCG
>JAYWIH010000122.1:0-10352 GCA_043789005.1 Sphingobacteriales bacterium
CTTTTCTATGCAGTTAATCGGTTTCTAGCTAATTTAGGAAAAAATGTGAAAATCAATTTTTCCGATTTTAATCTAAAGTAATTTTACCCAAGTACTTAAATTCGGCAAACTTAGATTTGCCGACAAATGACGATGAACATAAGGAACTTGACAAAACACTAAACGGAGTTGAAAAAGAACAACTGAAATTCATTAAGGAGTTTTGGTTTTCAAAACAGATTGACTCAGCAAAGGAATTCGAACAAAAAAACGTAAATCTTTCAGTCGAAAACTTATATAATAAGCGAAGCAGTAATCGCTTTAAAAGACTTTCATTAAGGCAAATTGTTCAATATGACGCAGATCTTTTCACTGATTTTTTTCCGATTATTCTGACTTCGCCTGATGTGGCCAGTAATTTATTCAAAGGAATGAACGGCTATTTTGATATTGTAATGTTTGACGAAGCCAGTCAGTTACGTCTTGAAGATAACTTACCAGCAATTCTGAAAGGAAAGCAAATCATTATTGCAGGAGATGAGCATCAAATGCCGCCATCAAATTATTTCAGTAAAGTTTTTGATGGCGCTGTTGAGGACGAAGATGATTTAGAAGAGGAAAAAGAAATTGTTGTTGATAAGGATAACATTCTATTGTCTTGTGAGTCTTTGCTTGATTTTGGATCCGAATTAAGCTTTCAAAGAAAACACTTGGATTTCCACTATCGTTCAAGGCATCCGTTTTTAATTGATTTTTCAAACTACGCCTTTTATAATCAAAGATTAAAGCCTTTGCCTAATAACTTTGATTATGTGCCGATAAAATATGTCCAAGTAAACGGAATATTTTCGGAGCATACAAATGAAGCGGAAGCCGAAATGGTTTTATTAATTATAGACAAAAATATTAACAGATTACCCAACGGAGAATACCCGACCGTTGGAATTGCAACTTTTAATATTGCTCAACGAAATTTGATTAAGAGCAAAATATTGGAAAGACAAAAGTTTTCAAAATTTGAGGAGTTCAACGCTAAAATTCAAGAGTTAGAAGAAAAGGGAATGTTCATCAAAAACTTGGAAAACATTCAAGGAGATGAAAGGGATGTAATTATTCTTTCAACAACTTACGGAATCGGTAAAGACAGAAAGTTTGCTCAAAGATTTGGTCCAATTAATCATTCGAAAGGTTACAAGCTATTAAACGTAATTATTACACGAGCAAAATTTAAAGTTTACTGCTGTTCTTCAATTCCAGAACAAGTATTTATGAACTATAAAGAATACTTGACAACAGAAAAATCAAATAATAAAAGGGCCGTTTTTTACGCATATTTAGCCTACTGCAAAGCAGTAAGCGAATCGAATAATGACTTACGTTTATCAGTTCTTACAACACTTGCAGAGAATTCAACAAAGAGTACAGGTTTTGATTCATCCAAAGGAGGAGGTTTAGAATCGCCTTTTGAAGAAGAAGTTTATCAAAGTTTAGCCGAACATTTGGGAACTGAAAAGTTAATTCCTCAATTGCAGTTTGCAGGATTTAGAATTGATATTGTTTATGACCCAAAAGTAGTTGGAGTTCCTAAAGTTGCTATTGAATGTGACGGAGCAAAATATCATTCAAGCAGAGAAGCATATTTGCATGACCGACACAGACAAAAAATATTGGAGAACCACGGTTTTGTATTTCACA
The DNA here is from genome assembly GCA_043789005.1 of Sphingobacteriales bacterium. Lineage (GTDB taxonomy): Bacteria > Bacteroidota > Bacteroidia > Cytophagales > 172606-1 > Xanthocytophaga. Next base: position 1,675 of record JAYWIH010000122.1, read on the forward strand.
GAATTTGGAGTACAAATTGGTGGCGTAATTCAAGCAGAGAAACAACCAAGCTTGTTGACTTTATTAAACAAATTGAATCAACAACAAATCCAAATTACAAAGACCATTCCCATACTGCATTTGCATTTACGGACGACATTGTAATCATTGAGGACTATGTTTCACAGACATCGTTCATTGACATTGAAAAGGACAACGAAACAATTCAGGCAATCGAAAAAGTTGCTCCTGTTCAGACAAAGATTTTTACAGACGAGGTAAAAATAAATAGCAAAGTGCAAGTAAAATATGTGAACAATGGTAGGGACATTAGTATCCATATTGTATCAACGGAGAACAACAAAAACGACAAGTCAGATGGTTTTCAAAAGGTTTATTACAAAGTACCTTTAGCTCATTCTCTACTTGGACAAACGGTTGGTGACATTGTAAAAGTTGGCGAACTTGACAATTTTGTGGAAATATTGAAGATAACAAACTGATATTGATACTTTGCTATATGACACTGTTTTATTTCCGATTGAGTATAGACATAAATATAATAAGGAGACGATGATTGTATAGCAGCAGCTTCAATGACAGGTTTGGCGTTTTCAAAACATACCGTTTTGCAGTGAAATGCTGTTTAATTTTATCTGCCAACGAAAAAGCCCGGCTTGCAAGCCGGGCTTTTTTTAATTCCAATACACAAAACAACAACATTACTGCGCCACCGAACGGCGGATGATGTTCAGCGCGGCTCCAGCCTTGAACCACTCGATCTGCTGCGCATTGTAGGTGTGGTTGGCTTTGATTTCGTCCTTGGTGCCGTCCTTGTGGTTCAGCACGATGGTCAGTTGCACACCCGGCGCAAAAGAAGTCAGACCCAGAATGTCAATCGAATCATCTTCCTGCACCTTGTCGTAGTCGGCGGGGTTGGCGAAGGTCAGGCCCAGCATTCCCTGCTTTTTCAGGTTTGTTTCGTGGATCCGGGCAAATGATTTCACCAAGATCACGCGCACGCCCAGGAAACGCGGTTCCATGGCGGCGTGTTCGCGCGAAGAGCCTTCGCCGTAGTTTTCGTCGCCCACCACCACCGAGCCGATGCCGGCGGCCTTGTAGGCGCGTTGCACTTTGGGCACTTCGCCATACGTGCCGTCGAGTTGGTTTTTGACCTTATTGGCCTCGTCATTCACGAAGTTAATCGCGCCGATGAGCATATTGTTGGAAATATTGTCCAAATGCCCCCGATATTTGAGCCACGGCCCCGCCATGGATATGTGGTCGGTGGTGCATTTTCCTTTGGCTTTGATGAGCAGTTTCAGGCCGCGCAAATCCGTGCCTTCCCACTCCGCAAATGGAGCCAGCAATTGTAGCCGGTCCGATTGCACGTCCACGAGTACCTGCACTTGGCTACCATCTTCGGCGGGAGCCTGGAAACCGGCATCTTCCACGGCATAGCCTTGGGGCGGCGCTTCCAGGCCCATCGGTTCGTCAAGCATCACTTGTTGCCCGTCCTCATTGGTCAGCGTGTCTTTCAATGGGTTGAACGTCAGGTCACCGGCAATGACCAAAGCCGTCACCACCTCCGGCGAAGCGACAAAAGCCCGCGTGGCCGTAAGCCCGTCGTTGCGCTTGGCAAAGTTGCGGTTGAATGAGGTGATGATCGAGTTGGCGCGGTTGGGGTCGTCAATATGCCGCGCCCACTGGCCGATGCAAGGGCCGCAGGCGTTAGCCAGCACTACGCCGCCAATCTGCTCAAAGGTGTGCAGCAACCCGTCGCGTTCGGCGGTGAAGCGCACCAGTTCCGAGCCGGGCGTGATGGTGAATTCGGCTTTTGCCTTCAGGTTTTTGGCGGCGGCCTGCTTGGCCACCGAAGCGGCGCGGGTCATGTCCTCATACGAGGAATTGGTGCAGGAGCCGATCAGCCCGACTTCGAGTTTCTGCGGATAATTATTTTCCCGCACCGCCTGCGCGAACTTGGAAATGGGCCAGGCCAGATCGGGCGTGTACGGCCCGTTGATGTACGGCTCCAATTCCGACAGGTTCAGTTCCAGCACTTGGTCGTAGTACTGCTCGGGGTTGGCATATACTTCCTCATCCGAACGCAAATGCGCCTTCACCTTGTCGGCTTCGGCGGCGATGTCGGCGCGGCTGGTGGCTTCCAAGTAGGCTTTCATGCGGTCGTCGTAAGCAAACAGCGACGTGGTGGCCCCGATTTCGGCTCCCATGTTGCAAATCGTGCCTTTGCCGGTGGCCGAAAGGCTTTCCGCGCCCTCGCCAAAATATTCCACAATGGCTCCGGTGCCGCCTTTCACGGTCAGTTGCCCGGCCACCCACAAAATCACGTCCTTGGCCGAAGTCCAGCCGCTCAGTTTGCCGGTCAGTTTCACCCCGATCAGTTTGGGCATTTTCAGTTCCCAAGCCAGTCCAGCCATCACGTCGCAAGCATCCGCGCCGCCCACGCCAATCGCAATCATGCCCAAGCCGCCCGCGTTGGGCGTGTGCGAGTCGGTGCCGATCATCATGCCGCCTGGAAAAGCGTAGTTTTCCAGCACCACTTGGTGGATGATGCCCGCGCCGGGCTTCCAAAAGCCGATACCGTACTTGTCGGATACCGAAGCCAGAAAATCATAGACTTCCTTGTTCACATCCTTGGCCGTTGCCAAGTCTTGGTCGGCTCCGGTTTTGGCCTGTATCAGGTGGTCGCAGTGAACGGTGCTGGGCACGGCCACCTGCGGACGGCCCGCCTGCATGAATTGCAGCAGCGCCATCTGCGCCGTGGCATCCTGCATGGCTACGCGGTCGGGCGCAAAATCCACGTAATCCTTGCCGCGTTCGTGGGCGTGGGTGGGGTTGCCTTCAAACAAGTGGCTGTAAAGGATTTTTTCGGAAAGCGTGAGCGGGCGGCCTACCACTTTGCGTGCCGCCTCAATCCGGCCACCCATGCGGGCATACACGCCCTTAATCATATCAATGTCAAAAGCCATGTTATCGAAGTTAAAAATGAAAAATCCGGGATTGGGACAATTGTCACAAGATTACGCGACCCGCGTGAGATTAACAAATTTTTGCGGTTTTGGCTGGGTTTCGGGACGGCAACCCGCGATGAAATAACCTTTAAAAAATAGTATCTCCCAAAATCGCGAAACCCGCCACTGGCGCGAGGTTCTTACCTCGTGCCGCCCATGTTCCGAGATTCCTATCTCGGCGGCATTGATGTCACGCTTGCACCAAGTGGCTGGGGGTTTGGGCTTTTCAAAACATACTATTTTCCGGAAGCCCGAAACGGTTTTTTCGTATCATCCGAACAGCACGTAATTGCCAAACTGGTCGGCGGGCAGAGCGGGTACGATGAGTTCGGGCGTGTCGGCCTCCAATTCGTTGACCTGCACCGACACCGGAAACACGCGCATCTTGTCGGCCGGGTACGGACGGAGGCACGGCAGCAGTTCTTCCAGCGTGGCTTCGGTGTCGAGCCACGTCTTTTCATCTTCCAGCGACAATATTGCGGGCATACTGGCCGTCATGCCCGCAAACAACGGGTTGGCCTTCACCGTCAGCACGGTGCATTCCAGCCCCGCCGCATCCGCCGATTCGCGCCACACGCCCGCCATCGCAAACGGAATGTTCCATTTGAGCGTGGCGCGGTGCGGGACCTGGCTCCGCTGCGACAGTTTTTTCCACACATACCAGCCATCGGCCAGTATCAGGCAGCGGCGGGCCAGCGCGTCAAGGGTCTGGGCGGATGGTTTTTTGGCTTCCGGATTCACGGCCATCCGGTGTTTTGCGGGTTTTCCAAGCCTATCCAGCCCCCAGACGGCCAAGGCCAGTTGCTTCGGTTGCCGGTCTGCAATCACCGCCACCCGGTTTCCGGGCGAAATGTTGTAGTGCGGCCCGGACAAATCAGGCACTTTCACGCCGAACCGCCGGATGATTTTCTGCTTTGGCAAACTGAAGGAAAACCGGTCGCACATGGGTTGTGAATTCAAAAATCAGATGGACAGGGCAAGTTACCGATGAAGGACAAGGAACCAGCGGATCGGTCACTTTCCGCAGTGAAAAAACCGCTTTTTTTTCATACACGTAAGGTTTGGCTTGGGTATGAACGCAAAACCAACCCGGCCTGTTCACGTTCCGGCGGTTCCAAGCCACCGGTTTGCGCTTTCCAAAAGATACTATTTCCGCAAAACTTCCGTGCCAAACCCGCAAGCCACGCGTGTTCAAGGGTTGCGTCGCTTGGCGTTAGGCGTGTCCATTACCGGCCATCATCTTCCAAACCGAGCGGTTCATCTGCCGGCACAAGGCTTCCATCGAAAAACGGGCTTGTGCTTTCGCACGGAAAATATCACGCCAACCATTGATTTGCACACCTGCCAATGCCTGATACCGTCTAATTGGCGCAAACCTGCACTTTTAAGGTTTACCTGCGCCTTGCCCCACCGAATAAAAGGATAATAACCGCAAGAAACACACTTCACCACAATCCATCATACCCGGGGCACGACAGCGATGACAAACACGAAGAAACTGGTTTTGATTGTAGCAATGATGCTGGCGGCCAATGCTCCGGCCATGGCACAAATGGCCGAATTGATGCACTTTTCAGGTGCGGTAACCGTCGGTGAGGCGGACAAAAAGGAGTTGCAACGGCGGGTGCGGGTATGGCTACGCGAAGAAATGCCCGAAGAATACTTGGAAAAAAACACCACCAAGGAAAACGCCGTCAGCGGCACATCGTTTTTAAGATATGACAGCAACGTGCCCGCCGCCAGCGACATAACGCACGGCTCGGTCATGTACGATTTTGAAATCACAGTCAGTGACAACGGAATCACGTACCTGTTCACCAACTTCCGGCACGAGGGCAAGATAAAATTCCACGCCATCACCGATGCCAACGCTTTCCCGCACAAAATCCAGACCGTGGAAAAGCCCTGGTACGACTTGGTTTGGCGCGACATAAAACAGCAGTTGAACCAACAGATTCCGCCGATGCTGGAAACGCTGCGGCAAACCGCCAAAGACGGCGGCCAAACGGCAAAACTGGACGAAAAAGCCAAAAACGAAGCCGCCCGGCTCACGGCCAAACCCACCAGCCGCTGAAAAAGCCTGTCCGTTTTATCGTGGTGGCGGGCAAACGGGCAGGACGACAAAATAGTATCTTTTGAAAACACCAAACCCGCATTTGGATTCTGAATCCAAATGCGGGTTTGGTGTTTTCACCGGTTGTGGTGTGCCTGGCTGTTTGATGCTTGCAGGACTTTGGCTTGCGGACGAAAACATTCGCAAGGCGATTACAATTGCGTGGGGGGAACCTGCCGTTGCCGGTGAAAAACACCCACAACCAGTTCGGGCGAAAGTCCTGACTTATTGCCGGTTACCTTACTTCACAGCCCAAACCGCAAAATCCGTTTTGCGGCATAGCCTAAAACACAGACCTTTGCCCACCACTTAATCTTTCAATTATCCAAAACCCCAATCACGCATGTCAAAATAACTTTACCCCTATGCCTGTCTATCTATCTTACCTGAAAATGGCCTTACGCGCCAGGAAAACCTTCTTTCTCATCCCCGTCTCCTTGCTGCTGGCTTTCGCCAGCCAAGCGCAAACCAAGGGCCTCATTGTAAAATCCGCGTCCGCTGCCGGAAAAACCGTACTGGATCCCAACGGCGACGGCTACGTTTCGGCCAACACGGCGGGCTTTTCGGCCAATGACATTGCCGAAAGCGAAATCCCTTTCAAACCCCTGACCGTGCCCGGTCCGGAACCCACTTCGGATGTTTCGTCGGGCCCGAATTGCGGCTTCACCGACTTTGCGGATGCTCCGGGCAATGATCCGGTTGCGTCTTACCTGGACGCTTCGGGCAACCTCATGTTCCGTTTCCGGCTGAGCGGCTACGCACCCAACTCAAAAGGATACAGCATTTTGATTGATACCGACAACCGGTTCGGCAGCACCGGAGCCAATGCTGACCCCAATTACGTGGCGGGCAATCCGGGCTTTGAGGTGGAGATTGAATTGGTGACCAACCAAGGCGTGCGGCTCTACAACGTGGACGGACTGGCTTCGCCCGGTGCCCCCGTCACCACGCTGGCGTATGCCGATTATGCCCAGAAATCCATCGCCCACACCACCAATTGCGGCAATGCGGACTACTTCTACGACTTCTATATGCCTTTTTCGGTCATCACCGCCGGCATTTCGGGATTCACTGCGGCCACACCCATCCGCATGGCAGCCAACACCGTAATCAGCACGCAAAGTGCCCTGCAAGGCCCCATCTCCGATATTGCGGGCGTGGACGACAATGCCTACAACCGCAACTTGGAAAGTGCGTGGACGGCAATCATCACGGGAGCCGTAGCCACATCGTTGTCCAGCATCGGTTCGGGCGGCTCGTTTCCCGCGCCCCGCTCGGCTGTGCCCACGGTTGGCGGCCCGATAGCGGCCGGAGCCACGTCGGTGTCGGGCACATCATCCGAACCCAACGGCACTCTCATCACGGTTTTTGTCAATGGCGCATCCGTGGGAACCGCCACGGTTACCGGCGGCACGTGGACACTTGCCGGACTCGGCGCACTTGCCAGCGGTGTTTCGGTAACGGCCACCGCTACGGCCACCGGCAAATCGGTGTCTTTGGTTTCCAATGCCGTAGTGGTGGGTTCAACGTGTTCGCCGGCTCCTACAGGCGTTGTCTTCGGCAGTGGCAACAAAGGATTGGATGGAAGTACGACCGAACCTATCGGCTCCGTACTTCGCTTCTATAAGGATGGGGTTTTTGTGGCTCAGCAAACCACCATTGCGGTTGGCGCATGGACATACGGCAATTGTGGCACTGGCAATTGCCTGCCCTGCGGCAGTTGGACAGCCACGGTAGAGGCTACAGGAAGATGCGAATCGCTCCCTTCAACGCCTTTGTGTTCTGGCTATAGCGGTTGCTCCACGACCACTACGGTCGCTGTGCCAACTATTACTACCAACCCAATCACTACATTGACCACATCTGTTGCCGGTATCGCAGGCAACAATTATCGCGTCTATTTGTATGCAGGCACCACCTTAATCGGCACCATCACGGCCAACGGTTCGGGAGCTTGGACCATCAGCGGCCTCACTTTTGCATCGGGACAGAGCATTACGGCCAGGGCCATAGCCAGCGGACAATGCCAGTCGGTGGCATCCGCAGCCAGGGTGGTGAGTTTGCCCAGTGCCGCGCCGGTAGTGAACAGCTCGCTCAACGTGGGAGCCACCTCGGTATCGGGTACTTCCACCGAAGCGGTTGGCACAACAATAACCGTGTTCAGAAACGGAACCAGCATCGGTACCACCACCGTGCAGGCGGGCGGAACTTGGACGCTTACCGGCATTGCCGCGCTTGTCGCCGGTAACTCCTTTAAAGCCACCGCCACGGCTGTGGGCAAAGACCCAAGCCCTGATTCCAATACGGTTACCGTAATTGCGGCCACCACCGTCATCCCGGTAATTACGGGTACATATACAGAAGGCGGCACCACCGTAACCGGCACTTCCGGCTCACCGAATGGAACAGTTATCAAGGTGTACATTGACGGGGTATTGCTTGGCAGCACTACCGTTTCGGGTGGCAATTGGTCGCTTGCGGGCCTGAGTGCGGCCAATTTCGACTTGTACGCGGGCGGCGTGCTCACGGCCACCGCCACCGAAACCGGACGCAACGAAAGCACGCCCTCCGCCGGTACCACCGTTGCCTGCGCGGCTCCCGGCGACCGCACGCTCAACGCAATTGCCAGCCAGATATGCGAAAGCACCAGCGCACAAGTGCAAGTGCTGAATTCGGAACCTGGGGTGATCTACATATTGCGCAACGGCGCAAACACCGGCAACCTGAGCACCTCGCTGCTGGGCACGGGCGGCACGCTCACGTTCCAGTCGTTCACGTTCACCTCCAACCAGACCGTGCTGGTGTCGGCATTGAAAATCCCGCTGCCCACTTGCAACAACCTGCTGTCCGGCTCGGTGTCCATCACGGTCAATGCCAACCCGCCCAACAACAATACCGTCACCTCCAGTGCCACGGTTTCCAGCGGCGGCACCGCCACCGTGGATGTGGCCAACACTAACAACGGGTTCCGGTACCAATTGAAAGACAATGCGACCAATGCCGATGCCAGCGCGGCGGTGAACTCAACCCTCAGCGGCTCAACAGTCAGCTTGACATCAGTTCCAGTCACCGCCAACAGTAACTTCTACGTGCAAGTGACCGACATCACCCAAGCCACCAACTGCACCAGCCGCCTCAGTGCCAGCATTTTCGTAGCCTTGCCCGTGAGCCTGCTTTGGTTCCGTGCCCAGCCCGGCGCGGGTGGCGTGAATCTGGATTGGGGCACCGCCACCGAAACGGAAAACGATTATTTCCTGATTCAGCGCAGCCCCGACGGACAGGCATTCAATGACATTGGCCGGGTAGCGGGTGGCGGAAACAGTTCGGCGGTGCGCACCTACCGGTTCACCGACCCGCAACCGCTTCCCGGCAATGCCTATTACCGGCTCAAGCAAGTGGATCTGGATGGGAAGTTTTCCTACAGCAAGGTGGTTTCGGTGCAGCAAACCGGGGTTTCCCTGTTCGGGGCCGCACCCAACCCGTTTGACCGGCAACTGAACGTGAAAGTGGATGCCCCCAGTGCCGGAATGGTGGGATTTCGGGTTTGCAATGCG